>NZ_JAESPG010000008.1:0-262249 GCF_016756915.1 Pseudomonas sp. HB05
TTGCTCGCGAAAGCGGTGTGTCAGCCAACGACAATGTCGACTGACAATCCGCTTTCGCGAGCAAGCCCGCTCCCACAATTAGATCGCCATCAGAACATCAAGCCGGCTTGGCTTCCACCAGCGCCTGCTGCGCCATTTCCTTTTCCGCTTCCTTGATATCGTCCTCGCTGATCATTTCCGCGATGACCCGCAGCCGTTCCACCACGCGGGCATTGACGCTGCCCTCCGGGAACTCGCCGTTCTCGTCCGGTTCGCCAGCGGGCTCGCCCACAAGCAGGCTCAGGGCTTCGTCGGCCTGGCGCACGGCATAGACATGGAACTGCCCGGCGCGCACGGCCGCCAGCACTTTCTCGTCGAGCATCAGGGTCGCGACGTTGGCCTGGGGAATGATCGCCCCTTGCTCGCCCGTAAGCCCGCGGGCTTCGCAGAGGCGGAAGAAGCCTTCGATCTTCTCGTTGACCCCGCCCACCGCCTGCACTTCACCGAACTGGTTGATCGAGCCGGTGATGGCGAAGCATTGCTTCAACGGGGTCTTCGACAAGGCCGAGATCAGCGTGCAAGCTTCCCCAAGGGACGCACTGTCGCCGTCCACATAACCGTAGGATTGCTCCAGGGCGATACTGGCTGAAATCGCCAGCGGGAACTCCTGGGCATACCGGCTGCCCAGGTATCCGGTCAGGATCATCACCCCCTTGGAGTGAATCGGCTGGCCTAGGTTGACCTCTCGTTCGATGTCGACGATACCGCTGCCGCCCGGGTACACCGTGGCGGAAATCCGCGCTGGCACGCCAAACGCCGAGTCGCCCACTTCCAGCACCGTCAACCCGTTGCACTTGCCCACGGCCGCGCCGTCGGTGTCGATGAGAATGATCCCCGCCAGCATGTCGTCGAGGATTCGCGCCGAAACGCGCCCGGTGCGGGTGGCCTTGGCCTTGAGCGCACGTTCGATGTGGCCGGCGTCGGTCATCTCGTCACCGGCCAGTTGGCGAATGAAATCCGCCTCGCTGACCAGCTGGAACAGATCGCCAATCCGCGCCGACAAGCGCCCCTGATGCTCGGCCAGGCGTGCACTGTAGGTGGCCAGGCGCGCCACCGCATCAGCGGTCAGCGGTGCCATGCCCTCTTCCGAGGTTCGGGTCTTGAGCAACTGGGCAAACTGCTCCAGGCTCTCGTCGCCCATCGGGATGTCTTCGTCGAAATCCACCAGCACGCGAAACATCTCCTGGAAATCCGAATCCAGGTCCTGCAAAGCGTAATAGAGCTGGCGCGCGCCGATGATCACGACCTTGACCTGCAACGGAATGTGTTGCGGCGTCAGGGTCACCGTGGCCAAGCGACCCAGCTCGCCCAGCGGCGATTCCATTTTCAGCTTGCGCGACTGCAGGGCGCGCTTGAGCGCATCCCACACGAACGGCTCGCCGAGCATTTTTTCCGCTTCGAGGATCAGGAAACCGCCGTTGGCACGGTGCAGGGCACCCGGACGCAACTGTCGATACGTGGTGTAGAGCGCACCTTGGTCGGTGCTGTACTCGATTCGGCCAAACAGGTTGTCGTAGGTCGGGTGCGGCTCGAACACCACCGGGGCGCCACCGCTCGCCGGATGGCCGACGACCAGGCTCGGCGCGTATTGCTCTTCCAGCAGCTTGCGGGCGACGGCGTCGGTCTTGCTGTCATCCACCAACTGCTCGACCACTGTCTTGAGCAGATAGACCTGCATGGCTTGCAGGTAACCGCACACGGCGGCGTTCTCGGCGTATTTCTCCGACAACGGCGCCAGCAATGGTTGCAAGGCCAGGGTGATGGTTTCTTCGTTGAGGTGACGCAACTGGTTGTTGGACTCGCGTTTCCACTGCGGCAGGCTGGCGAGTTCTTCGTTCAGGCGCTCCTCCAGGCCGGAAATATCCTCATGGAATCGCTCGCGCTCGGCCTCCGGCAGCTGGGCGAACTCCGCCTCGTCCAAGGCCTTGCCTTCGCTCATCGGGGTGAAGGCGATGTTGCTGCTGTCACGGTACAGCGCGACATCTTTTTCCAGCGCCAGCCGCTCGATTACATCGAGGGCACGGTCGTAGCGCTGGTTGAAGGCGCGGTCGATGGCGCTTTTTTTCTGTTGATAGGACGGATGCTCGAACACCGCCGGAAACGTCGCCAGCAGGTTGTCGATCAGGCCATTGATATCGCCAATGAAGGTGCCGGCGGTGCCCGACGGCAGTTCCAGGGCGCGCGGCTCGCGGGGTTCATCGAAGTTATTGACATAGACCCAGTCCGACGGGGTCTGCATGCGCTTGCCTTCGGCCTTGAGGTAGCGTTTGACGAACGAGAACCGGCCGGTGCCGGGCTCCCCCATGACAAATACGTTGTAGCCGGGGCGTGGCATCGCCACACCGAACTGCAATGCTTCGACCGCACGTTCCTGGCCAAGCACACCGCGGAAGGGCTCCAGATCATTGGTGGTAGAGAAGCTGAACTGTTCAGCGGAAAACGGACGGGTCAGCGCTTCGGGCGCTAGACGCAAGCTGGCAGCAACAGGATCAGGCATCGGGCTTCCTTACATCAGGCGGGGCAGATAGCGGCATTCTGGCGCTGCCCGTACCTGACTGGCAAGGAGCGCCTGAGGCCAAAGCATAGTCGAGGGACCAACCCAGGGCAGAGCCCCGCAAGCAACGGGTTTGCAGTAATGTTTTTGCAAAATGCCACGGAACCCTCGGATCGTGCCTAAACTCCAAACTGCGCGGCTGGAACAATAACCGGCCCACTGGCTGCTGTAGGGGCCAGACCCTGTCCATTGGTATGCACATAAAGAGAACATAGCTATGAAACGGATTCTTCTCGGTACTCTCTTCACCGCTGTATCCATCAACGCCATGGCTCAGGCGCCGGGCGGCCCGGATTGCGGTTGGGGCAACATGCTGTTCGAAGGTCAGCGTGGCACTCCGGCCCACTTCCTCGCATCCACCACCAACGGCACTTCCGGCAACGCCACCTTCGGCATGACCTCCGGCACCAACGGCTGCTCGACCAACGCAGCGCTGACCTACGGTGGCAAGTCCTGGCTGGCCATGAATGGCATGATGAACGAGCTGTCCGAAGACATGGCCAAGGGTCAGGGCGAAGCGCTGACCACCTACGCCGTGGTACTGGGTGTGGCGCCGGAAGATCGCGCACACTTCTCCGCTGTGACCCACGAGCACTTCCAGCAGATCTTCAGCAAGGCTGACGTGACGGCAGAAGACGTGCATACCAATACCCTGGCCGTGCTGAAAAACGACCCTCGCCTGGCCAAGTACGCAACTCAAGCTTAAGCTCGACACCACTCGCTCCTTTCGGGGAGCGGGTTTTCTTTTTGGGGCCCCTCCGGTCTTTATTTTTCGACTTTCCAAGTAGCCGACTATGCTCAAACGCCTTGCCTGGCTGGCGCTCTGTGTGTGCGCCCCGCTGTCCGCCGCGCCTCATGTCGACCCTCAACGTTTGCAGCAACTGGCCAATGACCGCTTCTGGATTTCCCTGGGTCACTACGAAACCGCCAAGCTCGGTGGCTGGCGCAGTTACATCAGCGACAAGAAATTCTTCCTCGCACCCGACGGCAACGAACATCCCGACCGCGAGCTGACCGCCACGCTGCAAGCCCTGTACGGCCCGGCCAGCGCTGGTCAGCAACACGCCCAATGCGTGTACCCGGCGCGCACCCGCTGGCTGAAGGCGCAGCTCGGCCTGACGAACCTGCCTGCGGTCAACTGCAGCGATTACACCCAGTGGTTCAAGGACGTTTCGCCCCACAGCGCGGTGATGATCTTCCCCGCTGCCTACCTGAACAGCCCGTCCTCGATGTTCGGTCACACCTTATTGCGTATCGACCAGGCCGACGTGCAAAGCGACAAGACCTCGCTGCTCAGCTACGCGATCAACTTCGGCGCCTACATCGAAGGCTCGGACAACAGCATCCTTTACGCCTGGAAGGGTCTGATGGGCGGTTATCCCGGCCTGTTCGCCCTGGTGCCCTACCAGGAGAAACTCTCCGAATACCGTAGCCTGGAGAACCGCGACCTGTGGGAATACCGCCTCAACCTGAGCCAGGCGGAAACCGAACGCATGGTCGAGCATGTGTGGGAACTCAAGCAGATCCAGTTCGACTACTTCTTCTTCGACGAAAACTGCTCCTATCGCCTGCTTGAACTGCTGCAAGTCGCGCGCCCCAGCCTGCGCTTGACCGAACAGTTCCCGCTGACGGCGATTCCCACCGACACCGTCAAGGCAGTGAAAGAAGCCGGGCTGGTGGAAAGCATCCAGTATCGACCGTCCCGCGAACGAGAGCTGCTCAGCCGCGCCGAACCGCTCAGCGATGACGAACAACAATGGGTACTGCAGGTCAGCGCCGACCAGCAGCAGCTGCAACGACCTGAATTCAAGGCGCTGCCGCGCGATCGCCAGGCGCTGATCATCGACGCAGCCTACCGCCTGGAGCGTTATCGCGCCAACGGCCAGGAGCGTGATCCCCAGCGTGCCCAACGCAGCTTCGAACTGTTGCGGGCGATCAACCAGAACCCCGCGCCGGAACTGGACATCGCGCAACCGGGCCTGCCCGAAGACGGCCACGAATCGCGCACCTGGCAAGCCGGCCTGGGCTCGCGGGGTGACCGGGCGTTTGGCGAGTATGGCCTGCGCATGGCCTATCACGACCTCAATGACAACGCAGAGAGTTTCCCGCTAGGGGCGCAGATCGAAATCCTCCAATTGAAACTGCGCCAATACGAGGGCAACGATTGGCAAGTGCAGCAACTGGACCTGGCGACCATTCGCTCCTTGACCCCACGCAACGAGCTGTTGCAGCCGTTGTCCTGGCAAGTCACTGGCGGCTTGGAACGCGTGCCAGGCAAGCACGACGATGAAACGCTGGTCAGTCACGTCAATGGTGGTGGCGGCGGCACTTGGGCGTTGGGGGACGATGTGTTGGGCTTTGCCCTGGGCACCGTACGGGTCGAGCACAATAACGATTTCGCCCAATTCATCGCCCCGGCCGCCGGATTCAACAGCGGTGTGCTGTGGAAAAACCCGCTGGGCAACTTGAGCCTGGAAGCCAAGGGCGATTATTTCTTCAACGGCGAAGTTCGCCGTAGCCTGAGCCTGAACCAGCAGTGGGAACTGTCCCGCAACCTCGGCCTGCGCCTGAGTGCCCAGCGCGAATTCAGCCAACTGGCTTCGCCGGAGAATGAGGTAATGCTTGAAGTGAAGTGGTATCACTACTGAGCGAACGGATTAATCACCGCGCTTTCACACCGTTCTGACGAATCCGCTTCTAGACTTCTGTCATGAGTGGATCGGGCAGGAACGCAAAACATGTGGCGCGCGGCGGTGGTACTGGGTGTGTTGGTGTTGCTCGGTGGCTGTGAAACCACCCACGAAGATCTGATTGCCCGAGGTTATCCGCCGGCCTTCGCTGACGGTTTCGACGATGGTTGCAGCAGCGGCCGACAAGCCGCCGGCGCGATCACCGGCCAGTTCAGGAAGGACGTGCCGCGTTATCTCAAGGACGCGCGCTACGCCGAGGGCTGGAGCGACGGCTTTCGCCAATGCCAGGCCATGCGCGAGAGTGAAGAACGTGACGCCTATCGCGAACGCCACTGGGACGACCGCGAACGTGCCTGGCAACAGGAAAAAGATCGCGACGCCGCCCGGGCTTATCGCTCGCAGTGAGTCGCCCAGAGACATTCGTCGAAACCAAAACCTTGCGACCATGGCCCAAACTCCAACAGAGGAGAACCCTATGAGTCGCGCTTTCGTCAACGAAGACAACGCCGCCGCCCAGGCCGATCAACCGGTCGAACGCCAGATCAGTGCGCAACCCAACTACGTCACACCCACCGGGCTTGTCCAGCTCCAGGCCCGGGTCGCTGAGTTGCAGGCCTTGCACAGCCAGCAGGCGATCCAAGGGGATCTGGCGGACAAGCAGCGGATCGCCGACCTTGAACGGGATCTGCGCTATTTCAAGCAGCGCCTGCAAAGCGCCCAGGTCGTTGCGCCGACTTCGTCCGAACAAGTGCGAATCGGGCACTGGGTGACCTTTGTCGATGAACAGGATCACGAACAGCGAGTGCAGTTAGTGGGTGAAGACCAGGCCGATGCGGCCAAAGGATTGATCAATTGGGGCTCGCCACTGGGGCGGGCGTTGCTGGGGCCAAGGTGGGGGATGAGGTGGTGTGGAAGCGGCCAGCGGGGGATGTGGCGATCGAGGTGGTGTCGATTGAATTGGAGTAAAACCCGAGGCGTTCGTGGCGAGGGAGCTTGCTCCCGCTGGGTGGCACAGCCGCCCTCGCTTTTTTGCGGTTGCTGCGCAACCGAGCGGGAGCAATCTCCCTCGCCACGGTCTTCGCTTCGATAAGCTGTTCCATGAAAAACGGAGCCCCGAAGGCTCCGTTGTTCATGCAACCGACCCAATCAGGCCAGTTTCTTGTGCCGTACGCGATGCGGCTGGGCAGCGGCTTCGCCGAGGCGCTTCTTGCGATCGGCTTCGTACTCGGTGTAGTTGCCTTCGAAGAACACCGCTTGCGAGTCGTCTTCGTACGCCAGGATGTGAGTCGCCACACGATCGAGGAACCACCGATCGTGGGAGATCACAATGGCGGCGCCAGGGAAGTCCAGCAAGGCTTCTTCCAGGGAGCGCAGGGTTTCGACGTCGAGGTCGTTGGACGGTTCGTCGAGCAGCAGGACGTTGCCGCCCTCCTTCAGCGTCAACGCCAGGTGCAAGCGACCACGCTCACCACCGGAGAGGTCCTTGACGAACTTCTGCTGGTCGCCACCCTTGAAGTTGAAGCGACCGACATAAGTGCGCGACGGGATTTCATAGTTGCCGATGCGGATCTGGTCGGAACCGTCGGAGATCTGCTGGAACACGGTCTTGCTGCCGTCCAGGTCCTCACGGCTCTGGTCGACGCAGGCCAGTTGCACGGTTTCACCGATCTCGATGCTGCCCGAATCCGGGGTTTCCTTGCCCATCAGCATGCGGAACAGCGTGGATTTACCTGCGCCGTTACCACCGATCACACCGACGATGGCGCCTTTGGGCATGGAGAACGACAGGTTGTCGATCAACACGCGATCGCCGTAGCCCTTGGTGACGTTCTTGAACTCGATGACCTTGTCACCCAGGCGCGGACCGGCCGGGATGTAGATCTCGTTGGTTTCACTGCGCTTCTGGAATTCCTGGGACTGCATTTCCTCGAAGCGCTGCAGGCGAGCCTTGGATTTGGACTGGCGGGCCTTGGCGCCTTTGCGCACCCACTCCAGTTCTTCCTTCATGGCTTTTTCATGGGCCGATTGCTGCTTGGATTCCTGGGCCAGACGATCGGACTTGGCTTCCAGCCAGCCCGAATAGTTGCCCTCGTATGGAATGCCCGCGCCGCGGTCGAGTTCCAGGATCCAGCCGGCGACGTTGTCCAGGAAGTACCGGTCGTGCGTGATCGCAACCACGGTGCCCGGGAAGTCGTGCAGGAAGTGTTCGAGCCAGGCAACGGAATCGGCGTCCAGGTGGTTGGTCGGTTCGTCGAGCAGCAGCATGTCCGGGGCCGACAGCAGCAGGCGACACAGGGCCACGCGGCGCTTCTCACCACCGGAGAGATGTTCGACCTTCGCGTCCCAGGCTGGCAGGCGCAGCGCATCGGCGGCGACTTCCAGTTGGCGGTCCAGGTTGTGACCGTCGCTGGCCTGCAGGATCGCTTCGAGCTTGGCCTGCTCGGCGGCCAGCTTGTCGAAGTCGGCATCCGGGTCGGCGTAGGCGGCATAGACCTCGTCCAGGCGCGCCTGGGCGTCCTTGATGACGCTGACCGCTTCCTCGACCACTTCACGGACGGTCTTGGTCGGATCCAGCTGAGGCTCTTGCGGCAGGTAGCCGATGTTCAGGTCTGGCATCGGACGGGCTTCGCCGTCGAATTCGTTATCGACGCCGGCCATGATCTTCAACAGGGTGGATTTACCCGAGCCGTTGAGACCCAGTACGCCGATCTTGGCGCCGGGGAAAAAAGACAAGGAGATGTTTTTCAAGATTTCCCGCTTCGGCGGAACAACTTTGCTCAGCCGATGCATGGTGAAGACGTATTGAGCCATGGTGAACCTAGCGTCAGTGACAAGTGAAAAGAACGAGCCAGGCCATGCGCGGCACCGGCACTTGATGCTATCAATGCCTGCGGGCGGATGGCGCCTGGGAAGCTGGAGCTGGAACGCTCTTGTTTGACCGGCAAAGCTACCTCAACCGTCGGTCCAGGTCCAGCCGCCAAGGGCTGGCACTTTGCCACAAGTCAAGGCATGCTAGCCGCCCTTCGGGCGTCCGGCTTATAGTGCCCGTCGCGCCAGTCCAGCAAACCGCAGGATTACAGCTTGTCCAATGTCACGCCGCCTCCGTCCCCACGCGCACCGACAGCTGTGCCTGGCCTCCCCCTGCGCGGAACATTGAAGGGCGCGCTGGCCTCGCTGGTCCTGTTATTGCTGGGCCTGCTCTTCTGGCAGTTGCTTGATCAGCTGCGTGAAACCCAGCAGCAACAACGTCAATACACCATCGACTACACCGCCGACCTGGCCGCGCAAGTCAGCCTGAACATGGCCTTGAACGCGCAAATCGCCCTTAACCTGCTACCGATCGTCGAACAACCGCAAACCGCCGACGAACAGCAGGCCCTGCTGCGCAAGCTTCAGCAATCATTGCCCCAATTGCGCAGCCTGGCGTTGCTGAGCCCATCGGGCAGGGTGCTCAGTGACAGCGATGCCGACAGCCAGGACGCCGACTACCTGGCCGAGCTGGTACGACGTAGCCGTGCCCAGGCGCACTACTTCAGCAATGCCGAAGATGGCTCCGTGGTGCACCTGTTGCTGCACCAGGCCAGCGGCAGCAGTCGTGGTTACTGGGCGCTGCGCCTGACGCCGAGCTTCTTCTCGACGTTGACCAAACAGGCCGACACGGGCCTGCGACCGTTGTGGCTGGTGGAGAACCGTCTCAACCAGCAAATCATCAGCCGCGACGAAAGCCGGCCCTCGACCACCCCGACCCAACTGACCTCCCAAGACCTGAGCGACACCGTGCTGACCGTGCCCCTGAGCAGCAGCGACTGGCAACTGCGCGGGTTGTTCGATCGGCGCCAGGTGCTTGAACAACTGCTCCCGGCCTTCATCGGCAAATGCCTGCTGGGCCTGGCGTTCTCGATGCTCCCGGTGATCGCCCTGCTGAACATGCGACGACGCCAGCGGCAATTGCACGAAGGCCGCCGTCGCTACCAGGACATTTTCGAGGGCACCGGCGTGGCCCTCTGCGTGCTCGACCTGTCCGGCCTGAAGGCATTCTTTACCCGGACCGGCCTGCAGGACGGCGAACAGTTGCGCGCCTGGCTGCAGGACCCGCAGCACCTCGGACAGTTGCAGCAGCAGGTGCACGTCACCGAAGTCAACCAGATGGCCTTGAAGCTGCTCAATGTCGATTCCTGCGAACAAGCCTGGCAACTGCTGGTCGGCAACGGCCCGAGGGACAACAATCCCATCGGTTCGAAACTGCTCGAAGCACTGCTCGACGAGCACAAGCAGCTGGAACTGGAAATCAAGTTGCAGGACGCCCATGGTCGAGACCAGCATTTATGGCTGGTCCTGCGCTTGCCGGAAACACAGCGCGACTATAACGCCGTCATCCTGAGCATCAACGACATCACCAGCCGCAAGCTGGTCGAACTCTCGCTGCTCGAACGCGAAGGTTTCTGGTCCGATGTGGTACGCACCGTTCCGGATCATCTTTATGTACAGGACGTCATCAGCCAGCGGATGATCTTCAGCAACCACCACCTGGGGCAGACGCTCGGCTACGACCGCACCGAGTTGCACCAGATGGGCGAGTACTTCTGGGAAATCCTGCTGCACAGCGACGACGCCGACCAGTACCACTTTCTGCGCCAGCAACAGCGACGCGGCGGCTATACGCAACTGTTGCAATGCCAATTGCGCTTCCGCCATCGCAACGGCAAATGGCGACGCTTCGAGGTTCGTGAGCAAGCCCTGGCCCGGGACCGCTACGACCAGGTGACACGCATCATCGGTGTGGCAAAAGACATCACCGAGCAGATCGAGGCCAGCGAATCCCTGCGCGACAGCGAGCAACGCTACCGGATGCTCGCCGAAAGCATCAGCGACGTGATTTTCTCCACCGACAGCAAGCTCTCGCTCAACTATGTCAGCCCGTCGGTCCAGGCGGTGCTGGGCTACACCTCCGATTGGATTTTCCAGAACGGCTGGCAATCGACCATCGCCAATCCGCAGCAGCTGACGGGCATCTATAGCCTGATGGACCGGGTCAGCAAGGCCCTCGACAAGCCCGACCAACTGGCCGAACTGCGCAACCAGATGCAGACCCAACTGTTTTTGTTCGACTGCCTGCGCGCCGATGGGCGCAAGATTCCAATCGAACTGCGGCTGGTGCTGGTGTGGGACGACCATGGCGCGTTCGAAGGCGTGCTCGGCGTCGGCCGCGACATCAGCCAACAGCGTCGAGCCGAAAAAGACCTGCGCATGGCCGCCACCGTATTCGAACATTCGACCTCGGCGATCCTGATCACCGACCCTGCCGGCTATATCGTCCAGGCCAACGAGGCATTCAGCCGCGTCAGCGGTTATGCCGTCTCGCAGGTCCTGGACCAGTTGCCCAACATGCTCACCGTCGACGACCAACAGGAAGCCCACTTGCGCTACGTGCTCAAGCAGTTGCAGCAGCACAGCACCTGGGAAGGCGAAGTCTGGCTCAAACGCCGCAATGGCGAACATTATCCGGCCTGGGTCGGCATCACGGCAGTGCTGGACGACGAAGGCGACCTGGCCAGTTACGTGTGCTTCTTCAGCGACATCAGCGAGCGCAAGGCCAGCGAGCAGCGCATTCATCGCCTGGCCTATTATGACGCCCTGACCCACCTGCCCAACCGCACGCTGTTCCAGGATCGCCTGCACACCGCGCTGCAATCGGCGGAGCGGCAGAAGACCTGGGTCGTGCTGATGTTCCTCGACCTGGACCGCTTCAAGCCGATCAACGACTCCCTCGGCCACGCCGCCGGCGACCGCATGCTCAAGGAAATGGCCACGCGCCTGCTCGGCTGCGTGGCCGACGACGACACCGTGGCGCGCATGGGCGGCGACGAGTTCACGCTGCTGCTGCAACCGCGCGCCAGCCGCGAAATGGCCTTGAACCGGGCCATCACCGTGGCCGAGCAGATCCTCGCCAGCCTGGTCCGGCCGTTCGTGCTCGAAGGCCGGGAATTCTTCGTCACCGCCAGTATCGGTATTGCCCTGAGTCCCCAGGACGGCAACGAACTGAGCCAGTTGATGAAGAACGCCGACACGGCCATGTACCACGCCAAGGAACGCGGCAAGAACAACTTCCAGTTCTACCAGGCCGACATGAACGCCAGCGCCCTGGAGCGCCTGGAATTGGAAAGCGACCTGCGCCATGCCTTGGAGCAGAACGAGTTCGTGCTGTATTACCAACCGCAGTTCAGCGGCGATGGCAAACGCCTGACCGGTGCCGAGGCCCTGCTGCGCTGGCGACATCCGCGACGCGGGCTGGTGCCGCCGGGAGACTTCATTCCCGTACTCGAGGAGCTCGGGCTGGTGGTGGACGTCGGCGACTGGGTCATCACCGAAGCCTGTCGGCAACTCAGGACCTGGCACCAGGCCAAGGTCCGGGTGCCAAAGGTCTCGGTCAACATTTCCGCCCGGCAGTTCTCCGACGGCCAGTTGGGCACGCGCATCGCCACTATCCTGCGCAATACCGGCCTGCCGCCGGCCTGCCTGGAGCTGGAACTGACGGAAAGTATCCTGATGCGCGAAGTCAGCGAAGCGATGCAGATCCTCGCCGGTTTGAAGAACCTGGGCCTGAGCATCGCTGTGGATGACTTCGGCACCGGCTATTCGTCGCTCAACTACCTCAAGCAATTCCCCATCGACGTGCTGAAGATCGACCGCACCTTCGTCGACGGCCTGCCGTCCGGCGAGCAGGACGCACAGATCGCCCGGGCAATCATCGCCATGGCCCACAGCCTCAACCTCGCGGTGATCGCCGAGGGCGTCGAGACCCACGAGCAACTGGACTTCCTGCGCGAGCACGGCTGCGACGAGGTCCAGGGCTACCTGTTCGGCCGCCCGATGCCGGCGAATCGGTTCGAAGCGCAGTTCAGCAATGATGCGTTGTTCATGATCGATTGAAATCTCGGCTGCCTGGACTGGCCCCATCGCGAGCAAGCTCGCTCCCACAGGGTTATGTGTACGCAGGTCCAAATGTGGGAGCGAGCTTGCTCGCGATAGGGCCGGTCTGGACACCGCTGAAAGCCGCATGAACCCCATTCGTCCAAGACATGACGCCCTTTCATATGCCTTCCAAAACCGGTTGAGGTAGAATGCCCCCCTTTTCTGCCCCGATCCTTGAGGACCGCCATGTTCAGCCGTGATTTGACTATTGCCAAGTACGACGCCGATCTCTTTGCCGCCATGGAGCAAGAAGCTCAGCGCCAGGAAGAGCACATTGAGCTGATCGCTTCGGAAAACTACACCAGCCCCGCGGTGATGGAAGCTCAAGGCTCGGTACTGACCAACAAGTACGCCGAAGGCTACCCAGGCAAGCGCTACTACGGTGGTTGCGAGTATGTCGATGTGGTCGAGCAACTGGCCATTGACCGCGCCAAGGAGCTGTTCGGCGCCGACTACGCCAACGTCCAGCCACACGCCGGTTCCCAAGCCAACGCCGCCGTGTACCTGGCGCTGCTGTCGGCCGGCGACACCATCCTGGGCATGAGCCTGGCCCACGGCGGTCACCTGACCCACGGCGCCAGCGTTTCCTCCTCCGGCAAGCTGTACAACGCCGTCCAATACGGTATCGACGGCAACGGCCTGATCGACTACGACGAAGTCGAGCGCCTGGCCCTCGAGCACAAGCCGAAAATGATCGTGGCCGGTTTCTCCGCCTACTCCCAGGTCCTCGACTTCCCACGTTTCCGTGAAATCGCCGACAAGGTCGGTGCCTACCTGTTCGTCGACATGGCCCACGTTGCCGGCCTCGTCGCCGCTGGCGTGTACCCGAACCCGGTGCCGTTCGCCGACGTGGTGACCACCACCACCCACAAGACCCTGCGCGGTCCACGTGGCGGCCTGATCCTGGCTCGCGCCAACGCCGACATCGAGAAGAAGCTGAACTCCGCTGTCTTCCCGGGCGCCCAGGGTGGCCCGCTGGAGCACGTGATCGCCGCCAAGGCAATCTGCTTCAAGGAAGCCCTGCAACCTGAGTTCAAGGCGTACCAGCAGCAAGTCGTCAAGAACGCCAAGGCCATGGCCGGTGTGTTCATCGAACGCGGCTTCGACGTAGTGTCCGGCGGCACCGAGAACCACCTGTTCCTGCTGTCGCTGATCAAGCAGGAAATCTCCGGCAAAGACGCTGACGCAGCGCTGGGCAAAGCGTTCATCACCGTCAACAAGAACTCGGTACCCAACGATCCACGCTCCCCGTTCGTCACCTCGGGCCTGCGCTTCGGCACCCCGGCCGTGACCACTCGTGGCTTCAAGGAAGCCGAGTGCAAGGAACTGGCCGGCTGGATCTGCGACATCCTGGCCGACCTGAACAACGAAGCGGTGATCGACGCCGTGCGTGAAAAGGTCAAGGCCATCTGCAAGAAGCTGCCGGTGTACGGCGCTTAACAGCAGCTGCAACAAAAAAACCGGCCCTAGTGGCCGGTTTTTTTGTCGTTGGAAAACGAATGCCGCAGGCGCTGGCTTTCAGCGGAGCGCGGCTTCGAAGCCGGCGCAGATCTTTTCTTCAGGCAGTTCGTCGGCGATGAACACCATCACGCTTTCCCGGGTTTCGCCCGGCGCCCATTCGGTGTCCCAATCAAAACCGTACAGTTTGAGCACACCTTGGAACACCAATCGACGGGGCTCGCCCTCAATGTTCAACACACCTTTGTAGCGCAGCAGTTGCTTGCCGTGCTCTTCGAGCAACTGGTTCATGAACTCGCTGAGCTTGTCGATATCCAGCGCCCTGTCAGTGCGCAGCACCAGGCTGCTGATGCGATCGCCCGTGGTTGCCTTGCCGACCGGTCGCAAGCTGAAGCCGGCGCCCAAGTCCGCATTGAGATTGAATCCACGAATGTCGAGCAACTCGGCCAGATCGATCTTGCCATGCTCGACCACCCGGATCGGTGCCCGCCGGTTGATTCGAGCCAGGCGCTCACCGAGTGCCTCGACCTGGCTTGAGTCCACCAGATCGGTTTTGCTCAGTAACAGACGGTCGGCGAATCCGACCTGGGCCTGGGCGATGGTTTGGGTCAGGTGGACATCAGCGTGGGCGGCATCCACCAAGGTCAGGATTCCGTCGAGGATGTAACGCTCGCGCAGGTCTTCGTCGATGAAAAATGTCTGGGCCACCGGGGCCGGATCGGCCAGGCCGGTGCATTCGATCACCAAACGATCGAAGTGGATCTCGCCGCTGTCCAGCCGTTCGAGCAACAGGTAAAGGGCTTTGGTCAGGTCGGTGTGAATGGTGCAGCACACGCAGCCGTTGGCCAGCGTCATGACTTGCACCGGCTCGTCACCCAGCAGTTGGGTGTCGATGCCGGCATCGCTGAATTCATTCTCGATCACTGCGATTTTCAAGCCGTGCTCGGCCTTGAGCAGATGACGCAGCAATGTGGTCTTGCCCGCACCGAGGAAGCCGCTGAGGATCGTGACCGGGATGGGAGAGGACAAACTGGATCTCCTTTGATACCTGAAAAGAAAGCTGATCCTGTGGGAGCGAGCCTGCTTGTGAAAGCGGTGGATCAGTCAAATCATCGCTAACTGACCCACCGCTTTCGCAAGCAAGCTCGCTCCCACAGGGGAATCGGTGTGCACGCAAATCTCGAAACCACCCAAAAACAACTGTGAGAGCGGGCTTGCTCGCGATGGCGTCAGGTCAGCCGAATCATCGTTGACTGACACTCCGCTTTCGCGAGCAAGCTCGCTCCCACAGGGGAACGGTGGTGTACACAAATCTTGAGACCAGCCCAAAACAACTGTGGGATAGACTCAGTTCAACAGCACTTCGGCCCACCCTTGCCGCCGTAACGGGCCTCCTGGCGTTCGCGGAAGAACGCCTCGTAGTCCATCATCGGCTTGTCCGGGTGCTTGGTTTGCATGTGCTCGACGTAGTTGTCGTAGTCGGGCATGCCGACCATCAGGCGGGCGGCCTGACCGAGGTATTTACCGAGGCGACTCAAGTCATTGAACATCGTTGCAATCCTCGATCAAGCGTCCGGCAGGGCCTGGAATGGCGCTTCTTTGTCCGTGCGTTCTTTCGTGCCCCAGGCGGCGATGCCGACCTTGAGCGCGTAGAACAGGATGCTGAAGACCACGAACAGGAACAACACCGTCAGCGTTGCGTTGGTGTAGGCGTTGAACACCACGTGCTGCATCTGCTCGATGCTCTTGGCCGGGGCCAGGATCTGGCCGGCGGCCAGGGCATCGTTGTATTTGCGCGCCAGGGCCAGGAAGCCGATCGCCGGGTTGGCGTCGAACAGCTTGATCAGGCCCGCGGTGGTGGTGCAGATCAGCAGCCAGCTCGCCGGCAGCAGCGTGACCCAGACGTAGCGCTGGCGCTTCATCTTGATCAGCACCACGGTGGCGAGCATCAGGGCGATACCGGCCAGCATCTGGTTGGAGATGCCGAACAGCGGCCACAAGGTGTTGATGCCGCCCAGCGGGTCGATCACGCCCTGGTACAGCAAGTAGCCCCACAGCGCGACGCAGCCGGCGGTGGCGATCAGGTTGGCGGGCCAGGATTCGGTGCGCTTGAGCGAAGGCACGAACGAGCCGAGCAGGTCCTGGAGCATGAAGCGCCCGGCACGGGTGCCGGCGTCCACCGCGGTGAGGATGAACAGCGCTTCGAACAGGATCGCGAAGTGGTACCAGAACGCCATGGTGTTTTCACCCGGCAGCACCGAGTGCAGGATCTGCGCGATCCCGACCGCCAGGGTCGGCGCACCGCCGGCACGGGCCAGCACGGTGGTCTCGCCGATGTCCTTGGCCACCGCTTGCAGCGCGTCGGGGGTGATTGCGAAACCCCAACTGCTGACGGTCTGGGCCACGGCCACCACGTCACCGCCGACGATCGCCGCCGGGCTGTTCATGGCGAAGTACACGCCCGGTTCGATCACCGAGGCAGCAACCATCGCCATGATGGCCACGAAGGATTCCATCAGCATGCCGCCGTAACCGATGTAGCGAGCGTTGGTTTCGTTATCCAGCAGCTTGGGCGTGGTGCCCGAGGAGATCAGCGCGTGGAAGCCCGAGACCGCGCCACAGGCGATGGTGATGAACAGGAACGGGAACAGGCCGCCCTTCCACACCGGCCCGGTGCCGTCGGTGAACTGGGTCAGCGCCGGCATTTTCAGCTCGGGCATGGTCACCAGGATGCCGATCGCCAGGGCGACGATGGTGCCGATCTTCAGGAAGGTCGACAGGTAGTCCCGTGGCGCGAGGATCAGCCACACCGGCAGCACCGCCGCGACAAAACCGTAGCCGATCAGCATCCAGGTGATCTGGATCCCGGTGAAAGTGAAGGCCTTGGCCCAGACCGGGTCGGCGGCGATTTGCCCGCCCAGCCAGATCGAGCCCAGCAGCAACAGCACGCCGATGATCGAGATCTCACCGATGCGGCCCGGGCGGATGTAGCGCATGTAGACGCCCATGAACATCGCGATCGGGATGGTCGCCATCACCGTGAAGATCCCCCACGGGCTCTCGGCCAGGGCCTTGACCACGATCAGCGCCAGCACCGCGAGGATGATGATCATGATCAGGAAGCAGCCGAACAGCGCGATGGTGCCGGGAATGCGGCCCATTTCCTCGCGCACCATGTCGCCCAGGGAGCGCCCGTTGCGCCGGGTGGAGAGGAACAGGACCATGAAGTCCTGCACCGCACCGGCCAGCACCACGCCGGCGATCAGCCAGAGCGTGCCGGGCAAATAGCCCATCTGCGCCGCCAGCACCGGCCCGACCAGCGGCCCCGCGCCAGCAATGGCCGCGAAGTGGTGGCCGAAAAGAATGTGTTTGTTGGTCGGGACGTAGTCCAGGCCATCGTTGTTGAGCACGGCAGGCGTGGCCCGGCGCGCATCGAGTTGCATCACGTTGTTGGCGATGAAGAGGCTGTAGTAGCGGTAGGCGACCAAGTAGATGGCGACTGCCGCGACGACGATCCAGAGGGCGTTGATCGGCTCTCCGCGGCGCAAGGCCACGACGCCCAAGGCGCACGCTCCTAAGACGGCCAGCAGTAGCCAGGGCAGATGGCGTAGCAGGCTATTATTGTTTTTCATTTTTATATTCCGGCCAGGGTGGACAAGAAAGACAGCCACTGGAGTTTAGCGCTAACCCGCGCAAAGGCCATACCCCGACATTTGTCGGCCACTGACCGAACGGCAACGACGGCGCGCCAGTTGGGTCTATAGTCAGTGGATCATCAGGGGGAATGAGTAATGAGCGAACGCCGCCGCTTCGTACGAATTGAATTCCATGCCAAGACCGAGCTGAGCCAGGGGCCGTTCATCTGGCCGGTGAAGTTGCTGGATCTGTCCCTCAAGGGGCTACTGATCGAAAAGCCCCAGCCTTGGCTCGGCAATCCCGAGGAGCCTTTCATGGCTGACATCCATCTGAGCCCTGAGGCCGAGGTCAGGATGGAAGTCCGCCTGACCCACGATGATCACGGCCACCTGGGCTTCGTCTGCGAACACATCGACTTGGATTCCATCGCCCACCTGCGTCGATTGGTAGAACTGAACCTGGCCGATCATGATGAACTGGAGCGGGAACTGGCGGCGCTGATCCAGATTTGAATACGCCGCTGCCCTCCTGTGGCGAGGGGATTTATCCCCGTTGGGGTGCGCAGCAGCCCCTCAGAAAAGCAACTCCAATCTAACTGATCCACCGAGTTGTCAGGTTCAGGGCTGCTCCGCAGCCCAGCGGGGATAAATCCCCTCGCCACAGATAAAATTCCTTCATCACAGAGGCCTGCATCCGTCTCGACATTATTCGAACAGCGCATCCAACGCCTGCTCCAGGCGTGTCACCGCAATGATCTGCAACCCCGCCGGTGCTTCCTTCGGCGCGTTGCCCTTGGGCACGATGGCGCGCTTGAAGCCGTGCTTGGCCGCCTCCTTGAGCCGCTCCTGCCCACTGGGCACCGGCCGCACTTCGCCCGAAAGCCCCACTTCGCCAAACACCAACAGATCATGGGGCAGCGGTCGATTGCGCAGGCTGGACATGACGGCCGCCATCAATGCCAGGTCGGACGCGGTCTCCAGCACCTTGACCCCGCCCACCACGTTGAGGAATACGTCCTGGTCATGCGTAGGAATCCCGCCGTGCCGGTGCAGGACAGCCAACAGCATGGCCAGCCGGTTCTGATCCAGCCCCAAGGTGACCCGGCGCGGGTTCGCCAGGTGGCTGTCATCCACCAACGCCTGCACTTCCACCAGCATCGGGCGGGTGCCTTCCCAGGTGGCCATGACCACGCTGCCTGGCACTTCCTCCTGGGCTCGCGTCAGAAAAATCGCCGAAGGGTTGGATACTTCCTTCAGGCCCCGGTCAGTCATGCCGAAAACGCCCAACTCGTTGACGGCGCCAAAACGGTTCTTCACCGCCCTCAGCAAACGCAGGCGCCCATCGGATTCGCCTTCGAAATACAACACCGTGTCCACCATGTGCTCCAGCACGCGCGGCCCCGCCAGCGCGCCTTCCTTGGTGACGTGGCCTACCAGGAAGATCGCCGTGCCGCTCTGCTTGGCGTAGCGCACCAGCAACGCCGCGCTCTCGCGTACCTGAGACACGCCGCCCGGAGCCGATTGCAGTTGTTCGGTGAAAATGGTCTGGATCGAGTCGATCACCATGACCTTGGGTTTTTCCAGGCGCGCCGTGGCGATGATCGTTTCGATACAAGTCTCGGTCATCACCCGCAGTTGATCCTGGGGCAAGCCCAAACGCCGGGCGCGCATGGCGACTTGTTGCTGGGATTCTTCGCCGGTCACGTAAAGGGCGGGCATGCGCGTGGCGAGGTTGCACAGGGTTTGCAGCAGGATGGTGGATTTGCCTATGCCAGGGTCGCCGCCAATCAACACCACCGAACCGTCCACCAGGCCGCCGCCCAGCACACGGTCCAGCTCGCCGGACGCGGTAGAGAAGCGCGGGATTTCCTCGACGCTGACTTCGGCCAGGGTCTTGATCTGCGCTTGTTGGCCGGCCCACCCGGTGCGGCCGGTAGGCGCCGCCGCCCCGCCGCTCTCCACCATGGTTTCGGTCAGGGTGTTCCAGGCCCCACATTCGCTGCATTGGCCAGCCCATTTGGGAAAGGTCGAGCCGCACTCGGTGCAGCCGTACATGCGCTTTGCCTTGGCCATCTGAACTCCGGGTAAAAACCGCGATGATAACAGCCGGGCTTTACTGCGGGGCCGGCATTCTGATTTCACCCTTTGCCAGGCCAGCCGCGGTATTGCCCAGCGGATCCCTGGCATCCAGGTCGGCGCCCTTGGCCTTCAGGGCGTCGAGCAACTCATCGCGCTTGAACAGGCCGGCATACATCGCCGCAGTCTGTCCGGCACCGTTGCGTTGGTCGGGGCTGCAGTCGGTCGACAATAAACGCCGCGCGATCTGCACTTCGCCCTTGAAAATGGCGCCCATCAGCGCCGTGTTGCCACGTTTGTCCTGGGCGCAGGCATCCGCCCCGGCAGCCAGCAGCCGTTCCACCGCCGGCCCGTGGCCGTGATAAGCCGCCAGGATCAGCGCGGTGTAGCCCTTTTCGTCGCGAGTATCGAGCGAGTAGCCGGCCTCTATGAACGTATTGAGCATCGGCACATCGCCCCGGCGGGCGGCGTCGAAATAATAGTCTTGCAACTGTTCCCGCACCCCGGCCGTGTCGGCGGGCGGAACCTGATCAGCCAGCACAGCCCATGACCCAGTGGCGAATATCAGTAAAAGGAATTTACGCATCGTGGCCTCTCCATACGATTCCAGACAGGGGGAGCCGACCAGCTCGTCTCCCCCCGGTGGATCAGTCGTTCAGCTTCTCGGCCAACGCCTTGACCCGCGCCAGATCGCCCTTGGCGACACGGGCCACGCCGGTGCCGTATTCAGGGTCAGCCTTGTAGAGGAACGACAGGATGATGTGCTTGCTCTCATCGTCGGTGGTCGCCAATGACCCGCCGAAACTTTCGATCAGGTCATCACGCTCTTTCTTGCCGAACGAACGGTACAGATCACCGGCCTGCTTGAAATTCTGCTCACGCTGGATTTTCGCCTGCTGGGTACTGCCGGTCAGCTCGGTCTGGCTATAGCGCGCAGCGGACTGCTCTTCACGTGGCAGCAGCCGGCTCGGCTGATAATTCACGCCGGTACTGCTGCTGCCAGCATTCATCGCGCCGTCCTGGTTACCGTTATTGACGGCGACCTTGGGGGCGTTGATGGGCAATTGCAACGCGTTCGGCCCGACCCGGTACATTTGCGTATCGGCATAAGAAAACACCCGGCCCTGCAACAGGCGATCTTCCGAAGGTTCAATGCCCGGCACCAGGTTGGCGGGCGCCATCGCCACTTGTTCGGTTTCCTGGAATACATTTGCCGGGTTGCGATTCAAGACCATTTGTCCAACTTTTCGCTCAGGCACATCCGGCCAGATCTTGGTGGCGTCCAGTGGGTCGAAGTCGAACGTGGACAAGTCCTGCGGCTTGAGTACCTGGACGTACAAGTCCCACTTGGGAAAGTTGCCCTTGTTGATATGACTGACCAAGTCATTGGTCATGTGGCTGTAATCCTGCCCCTGTACTTTCACGACTTCTTTCGGGTCGAGATTCTTCAGCCCCTGCAAACTTTTCCAATGAAACTTCACATAACTGATCTCGCCCTTGGCATTGATCAGTTTGTAAGCATGCACGCCGTTACCGTCCATTTCACGATAACTGGCTGGCGTGCCGGAGTTGGAATACAGCTCTGTCAGCGTGCGAGTCGCTTCCGGGACATGGGAAAAGAAATCGAAACGACGGGAGTCATCGTCCAGGTTAGTTCGCGGGTCAGGTTTGAACGCGTGCACCATGTCGGGAAACTTGATGGCGTCGCGAATGAAGAATGTCGGGAAGTTATTACCCACCAGATCCCAGTTGCCATCGGCGGTATAGAACTTGGTGGCAAAGCCACGAGGGTCGCGCAACGTCTCCGGCGAATGATTGCCGTGCACCACGGCGGAAAAGCGCACGAACACCGGCGTGACTTGCCCAGCGGCGAAGACCTTCGCCTTGGTCAAGTCGCTCAGGTCATTGGAGACAGTAAATTCGCCATGGGCCCCGGTACCACGGGCATGCACGACACGCTCGGGGATGCGCTCACGGTCAAAACGCTGGAGCTTCTGGATAAGTTGCACATCCTGCAGCAAGGTCGGGCCATTGGGGCCTGCGGTTTGCGAGTTCTGGTTGTCGCCTACCGCCGCGCCATTGTCGCGGGTCAAGGTGGCGGCATTGACGGACAGGGAAAACAGGCTGGCGGTGAGCACAACAAGTGAGCGACGACCGGACATGGCGCCGAGGCCTGGGGAAATGTTCATTGGCGTTTCCTCTGATTTTATAGAGCGCATCCATGTGCGCCTTTCAGAGGCTAGTGCCCGAAAATCCAAAACCTAAATAGAAATGCCATACCGCATTGATAGAAAAAACGGTGTAGGGAATCGGGCTGAAACCGCGTATCACGCGCGATTGGTGGCACTTTGTAAACTTTTCACAGGCTGCCGAGTCGATAAACAGGCCAGCAAATGTAAGCAGGCATGTCGAGCGATCCACGTTTGGCTGGCTTACACTGCGGGTACCTACTTATCTGTCACAAGGAATAACTCATGGGCGTGCTAAGCGAGTTCAAGGCCTTCGCGGTCAAAGGCAATGTCGTCGACATGGCCGTCGGGATTATCATCGGTGCCGCTTTTGGCAAGATTGTTTCGTCATTCGTGGGTGACGTGGTCATGCCTCCGATCGGCCTTTTGATCGGCGGGGTGGACTTCAGCGACCTGGCCATCACACTCAAGGCCGCCCAAGGCGATACGCCGGCCGTCGTGCTGGCCTACGGCAAGTTCATCCAGAGCATGGTGGACTTCATCATCGTCGCGTTCGCCATTTTCATGGGCGTCAAGGCCATCAACCGCCTCAAGCGCGAAGAGGCCGTTGCCCCGAGCGCGCCCCCCGTCCCCACCAAGGAAGAACAATTGCTGAGCGAAATTCGCGACCTGCTCAAGGCCCAAAACGAACGGCCCTGAGCATTCACGCAAATAAAAAATGGCGTCCACTGGACGCCATTTTCCTTACCAGTAGTTTTCCACCGCCACCTGCCCAGGCCGGCGAGTGAGGCTCAGTTGCAGGCCCTTGGCCTTGAGCAGCTTGCGTGTGTCGTCGATCATTTGCGGATTGCCGCACAGCATGACGCGCGAGTGCTCCGGCGTCAGCGTGACATTGGCGGCTCGCTCCAATTCGCCATTTTCAATCAGCGTGGTGATTCGCCCATTCAACGCGGCCGGATGCTGCTCGCGGGTGACCGTTGGAATGAACCGAAACTTATGGGCGTATTCGGCAAGATAATCACGCTGGGTCAACCCTTCGATCAACGCCTGATAGGCCAGCTCCCGTCCTTCGCGAACGCTATAGACCAGGATGATTCGCTCGAATTTTTCCCAGACCTCGAAGTCCTGGAGGATTGAGAGAAACGGCGCAACGCCGGTGCCCGTGGACAAAAGCCACAAGTCCCGTCCATCCACGAAACGGTCCAGGGTCAGGTAACCAAAGGCCTGGCGTTCGACCAATAGACAATCACCGGGCTTGAGGCGGCTGAGCTCGCTGGTGAACTCTCCGTCCGGGACGACGATGGAAAAAAACTCGAGGAATTCGTCAAAGGGTGACGACACCATGGAATAGGCGCGCCACACGGTCGTACCGTCCGCCTTGACGACCCCAAGCCGGGCGAACTGGCCTGCCCGAAAGCGAAAGCCGCGATCTCGGGTGGTACGCAATGTAAACAGATGAGGCGTCAGGGGTTGCACGTCGATCAGCGTCTGGCGGGTAAACTTTTCTGCGCTGTCAGTCATGGGCGACTCCAATGGGACAAGACTCTAGTGTCCCGCAAAGTCGCCACGTTAACCACCGAGAAGAAGGATAGCATTAAGCTATCAACTCAGGTCCTGCCGGGAAAAATCTTCTAGCAGAGTTATACAGAACTAAAATCATGTATCGAAAAAACGAAATAGCCGTGAGTTATTTAATAGCAACAAGTACAAGTGAAAAGAAAAAATTCTAACTAGAGCGAAGGATAAGTCCTACACTCTTTCTCGCATCACCGATTGGATCCGCTTCGCGGTATGTCACCCCAGGAGAATGCGATGGACGAATGGAAAGATTTGCAACTAAGAAAACTATCGTGTGAACAGGACTTGCAAAAAGCTTATCGCCTGGTCATGAATTTCTTTAATAATCAGGGCTTTGAATACTGTGCCTTTACAGCTTATTCAGGACTGCCAGGTCGATGTGCCAGCAAGATAAACCTCAATAATTATCCTTATGGATGGGACAGGCTCTATGAACAAAATGGTTACGCTGCTAACGATCCACTAGTGGCGCACTGCAATCAATCCGCTCTGCCTATTCTATGGGACGAACATGTTTTTTCCGAAGCCCCCAAGTTGCGGGAGGACTTAGTTCGACAGGGCCTCAGGTATGGCTGGACCCAAGCTGTCCATGATGAAAAGAGTTCTTGCTACAGCTTGTTCAGCCTCGCTAGGACTCATTGCCGTATTGACGCAGAAGAGCATTATGGGAACCTCGGCTACGCCATTTTTGCCAGCCAGAAGCTGCATACGCTGGCGAGCAAAAAATTGGCCAGGCTGCCTTCGCCAAAGACATGTCCTCTCTCGCCTCGCGAAATTGAAGTATTGAGATGGTCCGCCGAAGGCAAGACCGCCTCGGAAGTCGGCAGGATCCTTTGCCTTTCCGAACGCACCGTGAACTTCCATGTTTGTAGCTGCATGCGCAAATTGAACGTGACCAATAAAATCTCGGCGGTGGCCAAGGCGGCCCATATTCACGTGATTTGAACAGCGGGTCAGGTTGCGAACCTGAAAACCCGCGAGTAATGCCTTGCGAAAAAACGTAACATTCGCGGCTCCACTTGAATGATGACGCGCCTACCACGCGACGCAGTTCATTCAGGCGGCCCCGCTGACACACCTGCCACCAGGCAGCGGGACATTCGTTGATTTGCCAGAGTCCCAGCCATGCCTTTGCTTGACAGTCCCTTCGCCCAACTCGACCTGATCCGCCAGCCCGAACAGCAGAACGAACCGCTGCAGGCTTTCGACGCGGCCGACGAATACCTGCTTGCGTACCTGGCCGAGCAACAACCGTGCGCCGGTACCCACGTGTTGGTACTCAATGACAGCTTCGGCGCCCTGGCTGCCAGCCTTACCGGCAAAGTGCAGGTCACCAGCAGCGGGGACTCGTTCCTGGCCTTCCAGGCATTGGAGAAAAACCTGGTACGCAACGGCCTGCCCTTCGATGCGGTGCCGACCGTACCCGCCAGTGAACCGGTGGCCGGCCCCTTCGACCGAGTGCTGGTGAAAGTCCCCAAGACCCTGGCCCTGCTGGAGGAACAACTGATCCGGCTGCAAGGCCAACTGGCGCCAGGTGCGCAAGTCATTGCCGCGGCGATGGTCAAGCATCTGCCCCGGGCCGCCGGTGAGTTGCTGGAACGTTACATCGGCCCGGTCCAGGCCTCGCTGGCGGTCAAGAAGGCTCGCCTGTTGATTGCCACGCCACAAGCCAAGCCACCGGCCACCTCCCCTTATCCCACGCGTTATGGCTTGGACGAGCCGAAAATCGAGCTGCTCAACCACGCCAACGTGTTCTGTCGCGAAGGGCTGGACATCGGCACCCGTGCCTTCCTGCCGCACCTGCCAAAAAACCTGGGCTCGGCGCGGGTCGCGGACCTGGGTTGCGGCAACGGCGTGCTGGCCATCGCCAGCGCCCTGGCAAACCCGGACGCTCGCTACACCCTGGTGGACGAGTCATACATGGCCGTGCAATCGGCCGCCGAAAACTGGCGGGCCGCCCTGGGTGAGCGCGAAGTTGTCGTGAGGGCGGGAGACGGCTTGGCCGGGCAAGAAGCGCAGTCCCTGGATGTGGTGCTGTGCAACCCGCCCTTCCACCAGCAGCAAGTGGTGGGCGACTTCCTCGCCTGGCGCATGTTCCAGCAAGCCCGCGAAGCGCTGGTGGTCGGCGGCGCCCTGTACATCGTCGGCAACCGGCACCTGGGCTACCACAGCAAGCTGGCGCGCCTGTTTCGGGGCGTCGAGCAAGTGGCCGCCACGCCGAAGTTCGTGATTCTCAAGGCTCGCAAATAGGCTGGATCAGTGAGTCGTCAGCCCCGCTGCGTTCATGAACATCCGCATCAGGCTGGCGACCACAAACAGCGCCAGCACACTGCCAGCCCAAATCACCGCCAGCCAACCGAGCCGCTGCCATAACGGTTTTTTCTCAGCGGCCTCGATGTCCTTCAAGTCAGGCTTGGCCATGCTCGGCACCTCGCAGGTCGATCAATGGTAGCCGTCGTCATGGGTCACCTTGCCGCGGAACACGTAGTAGCTCCAGAAGGTGTACACCAGGATCAACGGAATGATGAACAACGTGCCGACCAGCATGAAGCCCTGGCTCTGTGGCGGTGACGCGGCGTCCCAGATCGAAATGGACGGCGGCACGATGTTCGGCCACAGGCTGATGCCCAGGCCGCTGTAGCCGAGGAAAATCAGCACCAGCGTCAGGATGAATGGCGTGTAGTTGGCATTGCGGGCCACGGCGCGGAACAACCCGTACATGGTCACGAGCACCAGGATCGGTACCGGCAGGAACCAGAACAGGTTCGGCAGGGTAAACCAGCGGGCCGCGATATCGGCGTGGGCCAGCGGCGTCCAGATACTGACGATGCCGATCACCGCCAGTACCACGAAGGCCAGCGGCCTCGCCAGATCGTGCATCTGTTCCTGCAATTTGCCTTCGGTCTTCATGATCAGCCAGGTACAGCCGAGCAAGGCGTAGGCGGCAATCAGCGCCAGGCCACAGAACATCGTGAATGGCGTGAACCAGTCCAGGGAGCCGCCAGCGTATTGGCGATTGACCACCTCGAAGCCGTCGATGAACGCCCCCAGCGCAACGCCCTGGAAGAACGTCGCCGTCAGCGAACCACCGATGAACGCCTTGTCCCACAAGTGCCGCTTCTCGGCCCTGGCCTTGAAGCGAAACTCGAACGCCACGCCCCGGAAGATCAGGCCGATGAGCATCAGGATCAGCGGCAGGTACAACGCCGAGAGCACCACCGAATAGGCCAGCGGGAACGCCCCGAACAGCCCGGCGCCGCCCAGCACCAGCCAGGTTTCGTTACCGTCCCAGACCGGCGCGACGGTGTTCATCATCACGTCGCGGTCGCGCTCGCCCTTGACGAAGGGGAAGAGAATGCCGATGCCCAGGTCGAAGCCGTCCATGATTACGTACATCATGATGCCGAAGATGATGACCACGGCCCAGATCAGCGGAAGATCAATACCCATGACTCAATTCCCCTTGTGCGAGCTGTCGTTGTGGTCCACTTCGTCGTCGCCTTCGTTGGCCGCCGACAATGGACGGGCCGGGGTGCGTTTCTGGCCAGGGCCACCATCGGTCGGCTCGGCTTCGTGGGCCACCGGGCCCTTGCGCACCAGGCGCATCATGTAGCTCAGGCCCGCGCCAAACAGGGCGAAATACACCACCACGAACATGACCAGGGTGAAACTCATTTGCGCAAAGCTATGGCCGGACGAAGCATCGGCGGTGCGCATCAAGCCGTAGACCACCCACGGCTGACGCCCGATCTCCGTAGTGAACCAGCCCGCCAGAATCGCAATAAGTCCGGACGGCCCCATCCACAGCACCAAATGCAGGAAGGGTCTGGACTGATAGAGCCGGTGACCGCGACGCAACCAGAGGCTGCACAGGCCGGTGAAGATCATCAGGAAACCCAGGCCCACCATGACCCGGAACGACCAGAACACAATGGTCGAATTCGGCCGGTCCTCAGGCGGGAACTCCTTGAGGGCCGGCACTTGATCGGTCAAGGAGTGCGTCAGGATCAAGCTGCCCAGGTACGGGATCTCCACGGCGTATTTGGTTTTTTCTGCCTTCATGTCGGGCCAGCCGAACAGGATCAGCGGCGTGGGCTCGTCGCCGACATTCTCCCAGTGGCCTTCGATCGCGGCAATTTTCGCCGGTTGATGCTTGAGGGTATTGAGGCCATGGAAGTCGCCGATGACCGCTTGTACCGGCGCCACCAGCAAGGCCATCCACATGGCCATCGACAACATGCGGCGCACGGCCGGATTGTCGCGGCCGCGCAGCAAGTGCCAGGCCGCCGATGAGCCGACGAAAAACGCCGTGGCCACAAAGGCCGCGACCGACATGTGCATCAGCCGGAACGGGAACGAAGGGTTGAACACCACCGCCAGCCAGTCCACCGGAATGACCCGCCCATCAACGATTTCGTAGCCCTGCGGGGTTTGCATCCAGCTATTGGAGGACAGGATCCAGAACGTCGAGATCAGCGTGCCGATCGCCACCATGACGGTGGAAAAGAAGTGCAGGCCGCGGCCGACGCGATTCCAGCCGAACAGCATCACACCGAGGAAACCCGCTTCGAGGAAGAACGCCGTGAGCACTTCATAGGTCAGCAGCGGCCCGGTTACAGCACCGGCGAAGTCCGAGAAACGGCTCCAGTTGGTGCCGAACTGATACGCCATGACCAGCCCGGACACCACGCCCATGCCGAAGTTGACGGCAAAGATTTTCGACCAGAAGTGGTACAGGTCGCGGTAGGTATCGTCCCGCGTCTTGAGCCACAGGCCTTCGAGTACCGCCAGGTAACTCGCCAGGCCGATGGTGATGGCCGGGAACAGGATGTGGAACGAGATCGTGAACGCAAACTGGATTCGGGCGAGATCGAGCGCCTCCAAACCGAACATAAGTCTTCCTCTGTCAGGTAAAACCGGCTGCGGGCGGGGCTTGCACCACAGCCCCCAGGGATATGGAGTGCGATGCTTTTAAAATCGTTCTTTTTTAAACCGTCACAACGCAGGACTCTGGCCGGATGGCCGCCAGCACAACGCCCCGAAAGGGAATTGACCTGGGTCAAGCAATGCTCAAAGAGTAGTCGCATATCGACCGATGGACGGCGTGGTCTTTTGTCGCGTGACAGGTTGTCTCAGTGCCAAAACCCAGCCCCAAATCCAGATTTCCCGAACCTGCAGGGACCCCGTGGCGAGGGGATTTATCCCCGCTGGGCTGCGCAGCAGCCCCAAAAGCAACGGCCCCGATCTTACTGGCACACCGAGTTATCTGGTTGAGGGCCGCTGCGCAGCCCAACGGGGATAAATCCCCTCGCCACAAGACCTATTCCCTGCGCGACAGCGCAGCGTCGGAGACGCGGCGGGGACTCCCTCGCCACAAAAGCCCGCATCAGTTTGAATTGATGTTTGGCTAACTATTTTTCCAACCACCGCAACTTCCAGTTACAGCTCGGTGATAATCTCGTGGCCTTCATCACCGGACCCCGTCACAGATGCCCAGCCAAGCACCGTTGCTGCTCCGTCACCATCGTCCCTTCATCGCCTTCTGGCTGGCCCGGATATTCACCGCCAGCGGTTTCCAGATGCTCACCGTGGCCATCGGCTGGAACCTTTATCAACTGACCGGCAACGTCCTCGACCTCGGGCTGGTCGGCCTTGTGGAATTCGCCCCGCGCGTACTGTTCATGCTTCACACCGGGCATGTGGCGGATCGATACGATCGACGCAAAGTCGCCGCGATCTGCCAATCATTGCAGGCGATGATCGCCCTGGCCCTGGCGATTGGCAGCGCCACCGACAATGTCACGCGCGAGATGATCTTCATCCTCGCCTTCCTGCTCGGCGCCGCTCGCTCGTTCGAAATGCCAACCACCCAGGCCTTGCTGCCGAGCATTGTCCCGGCTGCGCTGTTTCCCCGGGCCGTGGCCGCCGCGCAATCGGCCCAGCAATCGGCGACCATCATCGCCCCGGCCCTTGGCGGTCTGCTGTATGCCTTCGGCAGTGTCTGGGTCTATGGGCCGACCGTGCTGCTCTACATCATTGCCTGTTGCCTGATGCTCAACCTGCCTGCCAGGCAGACGCCGCTGAACAAAGGCAAGGCGACCCTCGACTCGCTGTTGGCCGGTATTCGCTTCATTCGCAGCCGCCCGGACATCCTCGGGGCGATCTCCCTGGACCTGTTCGCGGTGCTGCTGGGGGGCGCAACCGCGTTGCTACCGGTATTCGCCAAGGACATCCTGCTCACCGGGCCCTGGGGCCTGGGCCTGTTGCGTTCGGCGCCAGCGGTCGGTGCCCTGCTGATGTCGCTGTGGCTGGCGCGCTTCGCCGTAGAGCGCAAGGTCGGCCGGGTGATGTTCACCGCCGTGGGGGTGTTCGGTGTCGCCACCATCGCGTTCGGCCTCTCCACGTCATTCTGGTTTTCCCTCGCGGTGCTGGTGGTGCTGGGCGCGGCCGACATGATCAGCATGGTGATCCGCGCCTCCTTCGTACAGCTGGAAACGCCGGACGAGATGCGCGGACGGGTCAGCGCAGTGAATGGCTTGTTCATCGGCGCGTCGAACCAGTTGGGCGAATTCGAATCCGGCCTCACCGCCCATTGGTTCGGCACCGTGCCGGCAGTGGTCATGGGCGGCGTCGGCACGCTGTTGGTGACGGGAGCCTGGATCAAATTGTTCCCGACCCTGGCCCACCGCGACCGGATGCACGAACCGGTGGACGACGCAAAAGCCTAGGCTCGGTACGAAATGTATCCGCACTCGCCCATACTGCGTTGAAACGGGGCTCGGAATGCTCATGTACTCCAGTACACTGCGCTTCCTCGCCCCGTTTCGCCTTGTCTGGCCTTCGCGCGAACACATTTCGTACAGAGCCTAGAGCAACTTGTCCAGGGTGATCGGGAATTCCCGCACCCGCTTGCCCGTGGCGTGGTAGATCGCATTCGCCACCGCTGCGGCCACACCGACAATGCCAATCTCGCCGACACCCTTGGAACCGAGGGCGTTGACGATCTCGTCATGTTCCTCGACAAAAATCACGTCTATGTCACCGATATCGGCGTTAACCGGCACGTGGTATTCGGCCAGGTTGTGGTTCATGTGGCGGCCCAGGGCGTGGTCAGTCAGGGTTTCTTCATGCAGCGCCATGCCGACGCCCCAGACCACGCCACCGAGGATCTGGCTGCGGGCGGTTTTCGGATTGATTACCCGTCCGGCGGCAATCGCGCTGACGACCCGATTGACCTTCACCGTGCCGAGGTCTTCGTCCACCAGCACCTCAACGAATACGGCCGAGTGCGTCGCGGTGGCGTAGGCCTGGCGTTTCTCGTCCGGCCCGGCGGAGACCTCGGCCTGCAACGGCATTTCACCGCTTTTGCGCGCCAGCTCCGACAGCGCGACACGGGCCGCGCCCATGCGCAGCTCACCGTCGGCAAACGTGACCTGTTCAAGGGTCGCGGCGCTGAACTCAGGGCAGGACTGCCGGGCCACAGCGAGCAGTTTTTCCCTGAGCGCTTCACAGGCCTGCTGCACCGCCGTCCCCACGGACGAGACGGTAAACGAACCGCCCTGCAGTGGGGCCGTCGGAAGCGACGAGTCACCCAGAACAAAGGTGACATTCTCAAGGGAAACGCCTGACGCCTCGGCGGCAATCTGAGTCATGACCGTGTAGGTACCGGTGCCGATATCGGTGGTCGCGCTGCTGACGGTCAACTTGCCATCGGCGTCCAGCGATGCCCGGGCGCTGGCCTTCTGCTGCATGGCTTCCCACACGCCGCCGGCCATGCCCCAGCCCACCAATTGCCGGTCCTTGCGCATGCTGCGCGGTTCCGGGTTGCGCTTGTCCCAGCCGAAACGCTTGGCACCTTCGGCGTAACAGGCCCGCAGTTCCTTGCTGGAATACGGCTTGTCCTCGTTTTCGTTGCGCTCGGCGTAGTTGATCAGGCGCAACTGCACCGGGTCGATTGCCAAGGCACAGGCCAACTCGTCCATGGCGCATTCCAGGCCGATCAACCCAAGGGCCGCGCCCGGCGCGCGCATGTCCAGCGGCGTGTAGACGTCCAGCGGCGCCAGCTTGTAGGTCAACGTCACGTTGTCGCAGTGATAGAGCATGCCGCTCCACTCCACGACGTGTTCGGTGAAGTCTTCGAAACGCGAGGTCTGGCCGATGGCGGAGTGCGCCACGGCAAGCAACCTGCCGTTGGCGGCGGCGCCCAGTTGCAGGCGCTGGAAGGTTCGTGGCCGATAGCCGAAGGTAAACATCTGCTGGCGCGTCAGGCTCACGCGTACCGAGCGTTTCAGCGCCAGCGCGGCCATCACCGCCAGCGGCAATTGGTATTGCGGCCGCAGTCCGGAACCGAAGGCGCCGCCTACGAACGCGGCAAACACCCGCACGTGTTCCTTCTCCAGGCCGAACACTTTTTGCACATACTGCTGGCAGTTCTGCGCGCCTTGGGTCTTGTCGTGGATATTCAGGCTGCCGTCGGGTTGATACAGCACGGTGGAGGCGTGAGGCTCCATCGGGTTGTGATGCTCAACCGGGGTGCTGTAGGACACATCCACGCTCAACGCCGAACTGGCGTACTCGCCCTGGAAATTCCCACGGGGCTTGGGCAATTCGGCTGGCGCCGGATGGGCTTCGTTTTGCTGGATGGTCAGGTCGGTCTGATGCGCCTCGGCTTCGTACTCGATGTCCACGAGCGAGCCGGCATAACGGGCCAGTTCCAGGTTCTCGGCCACCACCAGGGCCAGCGGCTGGCCGCTGTAGAGAATCCGCTCGTTGAACAGCGGCCTGAACGGTGAGCCCTCCGCCGCATCGGCATCCTGGTAGGGCTCGTCGTAACTGGCGATTCTCGGGCGATTGGTGTGGTCGATCACCGCGACGACGCCCGGCAGCGCCAAGGCCCGGGAGGCATCGATGCGCACAACGCGGCCGCGGGCAATCGCGCTGGACACCACGCTGCCGTGCAACAAGCCACGCTCGGGGTATTCACCGGCATAACGGGCGCGACCGGTCACCTTGAGCAGGCCATCGACCCGGTCCAGCGGTTGCCCTATGATTTTGCTCTGTGCGTTCATCGGGCGGTCCCTCCCACCAGTGCCGCTTCGCTCAAGGCGCGGACGATCGCCCGTCGCGCCAGTTTGACCTTGAAGCCGTTGTGCGCCAGCGGTTCAGCGTCCTGCAACAGTGCATCCGCAGCCGCCGTGAAGGTTTCACGGCTGACGGCCTGGCCCGCCAGCCAGCTCTCCACCGCCCGGTCGCGCCAAGGCTTGTGTGCCACGCCGCCGAGGGCCAGGCGCGCCTGTCGGATCACCGGTCCGTCCAGCTCCAGCGCCGCCGCCACCGACACCAGCGCGAAAGCATAGGACGCCCGGTCGCGGATTTTCAGGTAATGGCTGTGTTCGGCGAAACCGGCGGGCGGCAGCTCGATGTAGGTGATCAGCTCGTCATCGGCCAGTTGATTGTCCCGGTCCGGAGCGTCGCCGGGAAGGCGATGGAAGTCGGCGAATTCGATGGTCCGTGGACCACCGCGCCCCAGCACATGGACCACCGCATCAAGGGCCGCCAGGGCCACGCACATGTCTGAGGGATGCGTCGCGACGCACTGCTCACTGGCTCCCAGGATCGCGTGTATCCGATTCAAGCCGCTTCGGGCCGGGCAGCCACTGCCGGGCCTGCGTTTGTTGCAGGGCACGCTGGCGTCGTAAAAATAGTAACAACGGGTGCGCTGCAACAGATTGCCACCCGTGCTGGCCATGTTGCGCAACTGCGGCGAAGCACCGGCGAGGATGGCCTGGGAAAGCAACGGATAACGGCGCTCGATCCAAGGATGCCAGGCCAGGTCGGCATTGCTCACCAACGCGCCGATCATCACCCCGCCCGAGGGCGTTTCGCTGAGGTCGGCCAAGGGCAGACCGGTGATATCGATCAGATGCTCGGGGCGGGTGAGGTTTTCCTTCATCAGGTCCAGCAGATTGGTGCCGCCAGCGATGAAGCGCGAATGGGCACTCGACAGTTCCACGGCCGCCCGCAGCGTATCGGGCTTGCTGTAGCGGAAGGGATTCACGACTCACCTCCCGTCTGCTGGCAGAGCGGCAGGGCTTCTTCAATGGCATCGCGGATGTTGTTATAGGCACCGCACCGGCAGAGATTGCCGCTCATCAGCTCGCTGATTTCAGCCGAGCCCTGCGCCCTGCCCTCGTTGGCCAAGCCCACCGCCGAACAGATCTGCCCTGGCGTGCAGTAACCACACTGGAAGGCGTCATGCTTGATGAATGCACGTTGCATGGGATGCAATTCATCGCCATCCGCCAAGCCCTCGACAGTGGTCAGCTCGGCGCCATCGCACATTATCGCCAGGGTCAGGCAGGCGTTGATCCGCTTGCCGTCGCGCAGCACCGTGCAGGCACCGCACTGGCCGTGGTCACAGCCCTTCTTGCTGCCTACCAGGTCCAACTGCTCGCGCAGCAGGTCCAGCAGCGTGGTCCAGGGCAACACTTGCAACTCGCGCACCGCGCCATTGAGGGTCAGACGTATGGGATGAGGGACGAAGGACGCCGGCGTCGCTTCGGACAAAGTCGCGCTCATGGAACACCTCACGGTTAGTCGTACACGCGGCGTTTTGGGAAACCACCGTCATAAGGGGTACGACTTCGGGGTGTGGTGAGCGTTCAAGGCGATTGAATGACGAAACACCGGCGTCTGCTGCGCAGCCGAGCGGGAGCAAGCTCCCTCGCCACGAGACTGCGCAGGTTTTTGAAGTGTCAGGCCAACAGTTCAGCCGCTACCACGCTCCTCACCCCTTTACCGGCAAGTGCTTCCACCAGCGCAAGGGCGAACACCAGGGCGGCGGCGGAACCCTGGGCGGTGATGCAATTGCCGTCCACCACCACCGGTTGATCGACGAAGCTGCACCCGGACAGTTGCTGACTGACCGCAGGCAGGCAGGTCATGCGACGCTGGCGCAGGACGCCGAATGCCTGGAGCACCAACGCCGGGGCTTCGGCGATGGCGGCAAACAAGCGCCCGGCCGCGACCTGGTCCTTGACCAACTGCTGCAAGGGCTGATGGGCGGCCAGGTGCTGCGCGCCGATGATGCCGCCGGGCAGGACGATCAGGTCGAAATCCTGCACCAGCACGTCCACCAGCATGCCGTCGGCGGTCAGGCGCGTGCCGCGTGCGCAAGTCAGCATGCGACGACCTTCGATACTCGCCACCACCACTTCAAGCTGCGCGCGACGCAACACGTCGATCAGCGTCACCGCCTGCAAGTCATCGACGCCTTCGGCCACGGCGATCAGGGCTCGGGGGATCTTGGTTCCAGGAATCATGGGCGCTCTCCACTGGGTGATGCTTGTAGTGTAGGAGTTGTCGAAGGCTGCGATCTTTTGATAGGCGCTTGAGATTCAAGTCAGGGTAAAGATCGCAGCCTCGCTGCGCTCGGCAGCTCCTACGCCGCGCCCGCAGGGGCATCGGCTATTTGATGTACAGCTGCGTGGTCATCCGGTTGCCCGGCGCGTTGATCGAGACGTTGCTGAAACTGAAGGTCCCCTCTTGCTTGCCCTTCAGATCGAAGATGTACACGTAGCCAACCGTCCTGGTTGTCTTCGAGCAATCATTGAGGTTGCCATTGCTGTACGCACACACGGGCGAGCGGGTGCCGTCGACTTCGAAGCCGTCCAGCGTGACGTTCGGCTGGTGGCCGTAACCGACCTCCAGCACGTAGACCTTGATGTTCGGGCCGCCGTGGTCGCAACGGGTCTGCGCCTGACCTGGGGCGATGTCCTCGAAACCACAGGCCGGCGATTCGACCTTGAGCACCTTGACCTCGCTCAGCGGCGGCGCCGATGCGGCATGGGCAGCCGGCACGGACAGCCAGAGGCTCAATGCGCAGACCGAGGCAAATTTTTTCATGCAATACATACCGACCTCCCGGAACCGCGCGCAGTATGGCCCAACTTTTGCGACTGCACACTTTTGCAACTGCACACTTCGCGACTGAACACCTTTGCGACTGAAGACAGAGGATCGCAGCCACATCGCCGCGCTGTTATGATGCGCGGCTTTTTCCGACCCACAGAAAATCCCGGCCGCCATGGGTGTGCTGTGCTTTGCTGTTGAGGTCGATACATTCACGGCGCCGGGCGCGCCACGGGGAGCAGACATGCTGGAAAGGCTGTTTCAACTCAAGGCACACAACACCAACGTGCGGACCGAGATTCTGGCGGGCGTCACGACCTTCCTGGCCATGGCCTACATTCTGTTCGTGAACCCGAGCATTCTCGGTGAAACCGGCATGGACAAGGGCGCGGTATTCGTCGCCACTTGCCTGGCGGCGGCCATCGGCTCGACCGTGATGGGGCTGATTGCCAACTACCCGATCGCCCTCGCGCCGGGCATGGGCCTGAATGCCTTCTTTACCTACACCGTGGTCCTGCACATGGGCCACACGTGGCAAGTGGCGCTGGGGGCGGTGTTCGTCTCCGCCGTGCTGTTCTTCCTGCTATCGATCTTCCGCATCCGCGAATGGATCATCAACAGCATCCCGCTGCCGCTGCGCTCGGCCATTGCCGCCGGTATCGGCCTGTTCCTGGCGTTGATCGCCCTGAGCAATGCCGGCATCGTGGTGAAAAACCCGGCGACCATGGTCGGCCTCGGCGACCTGAAACAACCGGCACCGATCCTCGCCACCCTCGGCTTTGTCCTGATCGTTGCGCTTGAAGCCCTGAAAGTACGTGGTGCGGTGCTGATCGGCATCCTCGCGGTCACCATCGTCTCGATCCTGATGGGCTTCACCCCGTTCAACGGCGTCATTTCCGCACCGCCATCCTTGGCCCCGACCTTCCTGCAACTGGACATCATGGGCGCCTTGGACATCGGTCTCGTGAACGTGATCTTCGCCTTCCTGTTCGTCGATCTGTTCGACAACTCCGGCACCCTGATCGGCGTCGCCAAGCGCGCCGGGTTGATGGGCAAGGACGGGCACATGCCAAAGATGGGCCGCGCACTGATCGCCGACAGCACCGCCGCCATGGCCGGTTCGCTGCTGGGCACTTCGACGACCACCAGCTACATCGAATCGTCGGCGGGCGTCAGTGCCGGCGGCCGCACTGGCCTGACGGCCATCGTGGTGGCGATCCTGTTCCTGCTGGCGCTGTTCTTCTCGCCGCTGGCCGCCAGCGTCCCGGCCTTCGCCACCGCGCCGGCGCTGCTGTTCGTGGCGGTGTTGATGACTTCGGGCCTGGCGGAAATCGACTGGGACGACATCACCGTCGCCGCCCCGGTCGTGATCACTGCCCTGGCGATGCCTTTCACCTACTCCATCGCCAACGGCATTGCCTTCGGCTTCATCGCCTGGACCGCCATCAAGCTGGTCTCCGGTCGTGGCCGTGAGCTGAACCCGGCGCTGGTGATCCTGTCGATTCTGTTCGTTATCAAGTTGGGTTGGTTCAACGCATGACTTTTGATTCCCAAGCCTACGCCGCCCAGTTGCAGGGCAAGGTCACGCGCTTGCGTGACCTTCTGGCCCCTTTTGAGGCGCCGGAGCCTGCCGTATTCGACTCGCCCCTGGGCAACTTCCGCCTGCGGGCCGAATTTCGACTGTGGCGCGAGGCTGGCGAACGGCATTACGCCATGTTCTCCCAGGACGACAAGCGCACGCCGATCCTGATTGAAGAGTTTCCCATCGCCAGCCTGCGCATCAATCAGTTGATGCCGCAGCTCAAGGCCGCCTGGCAGGCCAGCGCGCCCTTGAGCCACAAGTTGTTCCAGGTGGAATTCCTCACCACCCTGGCCGGCGACGCGATGATCACCCTGTGCTACCACCGCCCGTTGGATGAACACTGGCATGCCGCGGCGTCGAAACTGGCGACCGACTTGGGCGTCAGCATCATTGGTCGCTCCAAGGGCAAGCGCGAAGTGATCGGCCACGATTACGTGGTGGAGAAACTTGAGGTGGGCGGTCGCACCTTCAGCTATCGCCAACCCGAAGGCGCCTTCACCCAGCCCAACGGCACGGTCAACCAGAAGATGCTCAACTGGGCTTATGAAGCCCTGGGCGATCGTGCTGACGATCTGCTGGAGTTGTACTGCGGCAACGGCAACTTCACCCTGCCGCTGGCAACCCGCGTGCGCAAAGTCCTCGCCACCGAAATCAGCAAGACCTCGGTCAACGCCGCGCTGAGCAACCTCAGCGAGAACGCTGTGGATAACGTCACGCTGGTGCGCCTGTCCGCCGAAGAGCTGACCGAAGCCTTGAACGAAGTCCGGCCGTTCCGTCGTTTGCAGGGCATAGACCTGAAAAGCTACGAATTCGGCAGCGTCTTCGTCGACCCGCCTCGCGCCGGCATGGACCCGGACACGTGCGAACTGACGAGGCGGTTCGACAACATCCTGTACATCTCCTGCAACCCCGAGACCCTCGCCGCGAACATCGCGCAACTGAACGACACCCACCGCATCACGCGTTGCGCGTTGTTCGATCAATTCCCTTGGACCCATCACATGGAATCCGGGGTGTTGTTGACGCGGCGCTGAACCCGCCTTTTGGGGTAAAGGATTACCTTGTGGCGAGGGGATTTATCCCCGCTGGGCTGCGGAGCAGCCCCATGCCTGTCTGTGCCAACAGTTTGCGAGCGCTGCGCGCTCGAGCGGGGATAAATCCCCTCGCCACAATTGCCTTCCCCAATCTCTCGGCTGATGCAATGTTCGATCATCGAACACTTATTGCCCGTCGACCGCTGCTTTATTTGACCAAATTAACCATCTAGTACAATTTATCTCCACCGGCTGGATCCCCGCCGACACCAACAATAAAAAATGTGGAGAAATGTGCGATGCCTCCGATCGTTCTGGTGCTCAATGGCCCGAACCTGAACCTGCTCGGCACCCGCGAGCCGGCAACCTATGGCCACGAAACCCTGGCTGATATTTCTGCGTTATGTGCCCGCACCGCCGAGGAGCTGGGCCTTGCCGTGGAGTTTCGCCAGACCAACCAGGAAGGTGAATTGCTGGACTGGATTCACGGCGCCCGTGGCCGATGCGCCGGCATCATCATCAACCCGGCGGCCTGGACCCACACCTCCGTGGCAATCCGCGACGCCCTGGTGGCGAGTGAAGTGCCAGTCATCGAAGTCCATCTTTCCAACGTCCACGCCCGCGAGACGTTCCGTCACCACTCCTTTGTTTCATCGGTGGCCATCGGCGTGATGTGCGGGTTCGGCAGCCATGGTTATCGCCTGGCCCTGGAACATTTCAGTCAGCGGTTGAAGGGTTGATACGCATGTCGAATATCACTGTGCTGGCCGGGCTCATCGGCGCGGGCATCCAGGCGTCGCGCACGCCGGCGCTGCATGAGCGCGAAGGCGATGCCCAGGGCATGCGCTACCTCTATCGACTGATCGATCTCGATGCCCTGAAGCTCGACAGCAGCGCCCTGCCCGACTTGCTGCTGGCCGCCGAGCGCATGGACTTCACTGGCCTGAACATCACCTTTCCCTGCAAGCAGGCGATCATCCCGCTGTTGGATGAACTCTCGGCCGAGGCGCGGGGCATCGGGGCGGTGAATACCGTGGTGCTCAAGGACGGCAAGCGCATCGGCCATAACACCGACTGCCTGGGGTTCGCCGAAGGTTTTCGTCGTGGCTTGGGTGATGTCGCGCGCAAGCGCGTGGTCCAGATGGGCGCAGGAGGCGCCGGCGCGGCTGTGGCCCATGCGTTGCTGGTGGAAGGCGTGGAGACGCTGAGCATTTTTGATGTCGAGGTCAGCCGTGCCGAGGCATTGGCGAACAACTTGAATCAACACTTCGGCGCCGGCCGCGCTCGTGCCGGGCATGACCTTGCAATTGCCATGGCCGAGGCCGACGGTTTGGTGAACACCACACCCATGGGCATGGCGAAACTGCCGGGCATGCCGGTGCCGGTCGAGTTGTTGCGGGGCGACCTGTGGGTGGCGGAGATCGTTTATTTCCCGTTGGAAACCGAACTCCTGCGCAACGCCCGCGCCCTCGGCTGCCGCACGCTGGACGGCGGCACCATGGCGGTGTTCCAGGCGGTCAAGGCGTTCGAACTGTTCAGCGGCGTGGCGCCGGATGCGCAGCGGATGCTGGCGCATTTCCAGAGCATGAATCACTAAAGCCGAGTGAAAATCCCTGCGAGGAATGAACTGTGGGAGCGAGCTTGCTCGCGATTGCGGTACACCAGTCACCATCGAGGTTGGCTGATCCACCGCTATCGCGAGCAAGCTCGCTCCCACATAGGATTGCTTGCACGTCAGGTTCGGTGTCAGGCCCGCAAGTAACGCAACACCGACTCACACACCATCTGCCGATGCCGCTGCTTGACCGCTTCGTCCGACAGGTCGATCTGGAAGATTTCACCGAATGTCTGGCGGTTGGATACCCGATAGAAGCAGAACGAGCTGATCAACAAATGTACGTCCAGCGGTTCGAGGCCGGCACGGAATATGCCTTCTTCGGCGCCACGACGGAGGATCACGCCCAGGGAATCGAGGATGGTGTTGGTCATCGCCTTGATCGCACCGGACTGTTTCACGTATTCGGCGTTGTGGATGTTTTCGATGCAGACGATGCGCACGAAATCCACGTTGCGATCATGGTGATCGAAGGTGAATTCCACCAGGCGCCGGATCGCCTCGACCGGCGCCAGTTCCGCCAGGTGCAGGCGGCTTTCTGTGGTGCGGATATCACCGTAGAGTTTCTCCAGCACCTCGACGTACAACTGCTCCTTGCTGCCGAAGTAGTAATAGATCATGCGCTTGGAGGTGTGGATGCGCTCGGCGATGGCGTCGACCCGGGCGCCGGCCAGGCCTTGCTGGACGAACTCGACGATGGCTTCCTGGAGAATATTTTCCCGGGTTTTCTCCGGGTTGTTCTTGCGACTCTTGCGCGGCGCGGCGACAGGCTCGTCGAGGGCTGCGGGAAGCTCTGGATTCATAGTCATTGCGGGCTCAGGCCGTCACTGCACAGGTGGGCGATTATGGGCTGCACCGGGCAGTGAAGGAAGCCAAGGCACTGCCCTTTACCGCCACGGTTACGATTTCCCTACAACTTGGCGTGTCGCACGCCGCCGCTGCGGGACTTGGCCATGGCCGCCAGGCGCACCGCGACGTTGGCCGCGCCGTAACCAGCGTAACCGTTCTTGCGCTGGATGATCTCGAAGAAGAACCGCCCTTCGAACGGCTCGGTGTAGACGTGGAACAGCTCACCACCCTGGGCATCACGGTCATACAGCACGTTGAAATAGGCCAGTTCGCTGAGAAACTCGTCGTCGAAATCGAAACGCGCCGCCAGGTCGTCGTAATAGTTGAGCGGAATGTCGAGCAACGGCACCCCGGCCTCCTTGGCTCGACTGACCTGGGCGAAGATGTCATCGCAATCGAAGGCAATGTGATGCACGCCGGAACCGCGATAACTCGACAGCGCGTGTGAAATAGCGGTGTTGCGGTTCTCGGAAATGTTCAACGGCAAGCGAATCGAACTGCAACGACTGCGCAGGGCACGGCTTTTCACCAGGCCATATGGATCAGGCAGCACCACTTCGTCGTCAGCCTCGAAATCCAGCAGGCTCTTGTAGAACAGCACCCAACTGTCGAGGCTGTCGGCCGGCAACGCCATCGCCATGTGGTCGATGCGCTTGAGCCCGGCGCCGACGGCGGCAGCCGGTTGCAGGTGGAAATCGGTGCCATAGACATCGGCGTCCCGATCCACCAGGTAGATCAGGCTGCTGTCCGGCGCGCGCACCGCCGCCAGTTCCAGTTCGTTGGGCCCGACCAGGCCGCGATAAGGCTGGCCTTTAAAGGCCACGGCCCGTTTCAGGGCGCTGGCGCTGTCCTTGACCCGAACCGCCATGGCGCACAGCGACGGGCCATGGGCTTCGAAAAAGCTGTGGGCGAAGGAATACGGCTCGCAGTTGAGGATCAGGTTGATATCGCCCTGGCGCAACAGGCTGACGTTCTTGGAGCGATGCTGGCCAGCCTTGACGAAACCCAGGCGCTCCAACCAATGGGCGAGCTTGGCCCCCAGGTTATCGTTGACAGCGAACTCCAGGAACTCGATGCCGTCGTACTCGCTGGCCAGCGCTGTTTCAAAAAGAATGTCGGGCTTCTGCGCGGGCGCTTGTTCGGCCAGGCGCTGACGGGTCTTTTCTTCCAGATACAACAGCGAACGCAAACCGTCGGCAGCGTTGGCCCTTGGTGGCGCGGCGCGAAAACCGTCGTTGAAGATTTCCAGCGACAGCGGTCCGGTGTAGCCACTCTGGATGATCGGCGCGAGGAAACCTGGCAAGTCGAATTCGCCCTGGCCCGGGAAACAGCGGAAGTGCCGGCTCCACTCCAGAACGTCCATTGCCAGGATCGGCGCATCGGCCATTTGCACAAAGAAGATCTTGTCGCCGGGAATCTCGGCGATCGCGCTCGGGTCGCCCTTGAGGGATAAGGTGTGAAAGCTGTCGAGCAGCACGCCGAGGCTCGGATGATCAGCCTGGCGCACGATGTTCCAGACCTGTTGGTACGTATTGACGTGCCGGCCCCAGGCCAACGCCTCATAACCGATGCGCAAGCCCCGCGCGCCAGCCCGCTCGGCCAGCAGGCGCAGGTCGTCGATCAGGATCTGTTCATCGCCAACGCTGTCAGCCGAGGCATTGCTGCACACCAGCACCAGGTCGGTGCCCAACTCCTGCATCAAATCGAATTTGCGCTCGGCACGTTCCAGGTTGCGCGCCAGGCGATCGCGGCGGCAGCCTTCGAAATCACGAAAGGGTTGGAACAGCGTGATGGCGACGCCCAGGTCGGCGCACATCTGCCGGATTTCCCGAGGACTGCCATCGTAGTAGAGAAGGTCGTTCTCGAAGATCTCCACGCCGTCGAAACCGGCGGCGGCAATGGCTTCGAGTTTTTCCGGCAGGGTACCGCTCAACGAAACGGTGGCAATGGAACGCTGCATGACTTCGGCTCCCGGGACAGGCGTCGGCTACAAAAAGTGCGCCGCTTTTTAAAAGAGTCAGGGGATTATTGAGCTGCCGGTTTCTTTGGGCAATTTAATATGTACCGTCTGGTTAGTTTTTAGGGCGATTATCGAACACAATGCCCGATCAGCGAATTGACGATTTTTTGTCCACTGCCCACCATCGGCCCCGCATTGACGCCGGAGTTCGGGTTCAATGCAGACCCAGACCACACCATAAGAATTTCAAGAACGGGTGCACCTTATGATTCCTTCCCAAAGTTCCCGCCTGGCCCCCGGCCCGGTTGCCACCCGCGGTGGCATCGGCGACAAGATCCGTGGCGCGATGGCCGTGGGCAAGACCCGTTGGGGCATGCTCGCCCTGGTGTTTTTCGCCACCACACTCAATTACATCGACCGCGCTGCCCTCGGCGTCATGCAGCCGATCCTGGCCAAGGAAATGAGCTGGACGGCGATGGACTACGCCAATATCAACTTCTGGTTCCAGGTCGGTTATGCGGTCGGCTTCGTGCTGCAGGGCCGATTGATCGACCGGATCGGCGTCAAGCGCGTGTTCTTCTGCGCCGTGCTGCTCTGGAGCCTGGCGACCGGCGCCCACGGCCTGGCCACCTCGGCAGTGGGCTTCATGGTTTGCCGCTTTATCCTCGGCCTCACGGAGGCCGCCAACTACCCGGCCTGTGTGAAAACCACGCGGCTGTGGTTCCCGGCCGGCGAACGGGCCGTGGCCACCGGTATTTTCAACGCCGGAACCAACGTCGGTGCGATGTTTACCCCGATGCTGCTGCCACTGGTCCTGCACGTCTGGGGCTGGCAGGCCGCGTTCCTGTGCATGGCGACGCTGGGTGGGATCTGGTTGCTGTTCTGGGGCCTGAAATACTTCAACCCCGAAGACCACCCGAGCGTGAAACAGTCGGAACTGGACTACATCCAGGCCCAGGACGAACCGGACCAGGCCCGCGTGCCCTTCTCTCGTATCCTGCGCATGCGCGGCACCTGGGCGTTCGCCCTGGCCTACTCGATCACTGCGCCGGTGTTCTGGTTCTACCTCTACTGGCTGCCGCCGTTCCTGAACCAGCAATACAACCTGGGCATCAACGTGACCCAGATGGGCATCCCGCTGATCATCATCTACCTGACCGCCGATTTCGGCAGCGTCGGCGGCGGGATCCTGTCTTCATTCCTGATTGGCCGCGGGGTCAATCCGATCAAGGCGCGACTGATGTCCATGTTGCTGTTCGCCTGCTGCATCGTCGGGGTGATCATGGCGGCCGGTTCCAGCAGCCTCTGGGTCGCGGTGTTTGCGATTTCCCTGGCCATCGGTGCACACCAGGCCTGGACCGCCAACATCTGGAGCCTGGTGATGGACTACACGCCCAAGCACATGATGAGCACGGTGTTCGGCTTCGGCGGCATGTGCGCGGCCATCGGCGGGATGTTCATGACGCAGCTGGTGGGGCACATCCTCACGATCACGAACAACAACTACACCGTGCTGTTCACCCTGATCCCGGCGATGTACTTCATCGCGCTGACCTGGATGTACTTCATGGCACCGCGCAAGGTGCCTACGCTGGAAAACTGATGCGGCTAAACATCCCTGTTTGTCCGGGGACATAGTGGATCTGTGGCGAGGGAGCTTGCTCCCGCTCGATTGCGCAGCAATCGCAAAAAAAGCGAGGGCTGCGGAGCAGCCCAGCGGGAGCAAGCTCCCTCGCCACAGAGGGCTGTGCTAGCCACAGGGACCGCGCAGGCCACAAGGGGTTCTGTGTAGCGGTTATTTGCGCCGCTGTTGCCACGCCGCCGCCAACCCACTCAAGCAGATCAAGGTAATCCCCACCACCGTGGTCAGCGTCGGCGTATGGCTGAAAAACAACCAGCCCAGCAACCCGGCAAAGATGATCTGGCAATACCCGAACGGCGCGAGCAGCGCCGGGGCGGCAAAACGGAAGGCCTGGGTCAGCATCAAGTGCGCGGTCATCCCGCAGGCCCCCAGCGCTAGCATCATCAAGCCGTGGGACACGCTGGGCACCTGCCAGAAGAACGGCACCAAGGCGCTCATCACCAACGTGTTGCACAACCCGGCGAAAAAATTGCTGGTCGTGGGGCTGTCGATCTCGGCGAGTTTGCGCGTGAGCAGCTGGTAGAAGCAGAAAAACAGCGCCGAGCAGAACGGCAACAGCACCGCCGGCGTGAACAGATCGCCACCGGGATGAACAATGATCAACACCCCGATGAACCCGAAGATCACCGCAATCCACTGACCGCGCGTCACGTGCTCGCCCAGCAGCGGTACCGACAATGCCGTGACCAGCACGGGGGCGAGGAAGTTGACCGCCGTCGCCTCTGCCAATGGGATGAACATCAGCGACGTGGTGAAAAACAGACTGGTGCCCAACAGGCACAACGCCCGCGCAACCTGCCACAACGGGCGCTTGGTGCGCAGCACGCGCAGCCCCGAGCGCGGCAGGAAAATACCCGCCATCAACAAGGTGTGCACCACGTAACGGGCCCAGACCACCATGATGATCGGATAGAAACCCGAGAGGTATTTGGACAGCGCGTCGTGACTGGAGAACAGGAACGTTGCGACCAGGATAAGCACGATGCCCTTGAAAGCCTGATTGACGCCGGAGAGCGGAGTGCTGATGGTCATGAAGGAAACCTGCGTTGCTTGATATTGAGGCCGTGATGCACAGTGCAGTTATTGGGCCAGCGAGGGTTCCGATAGTTCTGGATCCCAAGTGTAATGAAAATTCGGCGGCCGGACAGGATTGGCTCGCCGATGAACCAAAATCCTCGTCCGTTGCCTCACTGCTCAAGCACGCCGCGCGCCTTGGGCGCCCGGAAGCTAGACTCACCGCCACAGCAGTCATTTCTTCGCAGGGCCATTCAGAGGACTTCCCACATGTTATGGAAAAAAGGTCGCCGCAGTGACAACGTGGTGGATGCCCGTGATGACGGTGGGGGCGGCGGTGGAATGCGTTTCGGCGGCGGCAAGGGGTTGAGCCTGACGGCGATCATCCTGATCGTCGGCATCGGCTGGATCACCGGCCAGGACCCCATGCAGATCCTTGGGCAATTGGCCGGGCAGATGGACCAAGGGGCCGCGCCCACCTCTTCTCAAACCCGCCAGGCGCCGCCGGCCAATGATGAACAGGCCGAATTCGTGCGCGCCATCCTCGGCGATACCGAAGACACCTGGGGCCAGGTCTTCCAACAGGCCGGTCGCCAATACCAGCAACCGAAGCTGGTGCTGTTCAGCGGTCGGGTCAACTCGGCCTGCGGCCTGGCCTCCTCGGCGACCGGCCCGTTCTATTGCCCGGCGGACCGGCAGGTCTACCTGGACATGAGTTTCTTCCAGGAAATGTCCCAGCGTTTTTCGGCCGCCGGGGACTTCGCCCAGGCCTACGTCATTGCCCACGAAATCGGCCACCACGTGCAAACGCTGCTCGGCGTCTCGGCGAAAGTCCAGGAGGCGCGCCAGCAAGGCCGGCAAATGGAAGGTGACGGCGGCTTGCTGGTGCGCCAGGAATTGCAGGCCGATTGCCTCGCCGGCGTCTGGGCCAACCACGCGCAAAAACGCCTGAACTGGCTTGAGCCGGGGGACATCGAAGAAGCCTTGAACGCCGCCAATGCCATTGGTGACGATCGCCTGCAGCAGCAAGGCCAGGGCCGCGTGGTGCCGGACTCGTTTACCCATGGCACCTCGGCGCAACGGGTGCGCTGGTTCAAGACCGGTTTCGCCCAGGGCCAGGTCAGCCAGTGCGACACCTTCGCGGCGAAAAACCTGTAGATGAAGTGGGCGACGTTGATCTGGCTGGTGCTCGTTTGCGCAGTTGCCCAGGCCGAGGAACACGCCGTCAAGGCAGTCGCCCAAGGTCGCCTGTTGCTCAAGGACGGGGTCATGGCCGTTGCCGTGAGCCCGCCGCCGGCGTCGATCCAGCGGGTGCTGATCATCGTCCACGGTCGGCTGCGCAATGCCGACACTTATCTTCGCAGTGGCGAAAAGGCCGCCGCGCAGGCCGGTCAAACGACAACCACGCTGATCATCGCCCCGCAATTCCTCAACGAACAGGACGTGGCGCGCCATCAACTGCCCGCCGACCTCCTGCGTTGGCAAGGCAACGACTGGATGGCGGGAGGGCTGTCCATAGGGCCGAATCCAGTCAGTTCCTTCCAAGTGCTGGATGACATCATTGCGCGGGTCAGCGATCGACAGCAGTTCCCTGAGGTGAAGGAGATCGTCATCGCCGGCCACTCCGGCGGCGCACAAGTGGTGCAGCGCTATGCCCTGCTCGCCCACGGCACCTACCGCATCGCGCCACGGTTCGTCATTGCCAATCCATCCTCATATGCCTACCTCGACGCGCAACGGCCCATGGCGTTCGCCCTCGCCAGTTGCCCGTCCTTCAACCGTTGGAAATACGGCCTGGAGCACCTGCCCGCCTACGCCGCCGGGCAAACGCCGACGCAACTCGAAGATAACTACATCAAGCGCGACATCACTTATTTGCTGGGACAACAGGACATTGATCCGGAGCATCCGGCCCTGGACAAAGGCTGCGAGGCGCAGACCCAAGGGGCGTACCGACTGCTGCGCGGGCATTTCTTTTTCGACTACCTGACGCGACGCCATCCGCAGGGGCTGAATCAGCGACTGATCGAAGTGCCCGGGGTTGGGCATGATGGGGATGGGATGTTCAATTCGCCGGAGGGGTTGAGGGTGTTGTTTGGGCAGTAAGTCTTGTGGCGGCTTATCGGACCTCATCGCGAGCAAGCTCGCTCCCACAGTGGGCCTGGTGCAGACACAAATCTTGCGCTCGACAAAAATCCCCTTGTGGGAGCGAGCTTGCTCGCGATGACGGTCAATCAGCCAACCGACCTCTCAAGCCGACAACATCCGCCGCAACTCAAAGCAATCCCGCGCATGCCAATCCGTCAGCTCCGGCCAGGGATTATCCGGCAGGTTCACCAACACCGTCCGCGCCCCTGCCGTGCGACCGCAGTCCAGGTCGAAACGGTAGTCACCCACCATGACCATCGAGCCCGGGGCCACGTCCCATGCCTCGGCCAGTTTCAACAGGCCACCGGGATGCGGCTTGGGCGGTGCTTCGTCGCGGCCCAACACGTCCTCCACTGCAAAACAATCTGCCAGGCCAATGGCTTCCAGAGTGATATGGGCCAGCTCGCGGGCGTTGCGGGTCAGGATGCCCAGGCGATAGCCGCGTCCCGCCAACTCTCGCACGAGCTCAACCGCGCCCGGCGCGGGCTTGGAGCCCAGCGCCAGGTCCCGTTCGTGTTCCAGCAGCCAGGCGTGCTTGGCGGCGGCTTCTGCAGCGGGCAGGGCCGCCAGGTGGGTGAGGATGTCGTCTTCGGCCGGAATCGCCAGGGCTACGCGGATCGCGGCGAAGTCATGCACGGCGATGGTCAGCGTGCCGTCCATGTCGAACACCCAATGCCGCACATCGGCCAGGCTCATGCCCAGTCCTTGCGATGGCGGATCAAGCCTTCCTGGGTCACCGACGCGACCAGTTGTCCGGCGCGGTTGTACACACTGCCCCGGGAAAAACCACGGGAATTGCCAGCCCACGGGCTGTCCATGGCGTAGAGCAACCAGTCGTCGGCGCGCAGGTCCGCGTGGAACCACAACGCGTGGTCAAGGCTCGCGACCTGCATATCCTTGTGCCACACCGATTTGCCGTGGGGCAGCAGCGAGGTGGTCAACAGGCCGAAGTCCGACGCGTAGGCCAACAGGTATTTGTGCAGGGCCGGAATGTCCGCCAAGGCGCCATCGGCACGGAACCACACGTATTTGACCGGATCGGCCGGTTGCGGGTTGTAAGGATCTTTTTCGGTGACCGGGCGCACCTCGATCGGCTTGGGGCACAGCAGTTTTTCGCGCATGTGCTCCGGCAGCAGATGGGCGCGCTGCTGGGTCAGCTCCAGCTCGGAAGGCAGGTTTTCCGGCCCGACGACTTGCGGCATGCTGCTCTGGTGCTCGAAACCCTGCTCGTCGTACTGGAAAGAGGCGCTGCAGGTGAAGATCGGGTTGCCCTTCTGGATCGCCGTGACCCGCCGGGTGCTGAAGCTGCCGCCATCGCGAACGCGATCGACCTGGTAGACCACCGGCAACGCCGCATCCCCCGGACGCAGGAAATAGCCATGCATCGAGTGCACGTGGCGCGCCTCTTCCACGGTCTGGCTGGCCGCCGACAATGACTGGCCCAGTACCTGGCCGCCGAACAGCTGGCGAAACCCGAGGTCCTGGCTACGACCGCGAAACAGGTTCTCTTCGATCGGTTCCAGGGTCAGCAGGTCGACCAGATCTTCCAACACGTGGCTCATTCAGACTTTCCTCACACAGCGCAAAAACCGCGCAGTCTGTGCTGCGGCGGATCGATAATTGGCCCGGGCCATTTTGGCGGGCATTGTAACGTCCGTGTCGGCTAACCGTGCAGCGTCTGCAACCACTGCTCACGATCGATGCGATAGAGCACATGGTGACGCAATGGATGATCAACCGCGAGCTTGGGGTGTTCGAAGTCATCCGCCGGATCATGCTGCATGCCGATGGCCTGCATGACCTTCTGCGACGGCAGGTTATCCACAGCGGTAAACGCCACCACTTCGTCCAGCCCCAGGCGGTCGAAGGCACAGCGCAACGCCGTCCACGCCGCTTCGCTGGCATAACCGAGCCCCCAGTGTTCGCGGGCCAGGCGCCAACCGATTTCCACCGCCGGGGTGAAATGCGCGTCGAACCCGACCACGCCCAGCCCGGTGAAGCCAATGAAAGCGCCAGTGTCCTTGCGCTCCAGTGCCCACAAACCAAAACCATGCTCGGCAAAATGCCCGCGCACGCGGCCGATCAACGCAGCGCTTTCCAGGCGACTCAAGGGTGCCGGAAAATAACGCATCACTTGCGGATCGGCGGACATGGCCGCAAACGCCGGCAAATCATCGTCGCGCCACTGCCGCAATATCAGCCGTGCGCTTTCCAGTTCCAGTATCGGCTCCATCTTCACTCCCTTTCCATGCCCCAGAGTCTACATCGCTGGTAGGATCCTTCACTCATTCGCTGCTGAAAACACTATGCCTTTGCCGCTGATCTACCACGAAGACTACAGCCCCGAGTTCCCAGCGGATCACCGCTTCCCCATGGACAAGTTCCGCCTGCTGCGCGACCACCTGGTAGAAAGTGGCCTGACGACAGATGCGGACCTGTTGCGCCCCGCCCTGTGCCCACCAGATATCCTCGCCCTGGCCCATGACCGCGCTTATATCGAACGCTACATGGGCGGCGAGTTGTCCCGCGAAGACCAACGGCGACTTGGCCTGCCCTGGAGCGAAGCCCTGGCCCGGCGAACGGTACGCGCGGTGGGTGGCTCGCTCCTGGCCGCCGAAAAGGCCCTCGAACACGGGTTGGCCTGTCATCTGGCCGGCGGCACCCATCACGCCCACTACGATCACCCGGCCGGCTTTTGCATTTTCAATGACCTGGCGGTGATCAGCCGCTACTTCCTGGCCAGCGGTCGCGTCTCGCGGGTGTTGATTTTCGACTGCGACGTGCACCAGGGCGACGGTACTGCTCGAATACTCCATGACACCCCGGACGCCGTGACAGTTTCCCTGCACTGCGAAAAGAATTTTCCGGCACGCAAGGCGCAAAGCGATTGGGACATTCCGCTGCCGATGGGCATGGACGATGCCGCTTACCTTAAAGTCGTGGACGATGCGCTCAATTACCTGCTGCCGCTCTACCAGCCGGACCTGGTGCTGTATGACGCCGGCGTCGACGTGCACAAGGACGACGCCCTCGGTTACCTGAAACTGACCGACGAAGGCCTCGCCGCCCGGGACGAGAGCGTGATGCGTCATTGCCTCGGGCGGGACATCCCCGTCGTCGGCGTGATCGGTGGTGGCTACAGCAAGGACCGCAAGGCCCTGGCCCGACGCCACGGGATCCTGCACCACAGCGCGCAAAAGGTCTGGATGTCATCAGGCTGTCATTGAACGCTGGGCGCGTTACCCACAATGCCTGTGGAGCGGCCTGTGGATAACCTGAGCGAAACGGCTCGCAGCCTGTGTTGCCTATGGCTCGCAGGGGCTTGGTTGTTTTTTGATCACCTTAATTTAAGAACGCCACCTACCTTGTGGGAGCGGGCTTGCTCGCGAACGCGGTGTGTCAGTCGATATTTGCCTCACTGACACACCGCTTTCGCGAGCAAGCCCGCTCCCACAGGAATTTGTGCTGATAGAATGCCGCGCTATTCCTCGTTTCCGCAGTTCACACCATGACCTCGACCACCCAGCCTCCCATCCCAAACATCGCCATCATCGGCGGCGGCCCTGCTGGCCTGATGGCGGCCGAGGTGTTGAGCCAGGCCGGTGTCCGGGTCGATCTGTACGACGGCATGCCCTCGGTGGGCAGGAAATTTCTCCTGGCCGGCGTCGGCGGCATGAACATCACCCACTCCGAAGCCTTCCCGGCCTTCCTGTCCCGCTACGGCGAACGCGCGTCGAATATCGCCCCGCTGCTGCGAGCATTCGGCGCGGATGAGTTATGCCAATGGATTCACGGCCTGGGCATCGACACCTTCGTCGGCAGCTCGGGACGGGTATTTCCAACCGACATGAAAGCCGCCCCGCTGCTGCGCGCCTGGCTCAAGCGTTTACGTGAGGCCGGGGTGGTGATCCACACCCGCCACCGCTGGCTCGGCTGGAACCCCGACGGCAGCCTGCGCATCGCCAGCCCGGAGGGAGAAAAGAGTCTTGCGCCCGACGCGACATTATTGGCATTGGGCGGCGGCAGTTGGTCGCGCCTGGGCTCCGATGGTGCCTGGATGCTGCCGCTGGAACAGCGCGGCGTGGCCCTTGCGCCGCTGCAGCCGAGTAACTGCGGATTCGACGTGACGGCCTGGAGCGACCTGATGATCAGCAAATTCGCCGGCGCCCCGCTGAAGAACATCGCCATCGGCCTCAACGACGATGTGCCTCGCCTGGGCGAATGCGTCATCACCGCCACCGGCATCGAAGGCAGCCTGATCTATGCGCTGTCGGCAGCGATTCGTGAGGCCATCAACCAGCACGGCCGCGCGACCATTCATCTGGACCTGTTGCCGGGCCGGCCTGTGGATAAAATCCTCCAGGCCCTGAACAAGCCACGCGGGTCGCGCTCGATGGCCAAGCACTTGCACAGCCAGTTGGGGATCGACGGGGTCAAGGCAGCCTTGTTGCGCGAGCTGACATCCGTCGATTGCTTCGCCGACATGGCGCGGCTGGCGGAAGCGATAAAGGCCTTGCCGGTCACGCTGGTGAAAACCCGTCCGCTGGACGAAGCGATCAGCAGCGCCGGCGGCGTGACGTTCGAAGCCCTGGACGAACGGCTGATGCTCAAGCAGTTACCCGGGGTTTTCTGCGCCGGGGAAATGCTCGACTGGGAAGCGCCGACCGGTGGCTACCTGCTCACGGCGTGCTTTGCCAGTGGCCGGGCGGCGGGGTTGGGGATGGTGGAGTTTCTACGAAACAGCGGGAAGTTATAAGCTGCAAGCTGCAAGCTGAAGACCATCGACATACAACTTGCGGCTTGCAGCTTGAAACTTGCAGCTGCCGTCAAGGCTTACGCTTACGCGGCCCGGTATTGAACACCGGCACTTTTCGCACCGGCTTGACTGAAGGCTCCACCGGCCCCGAATCGCCACTGTCCACCCACTTGCCCAGGTTGCGCTTGCCGCCACTGCCCTGGGTTTTCGGTTTCTTCGGCTTCTTCGGTTTCTTGATCACCTGGCCGCTGGCATCGGTCTCCGGCACGCGGTGCTCAGGCTCGAAATCCTGCTCCATCTGCCGGGGCAATGTCTGACGAGTCAAGGTCTCGATGGCCGACAGCAGATTCACTTCATCGGCGCAGACCAGGGAAATCGCCTGCCCGGTGGCGCCCGCCCGGCCCGTGCGGCCGATGCGGTGGATGTAGTCCTCGGCGACGATCGGCAGGTCGAAGTTCACCACCAATGGCAAATCTTCGATATCCAGGCCACGGGCGGCGACGTCGGTGGCCACCAGGATCTGCACTTCGCTGGCCTTGAAGCGATCCAGCGCGCGCTGGCGGGTCGCCTGGGGTTTGTCACCGTGGATGCCATCGGCATTGACACCGAGCCCCTGGAGTTTTTCCACCAGCGCATCGACGCCGTTGCGGGTCTTGGCGAACACCAGCACCTGTTTCCACTTGTGCTTGCGCATCAGATGAATGAACAGCTCCGGCTTGCGCTTCTTGTCCACCGTCACCACCCATTGCTTGACGGTGTTGGCGGCCACGTTGCGCGGGCTCACTTCGATGCTCAGCGGATCGTTGAGCATCTGCCCGGCCAACAGGCGGATCGCATCGGAAAAGGTCGCCGAGAACAGCAGCGTCTGGCGCTTCTTCGGCAGCGCCTTGTAGATGTTCGCCAGTTCCTCGGAGAACCCTAGGTCGAGCATGCGGTCGGCTTCGTCCAGCACCAGGGTCTGCAACTGGTTGAACTTCAGCGCGTTCTGGCGGAACAGGTCGAGCAAGCGGCCCGGCGTCGCCACCAGCAAGTCGACGCCTTTGCGCAACTTCATCATCTGCGGGTTGATGCTGACGCCGCCGTACACGGCGTAGGTGCTCAAGGGCAGGTTCTGCGCGTATTGGCGCACGCTTTCGTGGACCTGCTCGGCCAGCTCGCGGGTCGGCACCAGGATCAACGCACGCACCGAGTTGGCGGCGACTTTCGGCCCTTCGGTGGTCAGCAACTGCAACAGCGGCACGGCGAAACCGGCGGTCTTGCCAGTACCGGTCTGGGCCGCGGCCATCAGGTCGCGCCCGGCGAGCACGGCCGGCATGGCTTGGGCCTGGACCGGCGTCGGAGTCTGGTAGCCGAGCGTCTCGAGGGCGCGCAGCAGGGGTTCGATCAGGCCAAGGGTGGCGAAAGTCATGGAGGTACCGTAGGAAAAATCAGCGCAGGGTGTGCAATGCGCGGCAGTTTACCCTAAATCAGGATTCGGCCGGTGCAGGCTTGGGCTTGCGCCACTGCGGCAAGCCGATCAACACCACGGCGCTGATGATCACCAGCATCGCCAAGGCTTCTTCGATGCCAATGGTTTCTCCCGCGAAGACGATGCCCAGCAACACCGCCACCGCCGGGTTGACGTAGGCATAGCTGGTGGCCGCCGCCGGACGCACATGCTTGAGCAGGTACATGTAGGCATTGAAGGCGATGATCGAACCGAACCCGATCAGATAGACCAACGCGAACCAGCCTTCCAGCGGCGGCACGTGGTCCAGGCGTTCGCCACTGGCGAAGCTGCCGATCAACAGCACCACGCCAGCCACCAGCATTTCCACCGCGCTGGCCATGGCGCCTGCGGGCAGTTGCAGATGTTTGCTCAACACCGAACCGAAGGCCCACGAGGCGGCGGCGAACACCAGCAAAGCCGCTCCCAACGGGCTCGATTGCAGGTTCGAACCCAGGTTGAGCATGGCGATGCCGATCAATCCCAGCACAATCCCCGCCCACTCGAGACGGGTATTGCGTGCGCCCCAGAAATATCCGCAGAGCAAGGTAAACAACGGCACCGTCGCCACGGCCAGCGCCGCCACGCCCGAAGCCACGCCCGTATGCTCGGCGATACTCACCGCACCATTGCCGAAGGTCAGTAGCAACACGCCAATGAGCGCCCCGGCCTTCCATTGCGCCCAGGTCGGCGCCGGCGCGCCCTTCCACCGCAAGAAGCCGTACATCAACGACCCGGCGATCACAAAGCGAATCCCGGCCAGCAGCAACGGCGGCCAATGCTCGACGCCGATGCGAATCACCAGGTAGGTCGAACCCCAGATGACATACAAGGCGAAAAAGGCAGCGATCAACGGCAACGGAAAACGGCGTGGGCCAGGCATGTTCAACTCGAAGTCAGGACGATGAAACCCATCATTCTAAAAAGGCGCTCGGCAGAAATTAAGTTACAAAATCTGTTTATCCGAGCCATACACTTTTCAAGGCACGACCAATACGACTGAACACAGACCAACCCTGTGGGAGCGAGCTTGCTCGCGATAGCTTTGGATCAGCCAACATAACATTGACTGATACACCGCAATCGCGAGCAAGCTCGCTCCCACAAAAGGTTTCGCGGTGCGTTCAGAATCCGCGGTGGCGCTTGAGGTGTTCGTTGATCTTCGCCGCTGGCACTTTCTGCAAACTGCACAGCAGGTCGTGGGACAGCTCCCGCAGCCCATGCTTCTGGCGCAATTCCGCAGCGAGGTGCGCGGTAAGGTTGGCGGCCATTTCGGCGTCGGCCATGGCCCGGTGAGCCTGGCCGGTGTGGGGCAGGCCGGCGAATGCGTTGAGCGTGCCAAGCTTGTGGTTCGGCGCCGATGGCATCAAGCGCCGGGCCAGCAACAACGAACAGGCAAAGTTCTGCAGGCGGGTGCGCTTGATGCGCCCCAGTTCGAAGTCCCAGAACTTCTGGTCGAACGCGGCGTTATGCGCCAGCAGCGGCGTGATGCCGACAAACTCGTTGACCTCGTTCATCACTTTTTCCGCAGGGGGAGCGCTGCGCAGCATGGCGTTGCTGATCCCGGTCAGTTGTTCGATGAAGGCCGGCACGCGAACACCGGCGTTCATCAGGCTCTGGTAACGGTCGACGATCCGGCCTTGTTCAAGGATCACCACGGCGATTTCCGTGGCCCGGCAACTGCTGCTCGGGGTGATGCCGGTGGTTTCAAAGTCGATGACTGCGATGCGTTCCAAACCTGTGGGGCTCCTTGAAGATCAATTCTTGAGCAGCAACGCGCCTTCGATGGGCACGTAGCGGCTGGCGGCGCGGATCAGCGAGTTAGCGGTCAGCCCCGGCACACCGTAGGCCACCGCTTGCACGCCGTGCTTGCTGATGATGCGTTCGAGCAGCATGTCGAAATCGCCGTCGCCGGAGGCCAGCACCACTTCATCGACATGGTCGGCAGCGTCCATGATGTCGAGCGTGATGCCCACGTCCCAGTCGCCCTTGGCCGAACCGTCGCTGCGTTGGATGTAGGGCTTGAGCTTCACGGTGAAGCCGAGGTTGCGCAGGATCTGCTGGAACTGCTGTTGCTTGCTGTCGCCGCGATCGATCGCGTAGGCATAGGCCTCGACGATTTGGCCCTGTTTGCTGACGTCAGCCCACAGCGCCGCGTAGTTGAAATGGCAGCCATAGGCTTGGCGCACGGTGTAGTAGAGGTTCTGGACATCGGCGAACACTGCGATTTTTTTCACCGCGTTTCCTCATGAATGCACACGCGTGCAGGCCACCCGGCCCGAAAAGTCGCCCAGTATGCCAGCCTCGAGGAATGTTCCGCGAATAATCGGCCCGAGGCGCCCGGGCGCCTCGGACGAATGGCAGGTCAGACGAAGGAATCGTCGTCGCCGAAGAAGGACGAATCGTCGCCGTAGTCCGCGTCGCTGACACCGCCCGGGTCGTTGTCGTAGGAACCGTTGTCGGCCACGCGCTGGTCATCGCCCCAGCCGTTGTCGCCGCTGTTGGCCGTATCGTTGACGGGCTGGGCCGGTTCTTCCTTGAGGATCTCGACGATTTCCTGAGGCTGATTGCTGTGGAACAGACTGCTGATGCCCTGGGCCAGCATCACGCCACCGGCCACGCCCGCCGCGGTTTTCAAGGCGCCACCGAGGAAGCTGCTGGCCGCCGGGGCCGGCTGTTGCGGCGCGCCATAGTTGCCGGGCGCGGCACCAAAACCTTGCTGGGCCGGCGCGTTGAACGACGGCCGTCCCGGTTCACGCCAGCCGCCACCGCTGGGCGCTGGTGTACTTGCAGGATGCGAATCGCGGTTGCCGCCACCAAAAATACTCGAGAGAAAACCACCGCCGCCGCTGGGCGCCGAAGCCGGATTGCGAGCCTGCTGCAACTCGGCTTGCAATTGCTCGACCTGCTGGGCGAGTTGCTTGTTCTGCTCGTCCAGGCGCTTGATCGCCGCCTCTTGCACCAGAATCGCCTGGGCCATGAAATAGCCCGCCGCAGGCTGGTTGGCCAAGTGTTCCTTGATCCGCGCCTCAGCCTGGGCGTCGCGCGGGGCTGATTCCTTTTCGGCCTGTTGCAGCCGTGAAAACAGTCCATCGATCAGGGTTTGTTCTTCGCTGTTCATGGCGACCTCATCAGATTGCCGGATAAAAAACCAAGCCGGTCCACAAAAGACCGGTGCCCGTCAGTAATGGGGTCCGCCAGGAACCTTTCAATGGTCTTTACCTGATGTTTACGTTTGTTTATGCGGTCACCTGATGGGTAAAGTGTCGGACCGCTTTTTTGAACTGCGATACCGACCCATGAATCCCTTAGAAGTACTGCGTGACTCCTTGTATTTTTTCAAACGCCATCTGGGCCGCATCGCCCAGTTGTGCCTGCCGCTGGTGATCATTGAAGCGGTGCTGCAACAAGGAGTGGACAACGCCTTCGGGGCCGACGGTTTTTCCGGCTACAGCGTGATCGTCGGTCTATTGGTGTACCCGTTGTATACCGCAGCGTTGATTCTGTTCCTCGATGCCCGCAGCCGTGGCGAAGCCCCGCGGGCGCGCGACCTGCTCGCGGCCGCCCTGCTTCAATGGCCACGCTTCGCCTTGCTGACCGCCCTCAATACGCTGCTGATCCTGATTGGCATCTCATTGTATTTCCTGCCGGGGTTGTGGCTGATGGTGGTCCTGGCCTTTGGTGAATACCTGTTGGTGTTGAGGGGTATGTCGCCTCTGGCCGCCATGAAGGAAAGCGCGCGCCTGAGTCGAGGCCATTTCTGGCGAATCCTGCTGTGCATCCTGGCCGTAATGGTCCCGCTGTGGCTGCTCAAGGGCGCCAGCGTCTCGGTGTACCCTGCACCGCAGAACCCCTTGATCAGTCTGCTGATCGATAGCATTCACAGCTTCCTGCAACTGTTCACCACTGTGGTGTTGTTCCGAATGTTCATGCTGATTGCCGAAAAACCCGAGCCATGAGCCGTCTGCTGCGATACACCGTGCTGGGCCTGTTGTTGATCGTCGGCATCGGCGTCTTCTCGATCTATGGGCTGACCTGGCGTCCCCAGGCCCGGGAAGCGCTGCCCGTCAGTTGTGCCGCGGACGCCGCGCCGCTGATGCCCGGCCAGGCGTTGAAGGTGATGACCTGGAACGTCCAGTTCCTGGCCGGCAAGCGCTACGTGTTCTGGCACGACCTGGCCCAGGGCGACGATGAAAGCCCGACCCTCGAAGACATGGCCTTTAGCCTCGACGAAGTGGCGCGGGTCATTCGCGATGAACAGCCGGACGTGGTGTTGCTCCAGGAACTGGACAACGGTGCCAAGGCCAGCCATTACCAGGAACAACTCAAGCTGCTGCAGGAGCGCCTGGCCGACCTCTACCCATGCGGCACCAGCGCCTTCGACTGGAAAGCCGATTTCATCCCCAGCCCGCGCATCTTTGGCAGCGTTGGCCGGCAATTGGCGACGCTGAGTCGCTACCGCATCGACCATGCCGAGCGGGTGCAATTACCCGTGGCGGATGGGAGTTTCATCAGTCGTCAGTTCCAGCCGAAAAACGCCTTGCTGGTGAGTTACCTGCCACTGAGCGGCGGCGGCCAAGTGGCGGTGCTCAATACACACCTGGAGCGGGCGGCACGGCCGGACGACACCGCGCAGAAACAGATCGATGCCGTGTCCAGGGCTTTGGACAAGCTCGAATCCGCCAGCACGTCCTGGCTGATCGGTGGCGATTTCAACCTGTTGCCCCTGGGCCAATACCGGCGCCTGCCGGCCGAACAGCGCTCGCCCTACTCCGCCGACAGCGAGCTGCATCTGTTGTGGGACAAATACCCGATGATCCCGACCAACAACGAGGCCAGCGGCATCGACCGCGAACACTGGCTCACCCACTACCCGAACGACCCGGGCCTCAACGGCCCCGACCGCACCGTCGACTACCTGTTCTACAGCCCACGCCTCAAGCGGGTCGAAGCCCAGGTCCGGCAGGACGACACCTTGCGCATCTCCGATCATTTGCCGGTGATTGCGCGGTTTTTGTTGCCGGCAGCGCCTTAGCCGACTCACCGCCAAACACCTGTGGGAGCAAGCTGGCTCGGCCCACAAGGATTTCGAGAGCAGCACGGCCCTGTGGCGAGGGAGCTTGTTCCCGCTTGAGTGCGCAGCGCTCATTGCTTTTGGGGCCCGCTGCGCGCGCCAGCGGGAGCAAGCTCCCTCGCCACAAAAGCTCTCAAGCATCACGCCACAGATCGATCAACGCTCCCACAGGCCTGCCGGCGCCAAAACGCATTACAGCGCCACCGGCGTAACCAGCCTCCCCTCTTCGAAATAGGTATCGAGATTTTCGAGAACCAGGTCCGCCATGGCTTGGCGGGTCTCGTGAGTACCGCTGCCGATATGTGGAAGCAATACGACGTTATCCATTTCCAGTAACGCGGCCGGAACATGGGGCTCGTCCTCGAACACGTCCAAGGCGGCACCGCCGATTTCCGACTCAAGGAGGGCCGTGACCAACGCCGCCTCATCGACGACACTGCCCCTGGCCACATTGATCAGAAAGGATTTGGGACCGAGCGCGCGCATGACCTGTCGATTGATCAGATGCCGGGTTTGCGGGCCGCCAGGAACGAGAACAACAAGGTAGTCCGCGGCAGTGGCCAATGCTTGAAGGTCGGCGTAATGGGTATAGGAAACCTCGGCATACGGCCCATTGGGTCGATAATACGCGACGTTCATGTCGAAGGCCGAGACCCGTCTGGCGAGCGTCTTGCCGATCTTGCCCAAGCCTACGATGCCGCAGGTTTTACCGTGCAGGTCATTGCCCAAGGGGAATTTTGCCTCCCGCCATTTGCCGGCCCGCACGAAGCGCTCGGCCTCGCAGACTCTACGGGATACGCAAAGCATCAACGCCAGTGCCGTTTCGGCCACGCTGTTGTTGAGCACGTCCGGCGTATTGCTCAACTGGATACCACGACGGGCCAGGTAAGCCGTATCGAGAGCGTCATAACCGACACCGAAACTGGTAATCACCTCGAGATGGGGCAGCTGTTCCAGGACCTGATGGTCAGCCCCGTACACACCACTGGTTACAACCGCGCGTATAGAATCGCCATGTAAAGCGACCCAGTGGGTGAAGTCGGCAATCTCCCAGCGCTTGTGGACGCTGTAGTGTTCTTCCAACGACTGCATCAAGGATGGGTGCATGGGCCCCCATACCAGCACGTCCATTTTGAGATCGATCACGGTAGCTCCCCTTTCAAGGAGGCTCTGGATAGAGCCTCGCTAACCTATCCACTGCCGAACCGAGGAGATTCCTCAGGGACGGGCACCCACCTCGGTTTCCTGAACCGTCCACGGCTTGACTTGTTCGCTGAGCGTCAGCCCCAAACCGGGACGGGTGGGGACGAGCATCCGGCCGTCACGGGTCTCCAGGCGCTCGTTGAACAAAGGCTCAAGCCATTCGAAGTGCTCGACCCAGGGTTCGGTCGGATAGGCTGCCGCCAGGTGAACGTGCAGTTCCATGGCGAAATGCGGGGCCAGCATCAGGCCCGCTTGCTCAGCCATCGACGCGACCTTCAAGTAAGGGGTGATGCCGCCCACTCGTGGCGCGTCCGGCATCAAGAAGTCCGCGCCGCGCAGCTTGATGAATTCGGCGTGCTCGGCGACGCTGGTGAGCATTTCACCCGTGGCGATCGGCGTATCGAATTGTTGTGCCAACGCGGCGTGGCCTTCGGCGTCATAGCAGTCCAGGGGTTCCTCGATCCAGATCAGGTTGTACGCCTCGAACTGGCGGCACATGCGCTGGGCCGTCGGCCGATCCCATTGCTGGTTGGCATCGACCATCAGCGGGAAGTTGTCACCCAGGTGCTTGCGCACCGTGCTGACCCGCTCAATGTCGAGGGCACAATCCGGTTGTCCGACTTTCAACTTGATACCACCGATGCCCTTTTCGCGGGACACGTCGGTATTTTTCATCAGTTGATCCAGCGGGGTATGGAGAAAGCCTCCCGAGGTGTTGTAGCAACGCACCGAATCGCGTTGGGCGCCGAGCAAACGGGCCAGCGACAAGTTGGCGCGCTTGGCTTTCAGGTCCCACAACGCCACGTCGAACGCCCCCAAGGCCTGGGTCGACATGCCACTGCGGCCCACCGAGGCGCCAGCCCAGCAGAGTTTGGTCCAGAGCTTGGAAATGTCACTCGGGTTTTCGCCGATCAGCACCGGGGCGATTTCCTTGGCATGGGCGAATTGCCCCGGTCCGCCGGCACGTTTCGAGTAACTGAAGCCGAGGCCACGATGCCCCTCGAGGGTTTCAATTTCAGCGAAGAGGATGGCGATCTCGGTCATCGGTTTCTGCCGCCCGGTAAGCACCTTGGCATCACTGATCGGATTGGCCAGCGGCAAGATCACCGAAGCGACACGAACCCAGGCAATACGGTCGTCATCGGAGGACTTGGGGAGGTCTTTTGATACGAACATGTGTGCGCTCCTTGGACATTGAAAAGCGTTCAGGTGTGGAAGCTCCTGCCAGCCTATGATTGCGCAATCATAGGCTGATCAAAAAAAAGCCCTCGCTCGATAAAACCGAAGACCTTTGAATGGATACTACACTGATTGCGCAATCATTCAACCGAAGGCAACCGATAAACAGATTTTCAATTCAGGTGCTCGCGCGGTCGATCAAGGTGAAACCGGTGTCAATCCGCACCGTTTTCTGGGCCAAAGGGTTTTCGAATCGCTCAAGCAGCGCCTCGGCCACTTGCAAGCCGATGCGCTTGCCGTCGACGCTGACAGTCGACAACGCCGGGTAGACCTGCGCGGCACTGCTCAGATCCCCGAACCCCATGACGGCAAGGTCGCCGGGCACATTCAAGCCTTGGCTGGCGGCTTCGGCCAAAACGCCTTGAGCCACGGTGTCCGAGCTGCACACCACGATGTCGGGCCGCGGTGATTGGTCCAGCAGTCGCCGAAGCCCCTCTCGCCCGACTTCGAGCGTGGCAGGTGGCGCCAGGATTTCCATGGGCACTTGCTCGATTCCCTGGCGTTTCAGCTCGGCGATAAGGCTGTTGCAACGGCGCAGACCCCGGGGGTCGCTGATGGTCACCACGGAAAATCGCCTGTAACCCTTTTTCACCAGGTGTCGCGCGGTCTCCTCCCCCACCTTTTCGTGGGAAAAACCCACCAGCATGTCCAAAGGGTCCTCACTCAAGTCCCAGGCCTCAACCACGGGAATACCCGCCTGAGCGAGGCGCAAGCGGCTTGATTCGGTGTGAAGCGTACCGGTCAGTACGATGCCATCCGGACGCCGGCCGAGTACCGCCTCCAACAGTTTTTCTTCCTGCTCTGCGCTATAGCCTGTAAGGCCCAGCAGGGTCTGATAGCCCGCCTGGGTCAGGCGGTCCATCAACGATTGCACGGTGTCTGCAAAAATGGAGTTAGCGATAGTGGGAAGGAAAATCGCCACCAGGCGGCTTTTGTTGCTCGCCAAGCCACCGGCCAGCATGTTTGGCACATAACCCGACTGGCGCACCGCCTCCCGGACCTTTTCCCGCGTGTTCTCGCTCACCAGCTCCGGTCGATGCAAGGCCCTGGAAACGGTCATTGGCGAGACCCCGGCAATCTTTGCCACATCGATCAATGTCAAGCTGGCCCCTTTGTTGGCCGCTGTCATCGATGCTTCAGTGGTGGGCGTTGCGGGTTTCTTTGCCATGACATGTCCAAATCTGGAGCTGAGTAACCGAGGCTGCGTGGAAAAGCAGCTTATCCGTCGGTGAATTTACCATCTGCGACCCTGGCCAAGCCGGGGATTTTCACTTGCGCGGCTTGACCCGCGCCGTCGCTTCCGCCACCAACGGATCATCCGGCCAGTAATGCTTGGGATAGCGCCCCTTGAGATCCTTCTTCACCTCGGCATAGGTGCTGCGCCAGAAGTTCGCCAAATCCTGGGTCACTTGCACCGGCCGACGCGCCGGCGACAGCAGGTGCAGCTTGACCACCTGCCGTCCGCCGGCGATGCGCGGGGTATCGGCCAAGCCGAAAAGCTCCTGCAAGCGCACGGCAAGGATTGGCGGATGCTCGCTGTAATCCAGGCGAATCGACGATCCCGAAGGCACGTTCAAATGGTGGGGCGCCTGTTCGTCCAGGCGTTGCGGCAAAGGCCAGGGCAGCAGGTTGTGGACGATGCTCGACAAATCCAGGTTCGCGAAATGACTGAGTCGAGAGACGCGTCCCAGATACGGCATCAACCAATCCTCGAGACTGCCCAGCAATGCCGTGTCGCTGACATCCGGCCATTCGCTTTCGCCCTTGGCCTCCAGGTCGAGCCGGCGCAACAGCGCCACGCGCGCTTGCCATTGCCGCAACTCCGGCGTCCACGGCAGCAGCTCCAGGCCCTTGCGCCGCACCAGGTTGACCAGCGCCTGGCTGCGGGCTGCTTCATCCAGCCCGGCCAGCGGCTCGCGGCTGAGCACCAGTTCGCCGACCTTGCGCTGGCGTTCGGCCCGCAGCACGCCTTCGCGCTCGTCCCAGTCCAGTTGATCGACCGTCTGCACCTGCTCGGCCAGCACTGAATCGAACAGCGCCGGGTCGAAATCCGTCGCCAGGTAAATCCGCTCCTCCCGCTGGCCCTGGCGACTGCCCAATTCGGCGATCACCAGCCACGCTTGTTTCATCAGGCTATCCGCCTCGGCGAACAGCGCCGCACGACCATTGGCCAGGCGATACTCCGCACCGCCGGGGCGCCGTTGCTGGGCGACACGATCCGGATAGGCCAACGCCAACAATGCACCGAGCCAGCGTGGATGATCGGGATCGGCGACGGCTTCCCCGGCCTTGCCCCGTAGATAGCCGCGATATTGCCGGGCCAATTGCCGGGCCCGCTGCACGCCACCTTGGGCGCCGCGTGCCGCTCGCTCCTCGCCGGACAACAAGACCAGACGGCTGTGCAGATCTGCGCCGGCGCCGCGCAGGATGTCGCGCTCGCCAAGCAGCGCCGCCACGTTGCAAGCCATGTCCGCCAACCCCAGCGCCTGGCCACGCAACAGCAAGTGTGCGATACGTGGATGAGCCGGCAGCTCGGCCATGGCCTGGCCGTGGCGGGTCAGTTGGCCGCCATCGAGTGCGCCGAGACGTTGCAACAGATCCTGGGCCTGGGCATACGCGGCGGTCGGCGGAACGTCGAGCCACACCAACTGCTGCGGCGTCACGCCCCAACGCCCCAATTGCAGGGCCAACCCGGCCAGGTCCGCCGAAAGAATCTCGGCGCTGCCGTAGGCGGCCAACTGTTCGTGCTGGTCTTCGGACCACAACCGATAGCACACCCCTGGTTCCAGGCGCCCGGCTCGACCGGCCCGTTGGGTCGCGCTAGCCCGGGAGATGCGTTGGGTATCGAGACGGGTCATGCCGCTGCCCGGATCGAATCGCGGTACGCGGGCGAGCCCGGCGTCCACCACTACCCGCACACCGTTGATGGTCAGGCTCGTCTCGGCGATGTTGGTGGCCAGCACGACTTTACGTTGGCCGGGCGGCGCCGGATCGATGGCGGCGCGCTGGGCAGCGAGGTCCAGTTCGCCATGCAACGGGCACAGCAACACGTTGCCGCCGTCGCCGAGGGCATCGGCCAATTGTTGATGAACGCGACGGATTTCCGCTTGCCCAGGCAGGAACACCAGCACGCTGCCGGTTTCATCGTGCAGCGCCTCGAGCACGGTCTGCACCAGTCGCGGCTCGATAAATTCCCCAGGCTGGAATGGCCGGCCCCAGCGCACCGCCACCGGGAACATGCGCCCTTCGCTGCGCAGGATCGGCGCGTCGTCCAGCAGTCCGGCCAGACGCTCGCCTTCCAGGGTCGCGGACATCAACAGGATCTTCAGCGGCTGCTCTTCGCGAAACAGCTCCCGGCCATTGAGGCTCAGGGCCAGCGCCAGATCGGCGTCAAGGCTGCGCTCGTGAAATTCATCGAAAATCAGCAGCCCAACGCCTTCCAATGCCGGATCGTCCTGCAGGCGACGGGTGAGGATGCCTTCGGTGACCACTTCAATGCGCGTATGAGGCCCCACCTTGCTGTCGAGGCGAATCCGGTAGCCGACGGTTTCACCGACCTTTTCCCCGAGTTCGCTGGCCAGCCGCTCGGCCGCCGCCCGTGCCGCCAGGCGTCGGGGTTCGAGCATGAGGATGGTCTGCCCGGCCAGCCAGGACTCGTTCAACAGGGCCAAGGGAACACGGGTGGTTTTACCAGCGCCAGGGGGCGCTTCGAGCACCGCTTCGTGGCGCTTGGCCAGGGCTTGGCGCAGCGCGGGTAAAACTTCATCAATCGGCAAGGAAATCATGCTGGCTCCAAAACAGAGGGCCGAGTATAACGGCGAACTGTTTAGCGTGGTCTGGACTCCAACCAGCAACGCCCATACCTGCTCAGGAGATTGCTATGCGTATTCCCTTTCGCGTGATCGGCGGCGTCCTGGTCGCCACCCTGCTGACCCAGATCAGCGCGTGTGGCTCGATCTTCTACCCGGACCGTCGCGGCCAGATCGAAGGCAAGATCGACCCGGCCATCGCCGCGCTCGATGCCGTCGGCCTGTTGTTCTACATCATCCCCGGCCTGATCGCCTTTGCCGTGGACTTCGCCACCGGCGCGATTTATTTCGAGCCGGGCAAGAGCGTCCAGATCGACCCGGAGAAACTCAAGCCAGCCATCAACCCCGACGGCACGGTCAACAATCACAAGCTGCAAGCCATCCTTGAAAGCGAACTGGGCCGCAGCTTCCCGCTGGACGATCCACGCCTGATCCAGCACAAGGGCAACGTTCAACAACTGGCCACCCTCGGTCTGAAACCCGCTGCTTGAAGCAACCCAAGGATGATCGCGTCATGACCACTGGTGCCGAACACGCTCGCCTGCTACGCCTGGCCACCCGGGCGTCGGTGGCCGTGGCGCTTATCCTTGTCGCCGCCAAGGCGCTGGCCTGGTGGTTGAGCGGTTCGGTGAGCATGCTCGCCGGCCTGACCGACTCGGCGCTGGACGGCGTCACTTCGTTGCTCAATCTGCTGGCGGTGCATTACGCGCTGCGCCCTGCCGACGACGATCACCGCTACGGGCATGGCAAGGCTGAGTCCTTGGCGGGCATGGCCCAGGCGCTGTTTATCGGCGGCAGTGCGGTGCTGATTGCCTTGCAGGCCTTCGAGCGGCTGAAAAACCCGTTGCCCGTGGAAGCGCCTTGGCTGAGCGTCGGCGTGATCGTGTTTTCCCTGGTGCTCACCTTGGCGCTGCTGGCGTTGCAGCATCGGGTCGTGCGCGCCACCGGCTCCAACGCGGTGCGCGCCGATTCGCTGCATTACCGTTCGGACTTGTTGCTCAACGGCAGCATCCTGGTCGCGCTGGTCCTGGCCGGGTTCGGTTGGTATCAACTCGACGCCTGGTTCGGCCTGGGGATCGCCCTCTATATTCTGTGGAGCGCGGTGCAGATCGCCCGGGAAAGCTTCGCGGTGCTGATGGATGAAGAACTGCCACCGGACGTCAGCCAGCACATGCTGGAACTGGCATGCGCCGTACCCGGCGTGGTCGGTGCCCATGACCTGCGCACGCGGATCTCCGGCAACCATTGGTTCGTGCAGTTGCACTTGGAATTGCCGGGGGAACTGACCTTGTCAGTCGCCCACGGCATCAGCGACCAGGCCGCCGACGCGATTCACCGCGCGTATCCGAAGGCCGAAGTGCTGGTGCATGCCGATCCGCTGGAAGTGGTGAAGCCCACCAGCGCTTGATGCCGAGCACCGGGCCCCGTGGCGAGGGAGCTTGCTCCCGCTCGGTTGCGCAACGACCGTAAAATACAGGGCCTGCTGCGCAGGCCAGCGGGAGCAAGCTCCCTCGCCACAAGAGCAATACCGGCTCCATCAGAACTCAGTACGTCACTTGATACCCACGGCTACTCAAGCAACTCCCCTCTGCCTGGCGATAGGTCTGCACCACCTCCGGCGCCGGTGGGTAGGTGTAGTTGCGCGGATCGAAACCACTCTGCTGCACCGCCCAGCGATAGCAATCGTAGCCGTCCTGGTTGACCTGCTCGGGAGACTGGCCGTTGGCCGGGTAAGCCACCACGTCAAAACTGTTGCCCTGGGGTTGTGGCTGCGGGTTGGCGGCTGGCGCCTCGACCACGACGTAATCCCGGGTATTGGCTTCGTAGATGTAATACGCGCCGGCGGCAAGGAAGAACAGCGAACTGCCGACCCAGACCTCACGGGCATAGTCCGGCAGATAGCGCGTGCGAATCCCCCGTGGCGGCTGGACCACGACATAACGCGGGCCTTGCGGGCGATACCAGTAGCCACCGGAATAGAAATAATCCTGGCCGCGATAAGGCACGCGGTAGTTGCGATCCGGGAAACGATCGATCACATACCCAGGCCGATACTGCGGCCCCGGGCCCCAGCCATTGCCATGCCCGTCCGGCCGACCGGGCCAATGTTGCTCGGGACGCCCCTCATGACCAGGACGAGGCCCGCCGTTCGGATAGCCGTCGTTGCGGCGCGGAATATCGCGGTAGTACCCCGGTTGCGGTTCACGGGTCTGGGTCACGCTGTCGGGCCGCCCCTGGATCGGCAAATGATTGCCCGGTGGCTGCTGCGGCGGGCGACCTTGGACGTTGGGGTCCTGCGGCGGCCGTTCGTAGCGTTGTCCGCCCTGGTATTGCGGCTTGACCTCGAACTGTCGGCTGTTGTCGCCCCGGATGATCTCGTTGCTTTGCTGCCTGGGTTGGCCTGAATAACCCTGGCCGTTGCCGCCTCGCCCGTCCTGGCCGTGACCACCGTCGGGGCCGCCACGGTTTTGCTGATCGTCGGCCACTCCCTGCGCACTGACACTTGCCCACAACAGACCAACACCTGCCAAACGCCAGATGCGCGACTTCATGAAATTCCTCACAACGGTTCGGGGCCTGCAAATAAGACTGGAAAAGCCCAGGCCGGTTCTGCGACAGGTTATCAGGCGCGAGGTTTATTTCGCAGGCATAAAAAAGGGAGGCCCGTCGGCCTCCCCTTGAGAACTTCGTCCGTGCGCGACGCTTATGACGTCGGCTCACCTCACGCCGTCTTCTGGACAGTGTGCAGCTCGGGGGTCTGCCAGTACCGGTGGGTACTGCGACCGCAGCCGGCCGGATTGGGCGGGCTGCACTGGACTGTTTGTCCGAGCAGTGATCTTGGTGGTAAGCATAAGCCCGGGGCGCCGGCAGGGGATTGCGAAGATTGCTTGAATAAACACCACTTGCGCAATTTTTACCCTTGGATGGATAATCTTCCGCAATTAACCGAATAAAGGCCCGTTCGATGAGCAAACTCGACCGTTACGACCTGAGCATTCTGGCGGAATTGCAGCGCGACGCGCGTATCTCCAACCAGGAATTGGCCGAGCGCATCGGCTTGTCGCCCTCCCCGTGCTCGCGGCGAGTCAAGCAACTGGAGGACGACGGCTACATCACCCGCCAGGTCGCCCTGCTCGACCGCAAGATGCTGGGCCTGAGCCTGACGGCCTACGTGCTGATCGGCATGGACCGCCATACCCCCGATCGCTTCGAGACCTTCGAAGCCGCGATCCGCAGCCTGCCGCAAGTACTGGAGTGCAGCCTGGTGACCGGCATCGACGCGGACTACCAGCTCAAGGTGGTGGTGCCGGACATGGACCATTACCAGAAACTGTTGCTGGGGCACCTGACCCGAATCGAAGGGGTCACCAGCGTGCGCTCGAGTTTTGTGTTGAACCAGGTGCTAAACAGCACTGAATTACCGTTGACGCATCTGCGTAGCTAACCGCTTTCATGCCCATCTACTGTGGGAGCGGGCTTGCTCGCGAAGACGACGGCACATTCAACATTTTTGCTGATTGACAGACCGCTTTCGCGAGCAAGCCCGCTCCCACAGTCAATTCAAGCGCTGCTGAGTCCGAGTTCAGATGAACAGCTGCGACACACCGCCGCAGCCCAATCCTGCGCCCCGCCCCCATGCCTTATACTCGCCCCGCCTTTCCAACCCCGCCAACGCCGGAGTGCCCCGATGGATCCTGCTGTTTTCGAAGAGTGGATGATGACCGGCCTGGTCAGCATCCTGATCATTTTCATGGGTTTCATCGTCTGGGACCTGGCGAAGAAGTCCAAGGCCGGGCGCTTTGGCTCGTTTATCCTGTTTTTCGTGCTGGGCCTCGGCGTCGCGGCATTCGTCATCAAGAGCGTGGTGATCGGCCTGATCGAATCCGGCGCGTTATAAGCGCGCCGGCACTTCCTTCCACTGGCCCTGGTCGAGCCCTTCGAGCGTCCAGTCGCCAATCCTGACACGCACCAGGCGCAAGGTCGGCAAGCCTACCGCGGCGGTCATGCGTCGTACCTGGCGGTTGCGTCCTTCGCGTATGACCAGCTCCAGCCAGCTCGTCGGCACACTTTTGCGAAAGCGCACCGGCGGGTTGCGCGGCCACAATTGCGGTTCCTCCATTGGGCGGGCCTCGGCCGGCAGCGTCATGCCATCGTTCAACTCCACGCCATCGCGCAGGCGCTGCAGCTGTTCGTCGTTCGGCTCCCCCTCGACTTGCACCCAGTACGTCTTGGCCAGCTTGTGCTTGGGATCGGCGATGCGCGCCTGCAGTTGTCCGTCATTGGTCAACAACAGCAGCCCTTCGCTGTCGCGGTCCAGTCGACCGGCCGGGTAGATGCCGGGCACGTCGATGAAATCCTTGAGCGTCGCCCGCCCTTCGCCGTCGCTGAATTGCGTCAGCACATCAAAGGGTTTGTTGAACAGGATCAGCTTCGGCTCGGCCGGAGGCGCCTTGGCCACACGGCGCGGGGCGGAGGCTGGAGGCTTCGCGCCAGGGCGGCGGGAAACGGGACGTGGAGGACGAGGCATGGCAGCGACAACATCTAACGGTCAGGGCCGACCATGCTAGTGGCCCGACCGTTAAATGACCACCATCCGATCAGCGGAACGGCGGCTCGTCGAAGCTGCGCAGCTTGCGCGAGTGCAACGAATTGAGCTCGGTGCGCAGCAGGTCCACCGCCGCGATCCCGATCTTCAGGTGCTGGTTGACCGCCCGCTCATAAAAAGCGTTGGCAGAACCCGGCAGCTTGATCTCGCTGTGCAGCGGCTTGTCCGAAACGCACAGCAACGTGCCATAAGGTACCCGCAGACGATAACCCTGGGCGGCGATGGTACCGCTTTCCATGTCCACCGCCACCGCGCGGGACAGGTTGATCAACGGGCGCTCCTGGGCCCAGCGCAGCTCCCAGTTGCGGTCGTCGTAGGTCAGCACGGTGCCGGTGCGCAGGCGCTTTTTCAGCTCGTCGCCTTTCTCGCCAGTCACGTTCGCTGCCGCCTGCTGAAGCGCCAGTTGCACTTCGGCCAGGGCCGGGATCGGGATGTTCGGCGGCACCACCCGGTCGAGAATCCCATCGCGGCGCATGTAGGCGTGGGCCAGCACGTAATCGCCGATGGTCTGGGACTGCCGCAGGCCGCCGCAGTGTCCGATCATCAGCCAGCAATGCGGGCGCAGCACGGCCAGGTGATCGGTGATGTTCTTGGCGTTGGACGGGCCGACGCCGATGTTCACCAGGGTCACGCCGTGGCCGTCGCTGGCCTGCAAGTGATAGGCCGGCATCTGGTAGCGGTGCCAGACCACGCCGGCGGCGATGGCCGAGGCTTCGCCGTGGTCCATGTTCTTGTCGATGATCACGTTGCCCGGCAAGACCATGCGCACGAAACGCGGGTCGCTGCGCAATTGCTCAAGGCCATGGACGATGAATTGGTCGACATAGCGGTGGTAGTTGGTCAGCAGGATCCACGGCTGCACATGGCGCCAGTCGCTGCCTGTGTAGTGCACCAACCGGCGCAGGGAGAAATCCACCCGGGCGGCGTCGAACAGCGCCAGGGGCAACGGGTCGGTGTTTTCCCAATCGTAGAGGCCATCGGCGATGCCATCGGTGGCGGCCGACAAGTCGGTGCTCGGGAACACCCGCGCCAGCACGGCGGCGGTGACACCGGAGCCAGCGAGCTCATCGCCCTGCTCAACCACGTACGGGTAAGGAATGTTCTGCTCGCTGACGCCCACCTCGACCGTGACGGTGAAGTCGTGCATCAACGGCACGAGCTGTTCCAGCAGGTATTTGCGGAACGCGGATGGATGAGTGACGGTGACACTGTAAGTGCCCGGCAACTGGACCTTGGCGTAGGCGCGGGTGGTTTGCGGGACTTCGCCGTGGCAATGGTAGGTCAGGCGCAGGGCCGGGTAGCGAAACAAGGCCCGTTGCTCGGCATCCGGCTCGATGCGGTCCTTGAGGTAGCGCTTGAGCGCCTGGTTCAGCGCGGTGGTCGCACGCTCATGCAGGGCCGCGAGACGATCCACGGCTTGTTCGGCGGTTTGAACGACAATAAACGCTTCGGTCACGATCAGCTTCCTGTGTTCTGACTTGCAGGCCTTCATCTTGCCTGCATCGTGGTCCGACGGGAACAGTGGCGTATTGGTTGATCTTTCGCGGAGCTTCTTGTGGGAGCGAGCCTGCTCGCGAAAGCAGTGTGTCAGACAACACAGAGGTTGAATGTACCGACGCTTTCGCGAGCAAGCCCGCTCCCACAGGGGCATGTGCCGACCTGAACCTTCTTAGAAACCCTGCGGACTCGAGCGCGCAATGATCGCCTCTACATTCAAGCCACGGGGCAATGCGCCGTAGACCCTGGCGCCGGATCCAAGGCGACTGGCAATAAAGGCATCGCTGACATCACTGTTCCCCGCTTCGAGCAGCAACCTCGCTTGCAGGCCTACGGCGATGTCTTCGGTCAATTGCCGGGCGCGGTACTGGATGTCGTCGGTGTCCTTGAACGCCGCGTGCAATTGGTCGATATGGGTGGCCAGGCGCTTGTCCCCATGACCGTCGCCCAGTTCGTTGAACAGCACTTCCAGCACGCCTGGCTCCTTGGACAAGGCGCGCAATACATCGAGGCATTGCACGTTGCCTGAACCTTCCCACGTCGAGTTGACCGGTGCCTCCCGATACAGGCGCGGCAGGATGCTGTCTTCGACGTAGCCGGCGCCGCCCATGCATTCGGCGGCTTCGTTGATCATTGCGGGGGCGCGCTTGCAGATCCAGTACTTGCCCACCGCCGTCACCAGTCGGGCGAACTTGGCTTCGTGCTCGTCGTCCAGATGGTCCAGCGCCCGGCCCATGCGCAGGCTCAGGGCCAATGCAGATTCGCTTTCCAGCGCCAGGTCGGCGAGCACGTTCTGCATCAGTGGCTGTTCGCTCAAGACTTTGCCACCGACCTTGCGGTGCGCGCAGTGGTGACTGGCCTGGGTCAGCGCCTGGCGCATCAGGGCGCTGGAACCGACCATGCAATCGAAGCGGGTCATGGCGACCATCTCGATGATTGTCGGCACGCCCCGGCCCTCTTCCCCGACCATCCAGGCCAGGGCTCCGCGGAACTCCACTTCGCTGGACGCATTGGAACAATTGCCCAGCTTGTTTTTCAGCCGCTGGATGTAGAACTGATTGCGCGTGTCGTCCGGGCGATGGCGCGGCAGCAGGAAACAGGTCAGGCCCTTGTCGGTCTGGGCCAGGGTCAGGAACGCATCGCACATCGGTGCCGAGCAGAACCATTTATGGCCGACCAGTTCATAGGCCTGCCCCGGCCCGCTGGCGCCCACTGGAAAAGCCTTGGTGGTATTGGCCCGCACGTCGGTGCCACCCTGTTTTTCGGTCATCGCCATGCCCAGCGTGACGCCGGCCTTGTGGGCCATGCCGACGTTACGCGGGTCGTATTCGGTGGCGAGCACCTTCGGCACCCAGCGCTCGGCCAGGTCCGGCTGCAGGCGCAGCGCCGGCACGCTGGCGAAGGTCATGGTCAAGGGACAACCAGTGCCGGCTTCGGCCTGGCTGTGCAGGTAAGTCATGGAAGCGCGGGCGACATGGGCGCCGGGTTGCGGATGAGCCCACGGCAGGCTGGGCAGGCCATGCTCGATGGCGGTGCGCATCAACTGGTGATACGCGGGATGAAACTCCACCAGGTCAATGCGATGGCCGTAGCGGTCATGGCTGGAAAACACCGGTTTGTTCTGGTTGGCCAGGAACCCGGCCTCCATCAGCGGCCCACCCGCCAGCGCACCGTAGGCATCGATCCGCCCCTGCGCCCAACCGGCGCCGAAACGCTGCGACCACTGTTGCAGCGGCAGGTCGATGCGATACAGGTTGGCACCGTCCAGGGACGGCGGCTGATTGGTGACGTCGTGGGTTTCGGCGAACTGGTGCAGGTTCATGACGGGGCTCCTTGGTCGGCCAGCAGGGATTCAGTTAAGCATCGCCTCCTGATCGATCAAAGTGGCATACCCGCCTAAATATCGGCGCTTTCACCCTGTTTCGGACAAAGTACTCGCCGCTGCAAAACGGCTTGCAACACCTCGAATTTCACCGGTTTGCCCAGATAGTCGATCAAGGCTCCCGAAGGGCAGCAAGCTGCATCATGACGCGGACTGGCTACCAGCACGGGCAAATCCTCGCAACCGGCCAGCGCCCGAATCTGGCAGCCGACTGACACGCCATCCTGGGGCGATGACTGGCAATCGAGGAGCACTGCGTCAAAACTTTCGACCTGCAGCACATCCAAGGCAGCCCGACCACTGTCGACGGTACGCACCCGGTAGCCCAGCTTGAGCAACATGCCGCGCATGACCAACTGATCGATGTTGTTGTCATCCGCCAACAGCACCGTGCAATCCTGGGGCTCACGCGAATCCCGGCGCCCGCTGAACGAAAAAGGGCTCGGGACACCCGCCGGCAGCGCGAGATCGAACGCCACGTCCAGTTGGAAACGGCTGCCGCGCCCCGGCTCGGAGGTGTGGGTCAGGCGACCGCCGAGCAATTCGACCAGCTGTCGGCAGATCGCCAGGCCCACGCCGAGGCCGCCGTATTCGCGGGTCATCGAACCGTCGAGCTGGAAAAAGCGCTGGTACAAGGTTGCTTCGCCAAGGTCGGTAAAACCGATGCCGGTGTCGATCACGGCGAAGGACAACACCAGGCGATCGAGCTCCGACGGACGCCCGCTGACCCGCAACGCGACGCCCCCTGAGCGGGTGAACTTGATGGCGTTGTCCAGAAGGCATTCCAGGCACTGGGCCAGTTTGCCGCTGTCACCCAACAGCCGGTCTGCCAGGCCGGGGTTTATGTCGACCTTGAAATCCAGGCCCTTGGCCGCCGCGTTGGCACCGAACTGCACCTGCAACGCGTCAATCACACCGCGCAGGCTGAACGGCGCCGGGTAGACCTTGAGTTTGCCGGCCTGCAACTCGGTGAGCGTAAGGATGCCGTTGACCATGCGCATCATGTCCCGCGCCGAACCGGCGGCGGTCTGTTGGTACTGGGTCAACTCCTCGTCCATTTCGACGGTTTCCATCAATTCCAGCGAGCCGATCACGCCGTTCATCGGCGTGCGCAACTCATGGGTCAAGGTGGCGAGGAATTCATCCTTGAGTTTGTTGCCCTGGGCCAGTTGCTGGTTGAGCACTTCCAGTTTCTGCCCGGCGTCGAACAGCGTCTGGGCCTGCTGCTCGCGCATGGCGTTGATGCGGTCGGCCAGGGCGAGGGACAACAGCGCCACCTCGATGGCCGAGCCAATCTGGCTGGCGTACATGGTCAGGAAGATGTTCGGCAGATAACCGAGCACCATCATTGTGTTGACGATGCCGCCCAGCAGGAACGCCGACCAGGCGATGATGAAATAACGCGCGACCCGCAGGCCACGCCACCAGGCGAACAGCCCGGCGGCGAAAATCACCACGGTGAACACCAGCGCCAATGCGGTTGCCAGGCGCAACGCCAGGGCGTAGCTGGTCATCAATGACAAGCCCACCACCACCGCGCCGTAGGCAATCAGCGCCAGCAGCAACCGGTCGAGCCAGCGGCTGTGTTGCGCGGTCTGCAGGAAGCTGCGGGCGAACTGGCTGCCGAACAGGCCCGCGCAGCCGATGAAGAACGGCGTCGCGGCGTTGGCCCACCAGGGATTGTCCGGCCAGAAATATTCGACCGCCGCGCCATTGACCGACAATTGATACAGGCCGAACGAGGCAATGTAGAAGATGTAATACAGGTAGCTGGTGTCGCGCACGCTCAGGTAAATGAACAGGTTGTAGACCAGCATGCCCAGCAACACGCCATAAATGATCCCCAGCACATACAGGCGCAACGGCTGTTGTTCCAGATAAGCGGTGCTCGACCACAGCGTCAGTGGCGCCTGGATCGAGCCCTCGCTTTGCAGCCGCAGGTAGACGGTCTGACGTTGATCGGGCTGGAAGTCCAGGCTGAACAGGTAATTGTTCTGGCGAATCTCGCGACGGGCGAACGGCAGCGCATCGCCCGTCTGGCGGACCAGGCGATACGCTCCGGTGCCATCGGCCAGATACAGGTCCAGGTGATCCAATGGTGGATATGCCAGCTCCAACAGCCAGGTCCGCTGGGCGCCGGGATTGCCCGGACGATAGTGCAAGTCGATTTTCAGCCAGAACGCCGAGCGTGAATAACCGGCGTTCAACGTGGCTTTGTCATGGGGTTTGAAGCGACCGGCCGCAGCCTGGGCCAGGACGTCATCGATGGAATCCGTGCCGCTGGCGTCTTCAAAGACTTGCAGGGCGTTGCCCAAGGGCAGGCTCTGGGTAAATTCATCGAATTCGAGGGCGCTTGCCAAGGGGGACAAGCACAACAGCAACATCAGCAAATAGCGCATTTAAGCCCCAGCGTGGCCTGTCCGGTTGAGTCAGGAAGCCCCCCATTCCCTGAGTAGACGTAACACCGGCATTACCTGTTATTGGTTGGATCCATCCCTAGCATAGCCGTTGATGGCCAATTTGCACCATGGAAATTTTTCCGACAAAAGGCTCTAGGACGGGCGTCTCAGCGCCAAGCATTGAGATAGAGCTGTTGCTTTGGTCAGGTTGGTACTGGAGAGCCATTGTGGCGAGGGAGCTTGCTCCCGCTGGAGTGCGCAGCACTCCCAAAAACCGGGGGGCGCTTCGCGCCCCAGCGGGAGCAAGCTCCCTCGCCACACAAGCAATCGCCAGCAGACACGTCGTGTAAAACCCTCTGAGCCTGATCACCAATAAAAGAGGTTTGGTGATAAGCTCGCGCACCATGAATATCTACAGCTCTCGCCCCGTTGTCCTCTGTCTCTCCGGCCACGACCCCAGTGGTGGCGCCGGCTTGCAGGCAGATATCGAAGCCCTGCTCGCCCAGGGCTGTCATGCCGCCCCGGCGGTTACCGCGTTGACCGTGCAAGACACTGTCAACGTCAGCGATTTCCGCGTACTCGATCGCGAGTGGGTGCTGGCGCAAGCCAATGCCGTGCTCAACGATTCGCCCGTGGCGGCGGTCAAGCTGGGGATGCTCGGCTCGCTGGAAATGGTCGACACAGTGGTCGAGCTGCTCCAGGCGCACCCGCATCTGCCGATGGTCTGCGACCCGGTGCTGCGCGCCGGTGGCGGTGGACGGCTGGGCAAGGATGAAGTCGGCTACGCCATGCGCGAGCGCCTGCTGCCGTTGGCGATCATCGCCACGCCCAACCTGCCTGAAGCGCGCATCCTCGCCGAACTGCCAGAAGGCAGCGCCGATGAATGCGCCGAAAAACTGCTGCCCTTCGTCAAGCACCTGCTGATCACCGGCGGTCACGGCGACGAGCATGAAGTCCATAATCGCCTGTACAGCCGCGACGGACGCCGCGAAACGTTCACCTGCCAGCGCTTGCCTGGCAGTTATCACGGTTCCGGTTGCACCCTCGCCAGCGCCATTGCCGGCAGGCTGGCCCAGGGCGAACAGCTCGCCAGCGCGGTCAAGACAGCGCTGGACTACACCTGGCGCACCCTGCGCGACGCCGAGCAACTGGGCAAAGGCCAGTTCGTACCGCGTCGCCTGCCGCTGGATTTCTGCTCGTAGCACAGGAGCCTTGGAATGAAATTACGTGGCCTTTATGCCGTCACCGATAGCCAGTTGCTGGCCGGCAAATTCCTCGCTTATGTCGAAGCGGCGCTGGAAGGCGGCGTGACGTTGCTGCAATACCGCGACAAAAGCAGCGACGAGGCCCGGCGCCTGCGGGAAGCCGAAGCCCTGCGCAACCTGTGCGAGCGCTACAAGACCCAACTGATCATCAACGATGACGCCGAACTGGCCGCGCGCCTCGGCGTCGGCGTCCACCTGGGCCAGACCGATGGCCCGTTGGCACCGGTGCGGGCGTTGCTGGGCCACAAGGCAATCGTCGGCTCCACCTGCCACGCCAGCCTGGAATTGGCCGAACAGGCCGTCAACGAAGGCGCCAGCTATGTCGCGTTCGGGCGCTTCTTCAACTCCAGCACCAAGCCCGGCGCGCCCAGCGCAAACCTTGAACTGCTCGAACAGGCCCGCATCAAATTGCATGTACCGATTTGCGCGATCGGCGGCATCACCCTGGAAAACGCCGCCCCTCTGGTGGCCCACGGGGTCGATCTGCTCGCGGTGGTCCATGGCCTGTTCGGCGCCGACAGCACCGCTGAAGTGACGCGCCGCGCCCGCGCCTTCAACGACCTGCTGCTCATCAAATAGTCATTTCCGTTTTCGAGAGCCCAACCATGTCCCGTTCCGAAACCCTGTTTGCCAACGCCCAGAAACACATCCCCGGCGGCGTGAACTCGCCCGTTCGTGCGTTCAAGAGCGTCGGCGGCACCCCGCTGTTCTTCAAGCATGCCGAAGGCGCATACGTCACCGACGAAGACGACAAGCGCTACGTCGACTATGTGGGTTCGTGGGGTCCGATGATCCTCGGCCACAGCCATCCTGACGTGCTGGATGCCGTGCGCAAGCAGCTGGAACACGGCCTGTCCTACGGCGCGCCGACGGCGATGGAAACCGAAATGGCCGACCTGGTCTGCTCCATCGTGCCGTCGATGGAAATGGTGCGCATGGTCAGCTCCGGCACCGAAGCGACCATGAGCGCGATTCGCCTGGCCCGCGGCTACACCGGCCGCGACAGCATCATCAAGTTCGAAGGCTGCTATCACGGCCATTCCGACAGCCTGCTGGTCAAGGCCGGTTCCGGCGCGCTGACCCAAGGCGTGCCCAGCTCCGCGGGCGTGCCGGCGGCGTTCGCCAAGCACACCCTGACGTTGCCGTTCAACGATCTTGAAGAAGTCGAGAAGATGCTCGGCGAAGTCGGCCAGGAAGTGGCCTGCATCATCGTCGAGCCGGTGGCCGGCAACATGAACTGCGTGCCGCCGGCGCCAGGCTTCCTCGAAGGCCTGCGCAGCCTGTGCGACCAGCATGGCGTGGTGTTGATTTTCGATGAAGTGATGACCGGTTTCCGCGTCGCCCTCGGCGGCGCCCAGGCCCATTACGGTGTGACGCCGGACTTGAGCACCTTCGGCAAGATCATCGGCGGCGGCATGCCGGTGGGCTGCTTCGGCGGCAAGCGCGCGATCATGGAGTGCATCGCACCGCTGGGCCCGGTCTACCAGGCCGGCACGCTGTCGGGCAACCCGCTGGCCATGGCTGCCGGCCTGACCACCCTGCGCCTGATCAGCCGCCCGGGTTTCCATGCCGAATTGACCGACTTCACCACGCGCCTGCTCGATGGCTTGCAGGTACGTGCCGATGCGGCGGGCATTCCGTTCGTCACCACCCAGGCCGGTGGCATGTTCGGCCTGTATTTCAGTGGCGCCGATGACATCGTGACCTTCGACGACGTGATGGCCAGCGACTCTGACCGCTTCAAGCGCTTCTTCCACCTGATGCTCGAAGGTGGCGTCTACCTCGCGCCGAGCGCGTTCGAAGCCGGCTTCACCTCCATCGCCCATGGCGACGCCGAGTTGAAGATCACACTCGACGCGGCCGAGCGCGCCTTCGCGGCGCTGAAATAAGCCTGTGGATAACTGACGCTGGCTCACACCAGCGTCAGCGATTGCCCATGTAACCCGCGTTGTTTTCCTACATATTTGCCCCATAAGCCGTTCCTGCCGTTCCATCGCAGCAGAAAAACGAGTAAAGACTTTGTAAGGATGGCCCCGCTTATTTCATAATGCGCGCTTATTGGATCCCCCGGAGGGTCCACGCGCCCCTCAGAGGTAAGTCGATTCCCATGAACCGCACCGGCCGCACCCTTGCCCTGGGCTGCCTGTTGCTCCTTCAGCCCCTGCTCGCGAATGCACAGGCAGGCGGTAACTCGTTGTTGATCCCGGCGATGGGCCGTTGCACGCTCAACACCCAGCCACAAGATCTCGCACCGGCACTCGACGCCTGTCGAAAAGCGGCCGACGCGGGCGACGCGCAAGCGCAATACGAGTTGGGCGAGTTCTACTACGACGGCAAGGCCGCGCCCCGCGACCTCAAGCAAGCCCTCAGCTACTTCGAAAAAGCCTCGCTGCAAGGCCATGCCCAGGCGCAATACAAGCTGGGTGGCATGTTCTTCCATGGTGAAGGCGTGCCGGCCAACAATGTCCAGGCTTATATCGTCTTGAAGATGGCGGCGGTCAACGGCGCTGAAGAGGCATTGGACACCGCTGATGAAGTCGCCGAGCAGATGCCCCGCGACGAACTCGAAGTGGCGACCCAGGTGCTGGGGCAGATCTTTCGCAAATACCTGATGGAATTGCAGAACGCCGATGGGCGCACGCCGTTCTCGCCATTGCCCTGATTTTTGCTTTGACCTTGCCAGCCCCTTCGCGAGCAAGCTCGCTCCCACACTGGATCGCTGGTGTACACAAATCTTGTGTTCACAAAGCCCCCACTGTGGGAGCGAGCTTGCTCGCGATTGGGAGCAACCCGATCTTGAATCCTACTTCTCAGGCATCGGCATCGGAAACGGCATCACATTGCCGACCGCGCCGCGGGCTTCGCTGATTTTTGGCGTGCCGAGGCGCTCCACCTCATCGATGCGCACGATCGAATGCATTGGCACGAAGCTGCGCACCACGCCTTCGAATTGTGCCTTGAGCTTTTCTTCGCTCGGGTCGACGACCACTTGCGTGCGCTCGCCAAAGACGAATTCCTCGACTTCCAGGAAACCCCACAGATCACTTTGATAGATCTGCTTGGCGTACATTTCGAACACCTGGCCCTGGTTGAGGAAAATCACCTTGTAGATTGGAGCTTCACGTTTGGTCATGGCTGGCGAAACACATCGGCGGGTAAAAAATGAGGGCGCGAACTATAGCATAGCCACTGCTCGCACAGCGGTAGGAACAGCGGGACTTGTTCCCTATAATGCGCGGTTCTTTGAATCACGTGATGAACCCGTCCATGGCCAAGAAGCTTTACATCGAAACCCACGGTTGCCAGATGAACGAGTACGACAGCTCGCGCATGGTCGATCTGCTGGGCGAACACCAGGCCCTGGAAGTCACCGCCCGCGCCGAAGACGCGGACGTGATCCTGCTCAACACCTGTTCGATCCGCGAACGTGCTCAGGACCGGGTGTACTCCCAACTGGGCCGCTGGCGCGAACTGAAGCTCGCCAACCCGGAGATGGTCATCGCCGTGGGCGGTTGCGTGGCCAGCCAGGAAGGCGCGGCGATTCGCGATCGTGCACCGTACGTGGACGTAGTCTTCGGCCCGCAGACCTTGCACCGCCTGCCGGAAATGATCGACGCCGCGCGCGTAACCAAATTGCCGCAAGTCGACGTTTCGTTCCCCGAGATCGAAAAATTCGACCACCTGCCCGAGCCGCGTATCGACGGTCCCAGCGCCTATGTCTCGGTGATGGAGGGCTGCAGCAAGTACTGCACGTTCTGCGTAGTGCCCTATACCCGCGGCGAAGAAGTCAGCCGGCCGTTCGACGACGTGATCGCAGAGATCATCCACCTGGCCGAAAACGGCGTGCGCGAAGTGACCTTGCTGGGGCAGAACGTCAATGGCTATCGCGGCCTGACCCATGACGGGCGCCTGGCGGATCTCGCCGAGCTGATCCGCGTGGTGGCGGCGGTGGACGGTATCGACCGAATCCGCTACACCACGTCCCATCCGCTGGAATTTTCCGACAGCCTGATCCAGGCCCACGCCGAGGTCCCGGAGCTGGTCAAGCACCTGCACCTGCCAGTGCAATCGGGCTCCGACCGGATCCTCGCCGCCATGAAGCGCAACCACACGGCGCTGGAATACAAATCCAAACTGCGCAAGCTGCGCGCCGCCGTGCCGGGCATTTGCATCAGCTCGGATTTTATCGTCGGCTTCCCTGGCGAAACCGAGAAAGACTTCCAGCAGACCATGAAGCTGATCGAAGACGTGGGCTTCGACTTCTCCTATTCTTTCGTCTACAGCCAACGCCCCGGGACCCCGGCGGCCGATCTCGCGGACGAAACCCCGGAAGAAGTCAAAAAGGAACGACTCAACGCCTTGCAGCACCGCCTGAACCAACAGGGTTTCGAGATCAGCCGACAAATGGTCGGTTCGGTCCAGCGGATCCTGGTCACCGATTACTCGAAAAAAGACCCAGGCGAATTGCAGGGCCGCACCGAGAACAACCGCATCGTCAACTTCCGCTGCGACACACCGGCCTTGATCGGCCAGTTCGCCGACGTGCACATCGACGCCGCGCAACCGCACTCGCTGCGCGGTTCGCTGGTCCAGTAACAACACAATCCCCTGTGGGAGCGAGCTTGCTCGCGATAGCGGTATCACAGCCAATACTCAGGTTGAATGTGGGGCCGCCATCGCGAGCAAGCTCGCTCCCACAGTGGATCGTGCCAAACCCTGTCATCAGATTCGACTGTTTAAGAGCTTTCGCACCCAGCCTACTGGCGTTATCCTTGATTTCACCTTAATTGCCCCTGGGCGGCTAAAAACGACCTTGAACGCACCCATCGAACCTCATCGTTTCATACTCGAGCCCTTTGAGGCTCGCCGCTTCGCCAATCTGTGCGGGCAATTCGACGAGCACCTACGCTTGATCGAACAGCGCCTGGCCATCGAGATCCGCAACCGCGGGAACCAGTTCGAGCTGATCGGCGAACCCAAGCACACCTCCTCCGCGGAAAACCTGCTGCGCCGCCTCTATCGGGAAACCAAGGCGAGCGAGCTGTCTCCGGACATGGTCCACCTGTTCCTGCAGGAATCGGCGGTCGAAGAACTCGACAACCACGCCCCTTCCGAACCTGCCGTGGCCCTGCGCACGAAAAAAGGCATGATTCGCCCACGCGGCTTGAATCAGCAGCGCTACGTGAAGGAAATCCTGGCCAACGACATCAACTTCGGCATCGGCCCGGCCGGTACCGGCAAGACCTACCTGGCCGTGGCCTGCGCCGTCGATGCGCTGGAGCGCGAACAGGTACGACGCATCCTGCTGGTGCGTCCGGCTGTCGAGGCGGGCGAAAAGCTCGGCTTCCTGCCCGGCGACCTGGCCCAGAAAATCGACCCATACCTGCGTCCGCTCTATGACGCGCTGTACGAAATGCTCGGTTTCGAATACGTCGCCAAGCTGATCGAGCGCCAGGTCATCGAGGTCGCGCCGCTGGCCTACATGCGCGGTCGCACGCTGAACAACAGCTTCATCATCCTCGATGAAAGCCAGAACACCACGGTCGAACAGATGAAGATGTTCCTGACGCGGATCGGCTTCGGCTCCACCGCCGTCATTACCGGGGACATCACCCAGGTCGACCTGCCCCGTGGCACCAAGTCCGGACTGAACCACGTGATCCAGGTCCTCAAGGACGTGCCGGGCATCAGCTTCACGCATTTCATGCCCAAGGACGTCGTGCGCCATCCGTTGGTGCAGCGCATCGTCGAAGCCTACGAGCGTTTCGAGCATCGCGCCGAGGAAGAGCTGGCCGACAGCAAAGGCAATGGCCGCAATGCTTGAACTCGACCTGCAACTGGCCAGCGACCACACTGCCCCCAGCGAGGCCCTGTTCCGCCAATGGTGCGAGCTGGCCCTGCGCCAGCGCAGCGCCGATTCGGAGCTGACCATTCGCCTGGTGGACGAACCCGAAGGCCGTGAGCTCAACCGCACCTGGCGACAGAAAGACTACGCCACCAACGTGCTGTCCTTCCCCGCCGACGTTCCCGACGAGTTGCTCGACATTCCATTGCTGGGCGACCTGGTGATCTGCGTCCCGGTGGTGGAGCGTGAAGCCGCCGAGCAAGGCAAGTCCCCGGAAGCCCATTGGGCACATCTGGTCATTCACGGCTGCTTGCATCTATTGGGTTACGACCATATAGAAGATGACGAAGCCGAGGAGATGGAAGGACTGGAACGGACGTTGCTTGCCGAACTGGGGCATCCCGACCCTTACGCCGACGACGAACATTGATACATCAACTGTAACGACAAAGGATTCAGAGTAATCGCTATGAGCGAAGATCGATCGACCAACGGGCATAAGTCATGGCTGGGCAAGCTCACCCAGGCTTTTGCCCATGAGCCGAAAAACCGCCAGGAGCTGCTTGAGCTGCTGCGCGATGCACACCAGAACAAACTGCTGGACAGCGAAGCGCTGGCCATCGTCGAGGGCGCCATCCAGGTCGCTGACCTGCAAGTGCGGGACATCATGGTCCCGCGCTCGCAGATGATCAGCATCAAGGCGACCCAGACACCCCGCGAGTTCCTGCCCGCCGTGGTCGACTCCGCCCACTCGCGCTACCCGGTCGTCGGCGAAAGCCATGACGATGTCATGGGCGTGCTGCTGGCCAAGGATCTGCTGCCGCTGATCCTCCAGGAGAACGGCGACAGCTTCAACATCAAGGACCTGCTGCGTCCGGCCACCTTCGTGCCCGAGTCCAAGCGCCTGAACGTTCTGTTGCGTGAATTCCGCGCCAACCACAACCACATGGCCATCGTCATCGACGAATACGGCGGCGTGGCTGGGCTGGTCACCATCGAAGACGTGCTCGAACAGATCGTCGGCGACATCGAGGATGAGCATGACGTCGAGGAAGACAGCTACATCAAGCCACTGCCCAGCGGCGACTTCCTGATCAAGGCGCTGACGCCGATCGATAGCTTCAACGAGTTTTTTGACAGCGAATTTTCCGACGATGAGTTCGACACCGTCGGCGGCCTGGTGATGAGTGCTTTCGGACACCTGCCCAAGCGCAACGAAACCACCGAGATCGGTTCCTGGCGCTTCCGCATCCTGAATGCCGACAGCCGCCGGATTCATCTGCTGCGCCTGTCACCCATTGCCCGTTAAACCCTGCGAGACCCGCTAAGGATTCAAATGCGCTGGATAACCCGCCCCGGCTGGCCCGGTAACCTGCTGGCCGTGGCGGCCGGCGCGATCACCACCCTGGCCCTGGCGCCCTTCAATATCTGGCCGCTGGCATTGCTGGCGGTCGGGCTGTTCTATGCGGGCTTGCGCGAGCTCTCGCCACGCCAGGCGCTGGGACGTGGCTGGTGTTTCGGTTTCGGCCTGTTTGGCGCGGGCACCAGTTGGATCTATGTCAGCATCCATAACTTCGGTGGCGCCTCGGTGTTGCTCGCCGGGTTGCTGATGCTGTTGTTCATCGCCGCCATCGCCTGGTTCTTTGCCCTGCCCGCCTGGCTCTGGGCACGTTGGCTGCGGCGCAGCGAAGCGCCCTTGGCCGATGCCCTGGCGTTCGCCGCGCTGTGGCTGGGCCAGGAGGCGTTTCGCGGCTGGTTCCTGACCGGTTTCCCCTGGCTTTACTCCGGCTACAGCCAGCTCGACGGCCCACTGGCCGGCCTCGCGCCGCTGGGTGGGATGTGGCTGATTTCCTTCACCCTGGCCCTGACCGCCGCGCTGCTGTACAACGCGCCCCGGCTGGTGGGGTCCGGGCGCAAAGGCTTCATCGTCGCGGGCGTGGCGCTGTTGGTTGGCCCATGGCTCGCCGGCATGGCGCTTAAAGGGCATGCCTGGACCAGTCCTTCGGGCGATCCGCTGAGCGTCGCCGCGATCCAGGGCAATATCGAACAAAGCATGAAATGGGACCCGGAACAGCTCAACGCCCAGTTGGCGCTGTACCGCGACATGAGTTTCACCTCCAAGCGTGTCGACCTGCTGATCTGGCCGGAAACCGCCGTGCCCGTGCTCAAGGAGTCCGCCCAGGGCTACCTGGACATGATGGGCAGTTTTGCCGCCGAGCGGCACTCGGCGCTGATTACCGGCGTGCCGATTCGCCAACTGGTGCGCCACGAAAAACGCTACTTCAATGGCATCACCGTAACGGGTGAAGGCGACGGGACTTACCTCAAGCAAAAGCTCGTGCCCTTCGGCGAGTACGTGCCGCTGCAGGACCTGCTGCGCGGGCTGATCGCGTTTTTTGACCTGCCCATGTCGGATTTTGCCCGTGGCCCGGCTGACCAGCCGTTGCTGCAGGCCAAGGGATACCAGATCGCGCCCTTTATCTGCTATGAGGTGGTCTACCCGGAATTCGCCGCCAGCCTTTCGGCGCGCAGTGATTTGTTGCTGACCATCAGCAACGACACCTGGTTCGGCACCTCGATCGGCCCGTTGCAACACCTGCAGATGGCGCAGATGCGTGCGCTGGAGGCGGGTCGCTGGATGATTCGCGCCACCAACAACGGCGTCACCGGCCTGATCAACCCGTTTGGCCAGATCACCGCCAGCATCCCGCAATTCGAACGCGGCATCCTCTATGGCGACGTGGTGCCGATGCACGACCTGACGCCTTACCTGCAATGGCGCTCGTGGCCGCTGATCATCTTGTGCGTGTTGCTGCTGGGCTGGGCGCTGATGGCGGGACGGATGGCCAAGACCGTTTGATTCCTTCCCCATGTGGATGAAAAACCTGTGGCGAGGGAGCTTGCTCCCGCTGGACTGCGCAGCAGGCCCCGCTTTTTAGGGGCTGCTTCGCGCCCCAGCGGGAGCAAGCTCCCTCGCCACAATAGCGTTCACCTTGATAAATCAGCGGTAGAACAACCAATACCCCACCAGTCCCACCGCTTCATTCATCAGCTGCCCCGACTGCCAGATCGACTTGAATTCCGGTATCCAGCCGCCCAGTGGCCGGGCGTTATCCTGGCCCAGGAAGCCCACCGGCGCCGGGATTACCTCGAAACCTGCCCGTTCGAAACTCCAGACCGCGCGTGGCATGTGCCAGGCCTGGGTCACAACCACCACGCGCTTCACCCCTTCGGGCAGCAAAATCTGCGCGCTCATCTGAGCGTTTTCCCATGTCGTGCGGCTGCGCTCCTCCTGCCAACGCACGGTCACGCCGAAGTCGTCGAGCATCGAGTCGGCCATCAGCTTCGCCTCGCTGGGCGGAGTGCCGTAGTGCAGGCCACCGGTGGTCAGCACCGGCAAACCGGACGCCTTGGCCAGCCGCGCGGCATAACGCTGGCGCTCCAGGCCGATACCGGTGGGCTGGTCGGCGCCCCACGCCAGGTCGCCGCGCTCACGCCCCGAACCCAGCACCACAATGGCGTCGGCGCGCTGGGCCAGGGTCGCCCATTCGCTGCGCAGTAGCGGCGCCTCGCGCTCCAATGTCCAGGCGCTCCATTGCACCACCACCGGCAGGCTCAATAGCCAGAAGCCCCCCAACCCCGCGGCGAAACACACCCGGGCCAGGCGCGGCCGGGAGTGACGCCACCACCAGGCAAGCGCCAACAGCAGTAGAAGAATGCCGGGCGGCAATAAAAGTTGTTTGATGAAATAGCGAAACGGCATCGGGCATCTCCATAGATGCCCGAAGCCTAGGTGGGTTGACGCAAAGCGACAACAGATTCCAAAAACATCGAATCAAAAAAAAGCGACACGCGTGAATCCGGCGTTACTTGAACTGCAATGACCGGACCTTTACAGCATCCTTGTCGGGCGTCCGGTCCTTTAGCCAGACAACTTTGGCCGAACGGGGCGCATCGAGACGCTTGTTTGCCTGGGCCCCGCTTGCAGGTCCCTGGTGCCCGACCTGCTCAAGGTAGGCCTTGACCAGTTCGAACTCTGCGGGGCTCAAGCCGCGCAGTTCCAGCTCTGCCGGGCGTTCATCACGCAAGCGACCGGCGGTTCTTGCAGCGTCCAGGGCCACCCCGAGACGATCGATCAGTTTTTCGTATAACTCAGGTGTAGCGACTTTTCGTTGTGATTCAACCATCCCTCACCTCATTGAAGATAAGACTCACTCCCCATTGAGAAGCTTAGCTTCGCTGGGCAAACCGGCAGCGCGCCGCGACCAACGGCCCTGAACACCGGTCGTCGGCGAAGGTCTGCAAGGCTCGGCAATGGTTCGGCAGCAATCAGGGTTTCCCTCGGCAGAGCGCGGTCATGTATGCTACGGCGCTTCCTGTAACTCCACTTCCAGCTTGGCTGGGCATTGAGAACGCCGCATTCGGCGTCGTCCGCGTCCAGCATGGCAACGAAGAGGATTGGGCCACCCCATTCAGTACAAAAGTAGCCATGCACGAACACTACCAGCCCCGTGAAATCGAAGCCGCCGCCCAGTCGTTCTGGGACGAGCAAAAGTCCTTTGAAGTCAGTGAACAGCCAGGCAAGGAGACGTACTACTGCCTGTCGATGTTCCCTTACCCCAGCGGCAAGCTACACATGGGGCATGTGCGCAACTACACCATCGGCGACGTGATCTCCCGCTACCAGCGCATGCAAGGCAAAAATGTCCTGCAACCCATGGGCTGGGACGCCTTCGGCATGCCGGCGGAAAACGCCGCGATGAAGAACAACGTGGCCCCCGCCAAGTGGACCTACGAAAACATCGCCTACATGAAGTCCCAGCTGCGCAGCCTGGGCCTGGCGGTGGACTGGTCCCGCGAAGTCACCACCTGCAAGCCTGATTACTACCGCTGGGAACAATGGCTGTTCACCCGCCTGTTCGAAAAAGGCGTGATCTACCGCAAGAACGGCACCGTGAACTGGGACCCGGTGGACCAGACCGTACTGGCCAACGAGCAAGTGATCGACGGCCGCGGCTGGCGCTCCGGCGCGCTGATCGAAAAGCGCGAGATCCCGATGTATTACTTCAAGATCACCGCCTATGCGGATGAACTCCTGGAGAGCCTCGACGAGCTGACCGGCTGGCCCGAGCAGGTCAAGACCATGCAGCGCAACTGGATCGGCAAGTCCCGGGGCATGGAAGTGCAGTTCCCGTACGACGTCGCCTCCATTGGCGAAGCCGGCACCCTGAAAGTCTTCACCACCCGTCCGGACACCCTGATGGGCGCGACGTATGTCGCTGTGGCCGCCGAGCATCCGCTGGCGACCCTGGCAGCGCAGAACAACCCCGAGCTGCAGGCGTTCATCGCCGAATGCAAGGGCGGCAGCGTCGCCGAAGCCGACGTTGCCACGCAGGAGAAGAAAGGCCTGCCGACTTCACTGTTCGTCGAGCACCCGCTCACCGGCGAGAAACTGCCGGTGTGGGTCGCCAACTACGTGCTGATGCACTACGGCGACGGCGCGGTCATGGCCGTGCCAGCCCACGACGAGCGCGATTTCGAGTTCGCCCACAAGTACAACCTGCCGGTCAAACCGGTCGTGCGCACCAGCGCCGGCGACCAGACCCCGGCACCTTGGCAAGACGCCTACGGTGAGCACGGCGAGCTGATCAATTCCGGTGAGTTCAACGGCCTGGATTTCGCCGGCGCGTTCGATGCCATCGAAGTGGCCCTGATCAAGAAGAACCTCGGTGCCTCGCGCACCCAGTTCCGCCTGCGTGACTGGGGCATCAGTCGCCAGCGCTACTGGGGCTGCCCGATCCCGATCGTGCATTGCGACACCTGCGGCGACGTACCGGTGCCGGAAGATCAACTGCCCGTGGTCCTGCCGGAAGACGTCGTACCCGACGGCGCCGGTTCGCCCCTGGCGCGCATGCCCGAGTTCTATGAGTGCAACTGCCCGAAATGCGGTGCACCGGCCAAGCGCGAAACCGACACCATGGACACCTTTGTCGAGTCCTCGTGGTACTACGCGCGCTACGCCTCGCCGCACTTTGAAGGCGGCCTGGTGGAAAAATCCGCGGCCGACCATTGGTTGCCGGTGGACCAGTACATCGGCGGCATCGAACACGCCATTCTCCACCTGCTCTACGCGCGTTTCTTCCACAAGCTGATGCGCGACGAAGGCCTGGTGAGCTCCAACGAGCCGTTCAAGAACCTGCTGACCCAGGGCATGGTGATCGCCGAGACTTACTATCGTCGCGAAGCCAACGGTGCCTACACCTGGTTCAACCCGAGCGACGTCGAACTCGAACGCGACAGCAAGGCCAAGGTCATCAGCGCCAAGCTGATCGCCGACGGCCTGCCGGTGGAAATCGGCGGCACCGAGAAAATGGCCAAGTCGAAGAACAACGGCGTCGACCCACAGTCGATGATCGACCAGTTCGGCGCAGACACCTGCCGCCTGTTCATGATGTTCGCCTCGCCGCCCGACATGAGCGCCGAATGGTCCGACTCGGGCGTCGAGGGCTCGCACCGCTTCCTCAAGCGCGTCTGGCGCCTGGCCCAGGCCCACGTCACCCAGGGCCTGCCGGGCAAACTGGACGTGGCCAGCCTGAACGACGAGCAGAAAGCCGTTCGCCGCGCGATCCACCTGGCCATCAAGCAGGCCAGCCATGACGTCGGCCAGAACCACAAATTCAACACCGCCATCGCCCAGGTGATGACGCTGATGAACGTACTGGAAAAAGCCGCCCAAGGCACCGAGCAGGATCGCGCGTTGATCCATGAAGGCCTGGAGGCGGTGACGCTGCTGCTGGCACCGATCACTCCGCACATCAGCCACGAGTTGTGGAATCAACTGGGTCACGCCGACCCGGTGATCGACGCCCGTTGGCCGCTGGTGGACGAAACCGCGCTGGTGCAGGACAGCCTGACCCTGGTCATCCAGGTCAATGGCAAGCTGCGCGGCCAGATCGAAATGCCGGCCGCCGCCACTCGCGAAGAAGTCGAAGCCGCGGCGCGTGCCAATGAGAACGTGCTGCGCTTTGTCGATGGCCTGACGATCCGTAAAGTGATCGTCGTGCCCGGCAAGCTGGTCAATATCGTCGCAAGCTAATTGGATCAGGCGACCGGGCCAGGGGCCCGGCGCCGAACATGACCTGCGGGGCCGCACGCTCGGCCCATGGGTTTCAAGGGGAGCAACAAGATGATCAAACGTAATCTGCTGGTTATGGGCCTCGCGGTCCTGCTGAGTGCCTGCGGCTTCCAACTGCGCGGTACCGGCAGCACCGACCTGGCCATCACCGAGCTGGACCTCAGCGCACGCGATGCTTATGGCGAAACAGTAAAAGCATTGCGCGATGCGCTGGAAAACAGCGGCGTGAAGGTCCACAGCGGTGCGCCGTACAAGCTGGTCTTGACCCGCGAGCAGCAAAACCAGCGCAGCCTGAGCTATGCCGGTGCCGGTCGTTCAGCCGAATATGAGCTGAACAACGTGCTGAACTATCAAATCCGCGGCCAGAACGACCTTGTGTTGATGGACGACAAGCTCCAGGTGCAAAAAGTCTATCTGCATGACGGCAACAACATCGTGGGTTCCGATCAGGAATCCAGCGAAGTACGCGAAGAAATGCGCCGCGACATGGTTCAGCGCATGATGCTGCGCCTGCAGCAACTGACACCCGCCCAGCTGGAGCAATTGCAGCAGACCGCCGACGCCAAGGCCAAGGCAGAAGCCGACGCACTGGAAGCGGCACGCAAGGCTGAGGCGGAAACCCCGCAACAGTCGCCGATGCAAATTCCAGCTCAATAAGCCTTGCGGGGCGCCTTGGCGCCCCGCTCGCCTACCCTTATGAAGCTCGCTCCCGCGCAACTCGGCAAACACCTGCAAGGCGCCCTCGCGCCGGTCTATATCATCAGCGGCGATGACCCGCTGCTGTGCCAGGAAGCCGCCGACGCCATCCGCTCCGCCGCTCGCCAGCAAGGTTTCGACGAACGCCAGGTGTTCGCCGCCGACGCCAGTTTTGACTGGGGTACGTTGTTGCAGGCCGGGGCAAGCATGTCGCTGTTTGCCGAGAAACGCCTGCTGGAACTGCGTTTGCCTTCAGGTAAACCCGGTGACAAAGGTGCCGCCGCACTGATCGAATATTGCTCGCGACCGGCCGAAGACACGGTACTGCTCATCAGCCTGCCGAAACTCGACGGCAGTGCGCAGAAAACCAAGTGGGGCAAGGCCCTGGTCGAAGGGCCGCAGACCCAGTTCGTGCAGATCTGGCCGGTGGACGTCAGCCAGTTGCCGAGCTGGATCCGCCAGCGTCTGTCCCAGGCCGGGCTGTCGGCCAGCCAGGACGCGGTGGAATTGATCGCCGCCCGGGTCGAAGGCAACCTGCTGGCCGCCGCCCAGGAAATCGAAAAGCTCAAGCTGATGGCCGAAGGCGGGCAGATCACCGTGGAAACGGTCCAGGCCGCCGTAGCCGACAGCGCCCGCTTCGACGTCTTCGGGCTGACCGATGCGATCCTCAACGGCGAAGCCGCCCATGCCTTGCGCATGCTCGAAGGCCTGCGGGGCGAAGGCGTCGAGCCACCGGTGATCCTCTGGGCCCTGGCCCGGGAGCTGCGGCTGCTGGCCAACCTGTCGCTGCAATACAGCCAGGGCGTGCCCCTGGACAAGGCCTTCAGCCAGGCCCGTCCGCCCGTGTGGGATAAACGCAAACCGCTGATGAGCAAAGCCCTGCAGCGGTACTCGGCGTCACGCTGGGCACAACTGCTGCTGGAAGCCCAGCGCATCGATGCGCAGATCAAGGGCCAGGCTGCCGGCTCGCCGTGGATGAGCCTCAGTCGGTTGTCGTTGTTGATGGCCGGACAACGACTGCCACTACCCGCTGAATAAAAAGATCGCAGCCTTCGGCAGCTCCTACAGAGGTATGCATTTCATTGTAGGAGCTGCCGAAGGCTGCGATCTTTTCCGCCCTTGATCCTACAAATATTGCCTCCATTTACCCTATGGACAACGCCCCAGTCCTGCCCCATGATTTCCCCCGCAAAACCACCCCACGAGAGATCCGACCATGAGCAAAAAGCCATCCAAGCATGGCCCCAACAAGGCCAAGTCCATCGTCGCCCAACCCCTGTTCCGCAGCCGCCAGGAACGACCCGCCAAGGGCAAGGGCAGCTACCGCCGCGAAGCCTTCCAGTCTGATAACTGGGAGGCTTCTTGCTTTCTGGCGGCTTGAAACACCCAGACAAGCCCTACGCCCCTTTCGCATGTTAAGGTCGGCACCTGATTTGTATTTCTGGACCCGTGCATGCCCTTCTGTCTTTCCCATCGTTGGCCACTGCGCCAAATGATTGTTGCCACAAGCGTCGCCCTGCTTGTCGCCTGCGCCGAAAAACCTACCGCCGCCGACGCCCAACCGCTGCAGCCCGCACCCGCCGTGACCGCCCCCGCCATCGTGCCGCCGGTCATGCCGACCAGTGACGACCTGGACATCGTACCGACCCAGACCTTCGCCGAATGGCAGGCCGGGTTTCGCCGAGAGGCGCTGGCCGCCGGGATCCGCGGTGATCTGTTCGATCGCGCGTTCATCGGTGTCAGCCCGGACATGAGCGTCATCAAGGCCGATCGCAGCCAGCCGGAATTCACCCGCCCCGTGTGGGAATATCTCGACGGCGCGCTGTCGCCGCTGCGGGTCAATAAAGGCAAGAGCCTGATCCAACAGAACGCCCAGGTCCTGCAAAACATCGAGCAGCGTTATGGCGTCGATCGCGCGGCGCTGGTGGCGGTGTGGGGCATGGAGAGCAACTTCGGTCAGTTCCAGGGCACCAAGTCCGTCATCAACTCCCTGGCAACCCTGGCCTATGAGGGACGGCGTCCGGCCTTTGCCCATGCCCAACTGATCGCCGCGCTGCAGATCCTGCAACAGGGCGATATCACACCGGAAAAAATGCTCGGTTCCTGGGCTGGGGCCATGGGCCAGACCCAGTTCATTCCGACCACCTACAACACCCATGCGGTGGACTTTGACGGCGACGGTCGCCGCGACATCTGGGGCAGCTCAACCGATGCCCTGGCGTCGACCGCGCACTATCTGCAGAGCTCCGGCTGGCAGCGTGGCCAACGATGGGGATTCGAGGTCTCGCTCAACGAGGGCTTCGACTACACGCTGGCCGATGGCACGATCCGCAAGCCTGTCGCTGAATGGGAGCGACTGGGCGTTTCAGAATATGGTGGCCTGCCGATAACGCCGGATGACAAGCAACTCTCGGCGTCCCTCCTCCTGCCGGCAGGCCATCGTGGCCCGGCGTTCCTGATCTTCGATAACTTCCGCGCCATCCTCAAGTACAACAATTCGTCGTCCTATGCGCTGGCGGTTGGGCTGTTGTCGGAGCGCTTCACCGGTGGAGGCCTGGTCTACGGTCAGTGGCCCAAGGAAGACCTGCCGCTGAGCCGCAGCGAACGTATCGAATTGCAGGTGCTGCTCGGCAAGCACAACTACGACGCGGGCAACCCCGACGGCATCATCGGCGCCAACACCCGCAAGGCGATCCGCAGTGCGCAGCAATCGTTTGGCTGGCCGGCGGATGGGTATCCGACCCATCAGTTGCTGGAGGCGTTGCGTAGCCGTTGAATTTGGCGGCTGATGCCATCGCGAGCAAGCTCGCTCCCACAGGTGTTCTCGGTCAACCTGTGGGAGCGAGCTTGCTCGCGATGACTGACTATCAGGCAATAAAGAACTAAAGACTGACCACCACATCCTGCTCCAACATCAACTTCTTCTCCCCCGCGTCCAGCGTCACCAACGCCCCCATGGGCAAGGTCAGGTTCGGATCGCAGTGCCCGCTGCGCCAGCCAGACAACACTGGGATGCGCAACGGCGCGAAGGTCTGCTTGAGCAACCGGTTCAACGCTTCGACATCCACCCCGGCCACGTCCCCCACCAATACACCGCGCAACTTCGCCAGCGTGCCCGCGAGTCGCAATTGGGTCAGCAGGCGATCGATGCGGTACAGGGGTTCGTTGACGTCTTCGATGAACAGGATCACACCTTCGGCGTCGATCTGGTAAGGCGTGCCCATGGTCGCGGCGATCATCGAGAGGTTGCCTCCCAGCAGACGTCCATGGGCGATGCCCGGCTCGACGGTGGTCAGCGGGTACGCTGCGGGATGGCTCAGGACGTCGCCGGCCTTCAATTGACCGCGTAGCAGGCTGAAGAACGAGGTGACGGTTGGGGGTTCCTTGTCGCCCAGGAGGTCGGCGTTTAGCAGCGGGCCGTGGAAGGTGACGAAGCCTGCGTAGCGGCTGATGGCGAGGTGCAGGGCGGTGATGTCGCTGTAGCCTACGAATGGCTTGGGGTTGCGGCGTATGAGGTCGAAGTCGATGCGATCCAGCAGCCGGGGGGTGCCGTAGCCGCCGCGTAGGCAGATGATAGCGTTGATTTCTGGGTCGGCGAAGGCGGCGTGGAGGTCATTGAGGCGGATTTCGTCGGGGCCGGCGAGGTAGCCGTCTTTTTCGTAGACGCCTGGGAAGATTCGCAGTTCATGGCCCCTTGCACGCATCCATTGGATGGCTTTTTCCGTGTCCAGGGGTGCGGGGCCGGCGGGGGCGATCACGGCGATCAGGCCTTCGTGCGGGAGTGCTGGGACGGGGTGGTGTGGGGTCATGGGGTTTCCGGGTTTTTGATCGTCTGATCGTGTGTATATCCGTTTTTTTGTAACGGCGGCTGGTGGTTCCGCTCTTACAGCGGGTCACTTTTTTCAAACGCCAAAAAAGTAACCAAAAACGCTCTGCCCCACCACTCGGCACCTCGCCTAGGCTCGGTGTGCCCTCACTCCGGCATTGCTCCGTGGGCCCGCCGCGATGGGCCATCCATGGCCCTGCGCGGCTATCCCGGCATCCATGCCGGGATGCCCACTCCACAATGCCTGCGTTCGGCCAGCGTGGTTTAACGGGGCGCCAAGATCAAGATCAAGATCCAAAGCAAGAGCAAGAGCAAGAGCAAGAGCAAGAGCAAGAGCGGGGCATCAGCCAGGATTTATTTGGCTGAACCACCGCTTTCGCGAGCAAGCTCGCTCCCACATTGGATTTTCGGCAGCCATCCAATGCACATTCACCGCGAAACCCGGGTGGGAGCGAGCTTGCTCGCGAAGAGGCCGGTACACCCAACATCAGCGCAAACTGACACACCGCCTTCGCGAGCAGGCTCGCTCCCATAGGAGATATGCAATCCACCAGAAACCAGGTCGACCCTTAAGGCCACCTCGCTTTTGCTTTTGCTTTTGCTTTTGATCTGAAGCGCCCCGTTAACCACGATGGCTGAACGAAGGTATTGCGCAGTGGGTAACCCGGCATGGATGCCGGGTTAGCCGCGCTGGGCCATGGATGGCCCATCGCGGCGGGCCCACGGAGCGATGCCTTCGTTCAGGCATGCCGAGCCTAGGCGAGGCACCGAGTGGTGGGGCAAAGCCTTTTTGGTTACTTTTTTGGCGTCTGAAAAAAGTGACCCGCCGTAAGGGCGGAACCATCAGCCGCCGTTACGCAAAAAACGGATCAGCTACCCAAAAGCTCAGCCTTGACCAACTTAGCCTGCTCATCAGCATGATACGAAGACCGCACCAACGGCCCCGAAGCCACATTCTTGAAGCCCATCTTGTATCCCTCCTCGGCAAACCAGGCAAAGGTATCCGGGTGTACAAAACGCTGCACCGGCAAGTGGCTACGCGAAGGCTGCAGGTACTGGCCGAGAGTCAACATATCAATGTCATGCTCACGCATGCGCTTCATGACCTCGATAACTTCCTCATCGGTCTCACCCAGGCCCAGCATCAAGCCAGACTTGGTCGGAATATGCGGCATCATCTGCTTGAAGCGCTGCAGCAAGGTCAACGACCACTGGTAGTCCGAACCCGGACGCGCGGCCTTGTACAGGCGTGGCACGGTTTCCAGGTTGTGGTTGAACACATCTGGCGGCTCGGCAGCGGTGATTTCCAGGGCGATGTCCATGCGGCCGCGGTAGTCCGGCACCAGGGTTTCCAGCTGCACGTTCGGCGACAGCTTGCGGATTTCGCGAATGCAGTCGGCGAAGTGCTGGGCACCACCGTCACGCAGGTCGTCGCGGTCCACCGAGGTGATGACCACGTACTTGAGCTTCAGGTCGGCAATGGCGATCGCCAGGCTTTCCGGCTCGTTGACGTCCAATGGCTTCGGACGACCGTGGCCGACGTCGCAGAATGGGCAGCGACGGGTGCAGATGTCGCCCATGATCATGAACGTCGCGGTACCGCCGGAGAAGCATTCGCCCAGGTTCGGGCAGGAGGCTTCTTCGCAGACGCTGTGCAGCTTGTGCTTGCGCAGCAGCGCCTTGATGCGGTCGACTTCCGGGGAAACCGGGATGCGCACGCGGATCCAGTCGGGTTTCTTCGGCAGTTCGGTGGTGGGGATGATCTTGACCGGAATGCGTGCAACCTTCTCGGCGCCGCGCAGCTTGACGCCGGCCTCTACCTTGGCACGCGGGGCCGGACGCTCGGTGACGTCCTGCGTCGGGATCATGGTTTGCACTGCATCAGTAGTCATATCAGTCGATTCCGCCCGTGAGGGTCGTCTGCTCAGCATAGTCGAGGTGTTTGACGAGCTGCGCGCGCAGCCGGGCACTTACCTCGGCAAATTCAATCGATCCTGTGTGATCGCGCAGCTGGGTCATCGCCAGCCCTGCGTAGCCACAGGGATTAATCCGTCGGAACGGTTCAAGATTCATGTCCACGTTCAACGCCAGGCCGTGGAACGAACAACCATGGCGGATCCGCAGACCAAGGGAGGCGATCTTCGCCCCGTCGACGTACACGCCCGGTGCATCGGGCTTGGCCGCCGCGGCCACACCGTAGCTGGCGAGCAATTCGATCAGGCACGTCTCCATGCGCGTGACCAGCTCGCGCACGCCGAATCCCAGCTTGCGCACATCCAGCAGCAGGTAGGCCACCAGTTGGCCGGGACCATGGTAAGTCACCTGCCCGCCCCGGTCGACCTTCACCACCGGGATATCACCCGGCAGCAATAGATGCTCGGCCTTGCCCGCCTGGCCCTGGGTGAACACCGGTGGGTGTTCGACCAGCCAGACTTCATCAGCCGCCGCGTCACCGCGTTCGTTGGTGAAGCGCTGCATGGCATGCCAGACCGGCTCGTAAGCCATCATGCCCAGCTCGCGAAAGCCCAGCGTGCCCGGCATCACAACACCATGTGCACGAAACCGGTCGCTCGCAGCTCGCTGTTGATGTCGTAGAGCTGTTCCTGGCCGGTGGCAATGATGTGCAACTGGATCGTCGTGTACTTGCCGTTGGTACTCTGGCGCTCAGCCAGGGTCTTGAGGTCAACGGTGGCGTGTTTCTCAAGGATCGCGACGATCTTGTCCTTGAAGCCCACACCGGTGTCGCCGATTACTTTGATCGGGTAATCCGCGCAGGGAAATTCGATCTTTGGCGCCTTTACTTCAGAGTCTGTCATGGCGTAACGGCCTCGCAAGGCGTGGTAACGAACATGGCCCCGCGCCGGAAAGGAACGGGGCCATGCAGGTCAACACTCGGAATCAGTTGAACAAGCCGTAGAAGAATAGACGGATGCTATCCCACATGCGGCGGAAGATACCACCTTCCTCGACCGCGTCCAGCGCGATCAGGTCGGCGCTGTGCACCACCTTGTCTTCCAGTTTGACTTCGACCTTGCCGATGACGTCACCCTTGGCGATCGGCGCGGTCAGTTGCGGATTCATGGTCATGCTGGCGGCGAGCTTCTTGAGCTGGCCTTTCGGCAGGGTCATGGTCAGGTCCTGGGCCAGGCCGGCCTTCACCTGGTTGGTGGAACCTTTCCAGACCTGGGCCTGGGCCAGTTCGGTGCCCTTCTGGTAGAAGGTCTGGGTTTCGAAGAAACGGAAACCGTAGGTCAGCAGCTTCTGGGTTTCAGCGGCACGAGCCACTTCGCTGCTGGTGCCGAAGACCACGGCGATCAGGCGCATGCCGTCGCGCACGGCCGAAGACACCATGCAATAGCCCGCTTCGTCGGTGTGACCGGTCTTCAGGCCATCGACGGTCTTGTCGCGCCACAGCAGCAGGTTGCGGTTAGGTTGCTTGATGCCGTTCCAGAAGAACTCCTTCTGGGAGTAGATGGCGTAGTGCGCCGGGTCTTCGTGGATGATTGCCCGGGCCAGCACCGCCATGTCGTGAGCCGACGAGTAGTGCTCAGGGTTCGGCAGGCCGGTCGGGTTCATGAAGTGGCTGTTGGTCATGCCCAGGTCGGCCACGGTTTTGTTCATCATGTCGGCGAACGCATCTTCGCTGCCGGCGATGTGCTCGGCCAGGGCGACGCTGGCGTCGTTGCCGGACTGGATGATGATGCCGTGCAGCAGGTCGCTGACGGTCACTTGCGAGCCGACCTTGATGAACATCCGCGAACCGCCGGTGCGCCAGGCATTCTCGCTGACGGTGACCGGATCGTTCTCGCCAATCTGGCCACGACGAATCTCCAGCGTGGCGATGTAGGCGGTCATCAGCTTGGTCAGGCTGGCCGGTGGCAGGCGCTGGTCACCATTGTTCTCCACCAGCACATTGCCGCTGCTGGCATCCATGAGGACATAGGCCTTGGCCGCCAGTTGTGGAGGCGAAGGCATCATCTCGACCGCGAATGCGGCCGGAGAGAGAAGCAGCGGGACTAGCAGGCAAAGGCGTTTGGCAAAGGTGGTGATGTTCATCCGTCTCTCGAAATCGCTAATGGGACTGCCCGAAGGCAGAACTAAACAGGCAGCCTCTTAACGGGCCGCCGCGTATTTAAGTTGCTCACTCACAACCCTTGCCGGGCTTTTGTTATTGATGGAGCCAACAACCTGACCCGCCCAAACCGCAAGCGGGCCTTTCAAATCTACTCAGCCGTGACCAGGCTCGGCGAACCGAGATTGGCCAGGCGCACACTGTTCTGCACCTGCTGGACTTCACCCGGAGAACCGATCGGCCCCAGGCGCACCCGATGCAGTGTCTGCTGGTTGCGCACGATCGAGCTGATGAACACCGGCGCGCTGACCATCGAGCTCAGCTTCGACCTCAACAGCTCGGCAGCGTCCGGGTTGGCGAACGCGCCCACTTGCAGATACTGGCCAGACGCTGTTGCAGAAGCGTTTTTTTTTGGGTCGATCTGCACGGGCACCACGGCCGCCGCATGTTGCTGCGGCGGTGGGGTCCATTGCTCGACCGTACCGGTGGAAGCCGTCACGGTCGGCGCGGCATTTTGCGCCACTTTCGGCTCGTTGAGCATCAAAGGCGCCGGACGGCCGCGCTGGGCCCACCATTCCTGCGGATCAATGCCTTCGACCTTGACCCGCGCAGTGCCGATTTCAGCGTAACCGAGCTTTTTCGCCGCCGCATACGACAGGTCGATGATCCGGTCGGAATAGAACGGCCCACGGTCGTTGACCCGCAGGATCACGCTCTTGTTGTTGTCCAGGTTGGTCACCCGCACATAGCTGGGCAGCGGCAAGGTCTTGTGGGCAGCGCTCATGCCATAAAGGTCGTAGACCTCGCCATTGGCGGTGTTCTGGCCATGGAACTTGGTGCCGTACCAGGACGCCGTGCCCGAGGCCACATAGCGCTTGGAATCAGCCATTGGGAAATAGGTCTTGCCCAGCACCGTATACGGGTTGGCCTTGTAGGGGCCGGTGTGCAGGGTCGGCGTTGCGTCGGGAATGCGCGAGACATCCACGTCCCACCACGGCGCGCCGTCCTTGTGGGCCCGGTTGATGTCCAGGCCCGGCGTGGCTTTCACGACGTTGCTGTTCTTCTGGGTCGGTGCGCGGCTGGTCGAACAACTGACGACCAACAGCGACAGCGCAGCCAATGCCACCAGCTTGAGGGGCCTGGCTTTCAGGGGTTGATAGGTAGGCATTGCCCGCATTATTTGACGCCCCGTGCTTTGACCAGCTCTTCAGACAGTTGATATACGGCCATGGCGTACATCACGCTGCGGTTATAACGCGTAATCGCGTAGAAATTCTTCAGGCCCATCCAATATTCGGGGCCCTGCTCGCCTTCCAGGCGCATTGCGGTGACTGGCATGTCATCACGCAGCGCATCATGACTCGACCAGCCCAGCGCTCGCAACTCCCCGACGGTTTTCGTCGGCTCGATGCCCTCGGTCAGGCCCTCGTCCACCTGCTCGCCACGCACATCGGCACGGCTGACCACCGGTTCGCCGGCCTCCCAGCCATGGCGCTTGAAATAGCTGGCAACACTGCCGATGGCATCCGTCGGATTGGTCCAGATATTGATGTGGCCGTCGCCGTCGAAATCCACAGCATAGGCGCGGAAACTGCTTGGCATGAATTGCGGCAGGCCCATCGCCCCGGCGTAGGAACCCTTGAGGGTCATTGGATCAACTTGTTCTTCGCGAGCCAGCAACAGGAACTCGCGCAGTTCCTTGCGGAAGAACTCGGCGCGGGGCGGGTAATCGAAACCCAGGGTCGACAGCGCGTCGATCACCCGGAAATTGCCGGTATTGCGGCCAAAGAAGGTTTCAACGCCGATGATCGACACGATGACCTGGGCCGGCACGCCATACTCCTGCTCGGCGCGGGCCAGCGCGGCCTCGTGCTGGCGCCAGAAATCCACGCCCCGGGCGATCCGCGCCTCGGTGATGAACATCGGCCGGTATTCGCTCCACTGCTTGACGCGCTCGGCGGGCCGGGAGATCGCGTCGAGAATCGACTGCTTGCGCTCGGCCTCGCGGAACACCCCCATCAGCTGTTCGCCGGCAAAACCGTAGTCGCGGGTCATTTCACCGACAAACTCGGCCACTTGCGGCGAGCCTTCATATTCGCCTGCCACGGCATGCGGCGCACAGCCCAGGAAGCCGACCAGGCCGACCCACGGCGCATATCGCGTCGACCAGCCACGCATTGCTTGCATTGAACTCTTCACCTTATTCAAACCTGAGCGATCCACTTGCGATGGGTATGGATCGACATCAAAACCCCAAACGCTGACAGTAGTGTCACCAGCGAAGTTCCTCCGTAGCTAATGAATGGCAACGGCACCCCCACGACCGGCAGCAGGCCACTGACCATACCGATGTTGACGAAAACATAAACAAAAAACGTCATGGTCAGGCTGCCGGCGAGCAATTTGCCGAACAGCGTCTGCGCCTGGGCCGTGATCACCAGGCCCCGGCCGATCAACAACAGGTAGATCAACAGCAGCACGCAGATACCCACCAGGCCGAACTCCTCGCCCATCACCGCGATGATGAAGTCGGTGTGGCTTTCCGGCAGAAAGTCCAGGTGCGACTGGGTACCCATCAGCCAACCCTTGCCGAACACGCCGCCGGAACCGATGGCGGCCTTGGACTGGATGATGTTCCAGCCGGTGCCCAGCGGATCGCTCTCCGGATCGAGGAACGTCAGGATCCGCTGCTTCTGGTAGTCGTGCATCACGAAGTACCACATCGCCACCGACACCGGCACGGCGATGGCGATCACGCTGAGGATCCAGCGCCAGCGCAACCCGCCCATGAACAGCACGAAGGCGCCGCCAGCCAGGATCAGCAGCGAGGTGCCGAGGTCCGGCTGGCGCACGATGAGGATGAACGGGATGCCGATCAGCAACAGGCTGATGCACACGTGCTTGAGCTGCGGCGGCAAGGTGCGCTTGGACAGGTACCAGGCGATGGTCGCCGGCATGATGATCTTGAGGAATTCCGAGGGCTGGAAGCGGATCACCCCGGGGATGTTGATCCAGCGGGTGGCGCCCATGGCGTTGTGGCCCATCACGTCCACCACCACCAGCAAGCCCACGCCCACCACATAGGCCAGCGGCACCCAGCGCGCCATGAAGCGCGGTTCGAGCTGGGCGATGACGATCATCGACACCAGGCCGATGCCGAACGAGGTGGCCTGCTTGGCCAGCAGGTCCCAGCTCTTGCCGCTGGCCGAATACAGCACGAACAGGCTGCCGGCCGCCAATGTCAGCAGCAGGATCAGCAACGGCCCGTCGATGTGCATGCGCTGCAGCAAGGTGGCGCGACGGCGCATCACATCTTCGCTGGAGAGGATGCGGTCGAAATTATTCTTCACGGGCCGTAGCCTCCGCGCTGATGGGGCTTGCGAATTCGGGCTTGAGCTGGCCGTGCTCGTCCAGCAGCCAGGCGTCCATGACCTGGCGCACCACCGGGGCGGCGACGCCGGAACCGGACTCACCGTTCTCGACCATCACCGAGACGACGATCTTCGGGTTGTCGGCCGGTGCGAAACCGACGAACAAGGCGTGGTCGCGATGGCGCTCCTGGACCTTGGAGCGGTCGTACTTCTCGCCCTGCTTGATCGCCACCACCTGGGCGGTACCGCTCTTGCCGGCAATCCGATACGGCGAGCCGATGGCTGCCTTGCGCGCGGTACCCCGGGCGCCGTGCATGACCTGCTGCATGCCGTTGTTGACCTTCTGCCAGTCCGACGGGTTGCGCAGGATGATGTCCGGCATCGGGTCCGGGTCCACCGGCTTCTCGCCTTCGATGGTCTTGGCCAGGTGCGGGCGATACCACTTGCCCTTGCTCGCCACCAATGCCGTGGCCTGGGCCAATTGCAGCGGCGTCGCCTGCATGTAGCCCTGGCCGATCCCGAGGATCAGGGTTTCGCCGGGGAACCAGGCCTGGCGGCGCGTCGCCCGTTTCCACTCGCGGGACGGCATCAGGCCTGGGGATTCTTCGAACATGTCCAGGGAGACTTTCTGACCGATGCCGAACTTGTTCATGTAGGACGACAACCGATCGATCCCCAGCTTGTGGGCCAGGTCATAGAAATAGGTGTCGTTGGAACGCATGATCGCTGTTTCCAGGTCTACGTAGCCGTCGCCGGTGCGGTTCCAGTTGCGATACTTGTGGTCGTAGTTGGGCAGCATGTAGTAGCCCGGATCGTAGACCCGGGTCGACGCGGTCACCACGCCGGAGTCCAGCCCGGCAATCGCCACGGCCGGCTTGATGGTCGAACCCGGCGGGTAGAGCCCGCGCAGCACGCGGTTGAACAACGGCCGATCGATGGAATCGCGCAGCTCGGCATAGGCCCTGAAACTGATGCCGGTGACGAACAGGTTCGGGTCGAAGCTCGGCTGGCTGACCATCGCCAGGACCTCGCCGGTGTTCGGGTCCAGCGCAACCACGGCACCACGCCGCCCGCCCAGCGCCGCCTCGGCGGCTTCCTGCAACTTGATGTCCAGGCTCAGGACGATGTCCTTGCCGGGAATCGGGTCGGTACGCTTGAGCACCCGCAGCACCCGGCCCCGGGCGTTGGTCTCGACTTCCTCGTAACCCACCTGGCCGTGCAGCTCGGCCTCGTAGAATCGCTCGATGCCGGTCTTGCCGATGTGGTGGGTGCCGCTGTAGTTGACCGGGTCGAGGGTCTTGAGCTCTTTTTCGTTGATCCGGCCCATGTAGCCGACCGAGTGGGCGAAATGCGGCCCTTGGGGGTAATGCCGCACCAGTTGCGCCACCACTTCCACGCCGGGCAGGCGGAACTGGTTCACGGCGATCAGGGCGATCTGCTCTTCGGTCAGCTCGAACATGATCGGCACCGGCTCGAAGGGGCGCCGGCCCTGACGCATGCGTTTCTCGAAGATGACCCGGTCCTCGGGCGTCAGTTGCAGCACTTCGACGATCACGTCGAGGACTTTCTGCCAGTCGCCGGAACGTTCGCGGGTCATGCTCAGGCTGAAGCTGGGCCGGTTGTCCGCCACCACCACGCCGTTGCGGTCGAAGATCAGCCCACGGGTCGGCGGAATGGGTTGCACATGCACCCGGTTACTTTCCGACAGGGTCGAGTGGTACTCGTACTGGATGACCTGGAGAAAATACAACCGCGCAATCAGCACGCCGATCAGCGTCACCACGGTAATGGCGCCGAACACGACGCGGCCCCGCACCAGGCGGGCGTCTTTTTCGTGGTCCTTGATGCGGATCGGCTGGGGCATGAGAGCAGGATTACTTGTGGTAAGGGTGCCCGGACAAGACTGTCCAGGCACGATACAACTGTTCACCGATCAGGATCCGCACCAGCGGGTGCGGCAACGTCAACGGCGATAACGACCAGCGCTGGTCGGCCCGGGCACAGACTTCCGGCGCCAGCCCTTCCGGGCCACCGACCATGAAATTGACCGTGCGCGAGTCCAGCCGCCAGCGATCGAGCTCGACCGCCAATTGCTCGGTACTCCAGGGCTTGCCGTGGACTTCCAGGGTGACGACGCGCTCGTTCGGCCCGACCTTGGCCAGCATGGCTTCGCCTTCCTGGCGGATAAAGCGCGCCACGTCGGCATTCTTGCCACGGGTGTTGAGCGGAATTTCCACCAGTTCCAGGGCCAGCTCGGACGGAAGACGCTTGGCATATTCATGCCAGCCTTCTTCCACCCACTTGGGCATGCGAGAACCGACGGCGATCAGGCGCAGTCGCACAGCGATCCCTTATTGCTGGTCTTTGTTGAGCTTGGTGAAGTGCTCATGGGTGTTTTCCGGGCTGTGGTGCGCGGCGCTGGCCGAACGGCTCTGCTCGGCACCGGCCCACAGGCGCTCCAGGTCATAGAACTGGCGCGCCGACGCGGTCATCATGTGCACGATGACGTCGTCCATGTCCAACAGGACCCAATCGCTGTCGCCCTTGCCTTCTTCGCCCAGCGGCTTGACGCCCTGTGCCTTGACCGCTTCGCGGACCTTGTCCAGCATCGCGCCGATCTGGCGGTTGGAGGTACCGGTGGCGATGATCATGTAGTCAGTGATGCTCTGCTTCTCGCGAACGTCGATCACTTGGATATCCTGGGCCTTGACGTCTTCCAGGGCCGCCACGGCCACCTTGACCAGCTCTTCGCCGGCCAGCGCCACGCCGGTGTGTGCTTCTACCGGCAGCGGGGCGCTCTTGAAGGTGCCCTTGCGCTTTACTTTGTTCAGGTCTTTGTCAGTCATAAAAAACTCGTTTTGCTCATGTGTTCGGGCGCTCGGTACACGTTGATCCGTGTCGGCGGAGCGCGCCTTGTTCAGTTCGACGCACGGTACAGACCGTGCGCATCGATGTAGGCCAGGACCGCGTCGGGCACCAGGAAACGTACCGACTTACCGCTGGCCAGCAGTTGACGGATCTGGGTGGCGGATACCGCGAGCGGCGTCTGCCAGACGAATGCAATCTGTCCGCTCGGCCCCTTCAGGGCCAGCGGGTCGCTCACCGAGCGCGCCGCCAGCAGGTTGCGCAAGGCATCCGGCGGCTCGCTGTCGGCATCCGGGCGTTGCAGCACCAGGATGTGGCAATGCTGGAGCAACTCTTCCCAGCGATGCCAAGTGGGCAGGCCGCAAAATGCGTCCCAGCCCAGAAGCAGGAAAACCTGGGCTTCGGCGGCCAGTTCGGCGCGCATCAGCTCCAGGGTATCAATGGTGTAGGACGGTTTGTCCCGCTGCAATTCGCGGGCATCCACCACCAACGGCGCCACACCGGCCACCGCGCACTCGACCATCGCCAGGCGATCCCGGGCCGAAACCTGCGGCGTGTCCCGATGAGGCGGCCGGGCGCTGGGCGTCAGGCGCAGCTCATCGAGGGCCAGGGCGTCGGCAACTTCCAGCGCACCGCGCAAATGGCCGATGTGCACCGGGTCGAATGTGCCGCCCAGGATACCGATGCGCTTTGGCGCGGTCGCCGTCACAGCGGGCTTAGTCACAGGGGCCAGTGGGTCGAGGTCGCCCAAGTCAGACCGGCTCCTGCCCGCGCAACTGGCCGTCGCCGACCACGATGTACTTCTCGCAGGTCAGACCTTCGAGGCCCACCGGGCCACGGGCGTGCAGCTTATCAGTAGAAATGCCGATCTCGGCGCCCAATCCGTATTCAAAGCCATCGGCAAAGCAGGTCGGTGCGTTGATCATCACCGACGCCGAGTCCACTTCGGTCACGAAACGCCGGGTTTCGCCCTGGTGTTCGCTGACGATGGCATCGGTGTGCTGGGAGCCGTGGCGGTTGATGTGCTCGATGGCCTCGTCCAGCCCGTCCACGACGCGGATCGACAGGATCGGCGCCAGGTATTCGGTGTTCCAGTCTTCCTCGGTAGCCACCGCGGCCTCGATGATCGCCCGGGTGCGTTCGCAACCGCGCAGTTCGACGCCTTTTTCGCGGAACTGGGCCGCCATCGACGGCAGGAAATGCTCGGCAACCGCCTGATCCACCAGCAAGGTTTCCATCGCACCGCAGATACCGTAGCGGTAGGTCTTGGCGTTGAAGGCGATGCGCTGGGCCTTCGGCAATTCGGCATGGGCGCTGACGTAGACGTGGCAGATGCCGTCCAGGTGCTTGATCACCGGCACGCGAGCGTCGCGACTGACGCGCTCGATCAGCCCCTTGCCGCCACGGGGCACGATGACGTCGACGAACTCGGGCATGGTGATCAGCGCGCCGACCGCCGCGCGATCGGTAGTTTCCACCACTTGCACGACGGCGGCCGGCAGGTTGGCTTCGGCCAGGCCGCGCTGGATGCAGGCGGCAATGGCGCGGTTGGAGTGGATCGCCTCGGAACCGCCACGCAGGATGGTCGCGTTACCGGACTTCAGGCACAGGCTCGCGGCGTCGATGGTCACGTTCGGCCGCGACTCGTAGATGATCCCGACCACGCCCAGGGGCACGCGCATCTTGCCGACCTGGATACCCGACGGCCGATAGCTCATGTCGCGGATCGCCCCGACCGGGTCCGGCAGTGCCGCGACCTGACGCAGACCGACGATCATGCCGTCGATGCGTGCCGGGGTCAGCGCCAGGCGTTCGAGCATGGCCGGCTCAAGCCCATTGGCCCGGCCAGCGGCCAGGTCCAGTTCGTTGGCGGCGGACAACTCGGCGCGAGCGGCGTCCAGCGCATTGGCGGCGGCCTGCAGGGCGCGGTTCTTCTGCGCGGTGCTGGCACGGCCGATGATGCGCGACGCTTCGCGGGCGGCGCGACCCAGGCGGGTCATGTAGTCAAGAACGGACTCAGTCATGGTCTGTGTGGTCTTGGCAAAGAGGAAAGCGGCAGATTATAGCTGTCGTAACCCTCGACTAACAGCGCGGTCTCACAGCAGTGACCGGCGGAGATTGAAAACAGGCATAAACCGCCGACATTCCGTTCACTGTTCAGCGGTAATTAAGCTATCCGTTGTTATCATCGCGCTATCTTTGGCCTGACCTCGTCCACTGCCATGACCGATTCGCCTCCAACGCCCAGCGCCTTGCCCCACGCTTTTTTTGACCGCGACGCCCAGGTACTCGCCCAGGACCTGCTGGGCAAAGTCATCCGCCACAAGGTCGGTGACCTGTGGCTCAGCGCGCGGATCATCGAGACCGAAGCGTATTACTTCGCCGAAAAAGGCAGCCACGCCTCGCTGGGCTACACGGAAAAGCGCAAGGCTTTGTTTCTGGATGGCGGGCACATCTATATGTACTACGCCCGGGGCGGCGATTCCCTGAACTTCAGTGCCCAAGGCCCCGGCAACGCGGTCCTGATCAAATCCGCGTACCCGTGGGTGGACAGCATCAGCGGGCCGGCGAGCCTGGCGCAGATGCTCCTGAACAACCCCGACGCCCAGGGCCGGCCGCGCACACCGCAAAAACTCTGTGCCGGCCAGACCTTGCTGTGCAAGGCTCTGGGCCTGAAAGTGCCGGATTGGGACGCCAAGCGCTTCGACCCGGAACGGTTATTGGTGGAAGACGTCGGTGTACCAACGGTCAATGTGATCCAGACCACCCGCCTGGGCATTCCGCTGGGGCGGGACGAACACCTGCCCTACCGCTTCGTCGATGCCGCCTACGCCCCGTGGTGCACCCGCAACCCGCTGCGGCGCGGACAGGTCGAGGGCCGGGATTATTTTTTGCTGTCCTGAACATAAACACTGCATGACCCTGTGGCCCCTTGTGGGAGCGAGCTTGCTCGCGATGGCGCCAGGCCTGTGAAATAAATGGCGACTGACACACCGCTATCGCGAGCAAGCTCGCTCCCACAGCTTGAAGCTTCTGTGATCTTTAGTTTTCGTTCACACAGCAAAAATTGCATGCCCATCACTATTGAATGGAGTTGTTTTTATGGGCCCATGGCTCGATAGCATCACCGGCTGGCTGACCGTCAACCCGCAATGGCTGGCGGTGGCGGTGTTCGTCGTCGCGTGCGTTGAATGCCTGGCCATCGCCGGGCTGATCGTGCCGGGCACCGTGCTGTTGTTCGCGATCACAGTGCTGGCGGGTAGTGGTGCGTTGTCCTTGGGTGAAACCTTGTTGCTGGGCCTTCTCGGCGGATTGTTGGGGGACCTGGTGTCGTACTTCCTGGGCCGGCATTTCCACCAGAACATCCGGCGCCTGCCGGGGCTGCGGCATCATCCGGAATGGATGAGCGCTGCGGAAGGATATTTCCAGCGCTACGGCATCGCCAGCCTGCTGGTGGGACGCTTCATCGGCCCGTTGCGACCGATGCTGCCGATGGTTGCGGGGATGTGCGACATGCCGTTCCCACGTTTTGCCGTCGTCAGCCTGGTGGCCGCGTCAGGCTGGACCGTCGCCTATTTGCTGCCGGGTTGGGCCACCGGCGCGGCGTTCCGCCTGCCATTGCCCGAAGGCTTCTGGCCGCAGGCCGGCGTTGTCATCGGCAGTATCGCGTTGATGCTCGGCCTGAGCGTCAACAGCAGCCTGCGTCGTCATCGCCATGCCTCGGCAATCATCGCCGGTGTTGGCCTGGCGATCCTGATCAGTCTGTTCATCGGTTTCCGCTACCTGGCCGCCTTCGACCAGGGCTTGATGGCGCTGGTGCAGGAACATCGCAGCGCGACGCTGGATGAAATCGCCGTGACCTTCACGCTGATCGGTGAATTTCGCAACATGCTGATCTTCAGCGCGCTGCTGACCGGACTGCTGTTATTGGCGCGCCAATGGCGGCAGGCGATTTTTGCCGGGGCCACCATGTTGCTCACCGCCCTGGCAAACACCGGCACCAAGCACTTTTTCGCCCGCGTGCGCCCGGAAATCCTCACCGACCCCTTGACCAGCTACAGCATGCCCAGCGGCCACGCCTCCGGCGCATTTGCCCTGTTCCTGAGCCTCGCCGTACTGGCCGGTCGCGGCCAACCACCACGCCTGCGCCTGACCTGGCTGTTGCTTGGTTCGTTGCCGGCGTTGGCCATTGCCCTGTCGCGGGTTTACCTCGGCGCGCACTGGCCAAGCGACGTCGTTGCCGGCGCCATGCTCGCCGCCAGCGTCTGCGCCGCCGTGCTGTGGTTGAGCCAACGCCAGGAGCCGCTGCGCGCCATGCCGCCGAAAATCTGGTGGCTGATTCTGCCGGCGTTGGTGGCGGTGTTCAGCTTCTTCGCCTTGCGGCATTTGCCGCATGCGATGTTGCGGTATGCCTACTAATCCCGAGACACAGTGTTTCCCTGTGGGAGCGAGCTTGCTCGCGAAGGCGGCTGTACATTCAATACTGATGCAAGCTGACCCGCCGCTATCGCGAGCAAGCTCGCTCCCACCGGGGACCGGTGTTGTTCGATGGATGTACCTCAGGCAAACAGTTCGCCTTGCAACTCATCAAGCAACGCCTGGATCGCATCCAGCCGCTGTTGCGGATCGTCGAGTTGCAACAGGTCGAGCTTGTCCAGTTCGTTGAACGGCAGCAGATAGGCCAGTTGATTGGCGAGGGACTGTTGGCCGGTGGCTTCGGTGCCCATGTTCAGCGCCTCGACCATCGGATGTTCGGCCAGGGCCTTGAGCAGCGCCACCAGGTCGGCGTCCTCGTCCTGCAGCGGTTGTTCCGGCTCGTCTTCCAGCCATTCGACTTCAGCCACGGTGAGCTGATCGGCCTGGACGCTGCTGCTGTGCACGAGAAAACGCCGGCCGCCCTGCACCCGAATGCCCAGCAGGCCGTTCTCCTGCTGGGAAAAATCGGTGATCAGCGCTTCACAGCCGACCCGCGCATAGCCGTCAGGCGCGATGCCGACCTCCTCGCCATCGAGGATGCACACCACCCCGAAGCCTTCGCCCTTTTTCATGCAGCGTCCGATCATGTCGAGGTAACGTGCCTCGAAAATCTGCAGATCGAGAATGCAACCGGGGAACAACACGGTGTTCAGCGGAAACAGCGGCAAGCTCATAACTCGTTCCTTAAACCGTCATCGACACCACCAGCGGCAGCAGCACCGCCGTGGCCACGCCCATCAGACTCATCGCCAGCGCCGCGAAGGCACCGGTTTCCTCGCTTTCCTGCAACGCCACCGACGTACCCACCGCATGGGCCGTCAGGCCCAGGGCCATGCCGCGGGCCTCGGGACTGTGGACACCCAAGCGGGTCAGAATGCTCGGGCCGAGGATCGCCCCGAGCACACCGGTGATCAACACGAACACCGCCGCCATCGCAGCCACGCCACCGATCTGCTCGGCCACCAGCATCGCGATGGGCGAAGTCACGGACTTGGGTGCCATCGTCATGAGAATCATGTGCTCGGCGCCAAACGCCCAGCCCAGCACCACGGCGGAACCGGTGGCAAACACCCCGCCTATCACCAGCGTAGTAAAAATCGGCCAGAACAATTGACGGATTCGCCGCAGGTTCAAGTACAGCGGCACCGCCAGCGCCACGGTTGCCGGCCCCAGCAGGATGCTGAGGATTTCGGTGCTCTTGCGGTATTCGGCGTAGCTGATGCCGCAGCCGACCAGCACGGCGATCAGCACCAGCATCGACATCAATACGGGCTGGAGGAACACCCAGCGGGTCTTTTCGAACGCCGCCAGCACCAATTGATAGGCGCCCAGGGTGATGCCGATGCCAAACAGCGGATGGTGGATGACTGAGGTCCAGGCGCCCTGCCAATCGAACATCATGGCGCGTCCTCCGGCTCGACGATATGGCGCCGGGCCAGGCGCTGCATCAGCACGCCCGTCAGCATCACGGAAAGGACCAGCGACAGCACCAGCGCGCCGACAATCGCCCAGAAGTCTGCGGCGATCGCCCGGGCGTAGACCATGACGCCCACCGCCGGCGGCACCAGCAGCAACGGCAGGTAGCGCAACAGGCTGCTGGCGGCGAGGTTCAATGGTTCGCTGACTTCGCCGCGAGCGATCAGGTAGCCCAGCATCAGCAGCAGGCCCACGATCGGCCCTGGCAGGATCGGCAGGAACAAATGATTGATGGCGGTGCCCAGCAATTGGAACAGCACCAGCCAGGTCAGGCCCCTTAGCAACATCCGCTTTCTCCCTCTACAACAGACCCAATGAACGCGCCAATTCGGTTCACGGCATGATTCCGTGGCGAGGGAGCTTGCTCCCGCTTGAGTGCGAAGCGCTCATAAAATGGGGCCGCTGCGCAGCCCACCGGGAGCAAGCTCCCTCGCCACGGAATCAAACACCCACCGTGAAAGAACCGAATTGCAAAGAATGCGCCGGCATTATAAGCACGCCCGCGCTATGGTTCGGCATTCGTAAAAAGCATGGTCGATGACCTTCCCGGCGCGCCATGTTGATCTACAGTGGTTCTCGGGGGCGCAGATCCCCGTTCCATAAAAGCAGGACAGATGAACCAAGGAGAGTCTCAATGCCCTACGTTCCCGTTACAGCGCTCAAGGATTATGTCGGCAAGGAACTCGGATGTTCCGATTGGCTGACCATCGATCAGGACCGCATCAACCTGTTCGCCGAAGCCACAGGCGACTTCCAATTCATCCACGTCGATCCGGTGAAGGCCGCGCAGACCCCGTTCGGCAGCACCATCGCCCACGGTTTCCTGTCGCTGTCGCTGATGCCCAAACTGATGGAAGACATCCTGATTTTGCCCGAGGGCGTGAAGATGGTCGTCAACTACGGGCTGGACAGCGTGCGCTTTATCCAACCGGTAAAAGTCGACTCGAAGGTCCGGCTCAAGGTCGAACTGGTGGACGTCACCGAGAAAAAACCCGGCCAGTGGCTGCTCAAGGCGACCGCTACCCTGGAAATCGAAGGGTCGGAAAAACCGGCCTACATCGCCGAGCCACTGTCGCTCTGCTTCGTGTAGACCCTTGCGGTCGCGAAACCGCTCATGCAGTTTCGCATCGCTTCAACGCGCATAGCTGCGGCATACTCGTCGCCTGATTACTTGGATCCCGTTATGCGCGCACTTGTCCCCCTGACCCTGGCCCTCCTGCTCACCGCTTGCGGCGACGGCGAATCGCCGTTGCCTCCCGATGCCCGCCTGCCCGACGGTGGGCGCTATCGCGGCGACCTGGTGGACGGCCTGCTGCAAGGCCAGGGGCGCATCGATTACCCCAACGGCAGTTGGTACGCCGGACAGTTCGACAAGGGCCAGTGGCACGGCGCCGGCGAATGGCACGGCAGCAATGGCGAGGTTTATCGCGGCCAATTCGAGCATGGGCTGTTCCACGGCCAAGGCAGCCTGACCACGCCGACCAGCAGCTACACCGGCGGCTTCAAGCAGGGCCGGCGGGACGGCGAAGGGACGCTCAAGGAAAACGGCATGACCTACCGGGGCGAGTTCAAGGCCGACCGTTATTCCGGTCTCGGCCGCCTCGAACTCGACGACGGCAGCCAGTACCAGGGCCCGTTCGTCAACGGCAAGCCGAATGGCGAAGGCCAGCGCTTCGACGCCAGCGGCAACCAGTTCACCGGGCATTTCGTCGACGGCCAACTCCAAGGCAAGGGCACCTTCAACAGCGCCGATGGCGATGTCTACATCGGCGGTTTCAGGAACAACCAGCTCAATGGCCGAGGCCGCTACGAAAACGCCGATGGCGATGTCTGGATCGGCCAGTTCAAGGATGGCGCACTGACCGGCAAGGGTGAATTGATCGGCGCCGACGGCAGCCATTACCTCGGCCATTTCAACGATTGGCGCTTCACCGGCGAGGGTCGCCTGAACCTGCCCGATGGCAGCTTCTACACCGGCCAGTTCGAAAGCGACAGCTACCACGGCCGCGGCACCCTGGTGCTGACGGACGGCACCGTGCAAAGTGGCACCTGGGCGAAGGGCCAGCGGATACGCGACGCCGATGGCAGGCTGCTGCCGGATGTGCTCGAACTCGGCATCCTGGCCCAAGGCCGCCTGCTGGACGACGCCCTCGCCAACATCCCGACCTCGACGCCAGCGGTGGAGCTGTACAGCCTGACCCTGGGCGGCGACGGCAAGCAAAGCGTGTTCCTGCGCGAATCCGACTATGTCGCCAATATGCTCGCCAGCCGTTTCGGCGCCTTCGGTCAGATCCGCCTGGTGAACCACCGCGACCACCTCGGCGACCGTCCCATGGCCACTCGCGAAAGTCTGCGCCGCGCCGTCGCCACCCTGGCCGAGCGCAGCGGCCCGGAAGACCTGGTGTTCATCTACCTGACCAGCCACGGCACCAGCGAGCATGAACTGGTCCTCGACCAACCGCGCATGGAACTGGCCGACCTGCCCGCAGACGAACTGGCCGCGGTGCTGTCGCCGCTGAAGAACCGCGACAAGATCGTGGTGATTTCCGCCTGCTATTCCGGTGGTTTCATTCCGGCGCTCAAGGACGAACGGACCCTGGTCATGACCGCTTCGCGGGCCGACCGGGTGTCCTTCGGCTGCTCGGAAGAGGCCAACTTCACGTACTTTGGCGACGCTCTGTTCGCCCAGGCGCTGAACCAGACCGATGATCTGGAACAAGCCTTCAAGCGCGCCAAGGGCATCGTCGCCGAACGGGAACAGGCGGACAACTTCGAAGCCTCGGAACCGCAGATCTGGGCCCCTCGCACCGTCCTGTCCCACTGGCAACTGCTCCGCAAACAGCAGGCGCGAAAAGCATTGCAAAGTGCTGCACTGAACGACGAGGCCAAAAAGAGCAACTAAGCTGAACCGTATCAAGGGGGAAACACTATGTACTTGACGCCTCAGCATGTTTTGCTCGCCGGCGCGACCGGGTTGACCGGGGAACACCTGTTGGACCGGCTGCTCAACGAGCCGACCATCACCCGGGTCCTCGCGCCGTCCCGCCGGCCACTGGCCGAGCATCCGCACCTGGAAAATCCGGTCGGGGAACCGGCCGAGTTGCTGCAGCGGCTGGAAGGCCCGGTGGACATCGCCTTCTGCTGCCTCGGCACCACCATCAAGAAAGCCGGCTCCGAACAGGCATTCCGCGCAGTGGACCTGGACCTGGTGGTGGCATTTGCCAAACGCGCCAGGGAGCTGGGCGCACGGCACCTGATCGTGATCAGCGCGCTGGGGGCCGATGCCAAGTCCTCGATTTTCTACAACCGGGTCAAAGGTGAAATGGAGGCGGCCCTCAAGGCCCAGGACTGGCCGCAACTGACCCTCTGCCGGCCTTCCCTGCTGCTGGGCGACCGAGTAGAGCCGCGTTTGGCCGAGCAACTGGCCGGGCCCTTGTCCAAGCTGATTCCAGGTAAATATCACGGCATCGAAGCCTGTCAGTTAGCCCGGGCCATGTGGCGGCTTGCGCTGGAAGAGCAGGATGGGGTGCGGGTGGTGGAGTCGGATGAGTTGCGCAAGCTTGGTAAATAAAGTGACACCTGGGACAGCGCGATCATTGTGGCGAGGGGATTTATCCCCGCTGGGCCGCGAAGCGGCCCCAATTGTTCGTGTGTCCATGCAGTTGCTAAGGAAGAATGATCCGATCTCAAGGGCCTGCTTCGCAGTCCAACGGGGATAAATCCCCTCGCCACAAATGATCCCTAGCACACCTGCACTCACGTTGGGCGTTACAAACCGCCAGTCGCCTGAAACCCCACACCCAACGCCGTGAACAACGACAACGGCAACAACAAAGTATCGAGCAGCGCACTCACCGGTAGATCGAGCCCCGGATAGCTCGGCGCCTCGGCACCAAAACGGTCCTTGGCGCAGCAACCGCCGTTCAGCGCATACAGGTCAAGGCGTGTCCCGGCATAAACCACCGGCGCCCCCGGCTTCGCGGCGTCGAGGGTGCGGGCGGTGGCGCAGCCGGTCAGTTGCACCGCCAGCAGCACGACCAGCAGCTTATTCATCACTGCTCAAATGATGCTCGCCCCAGCGCGGCAACATGTCCTGGGGAATGTTCAGCAAATTTAAAATCCGCGCCACCACGAAATCGATCAGGTCATCGATGGTCTGCGGCTGGTGATAGAAACCCGGCGACGCTGGCAGGATGGTCACGCCCATGTTCGACAGCTTGAGCATGTGCTCCAGATGGATGCTCGAATATGGCGCTTCCCGCGGCACCAGGATCAACTGGCGGCGCTCCTTGAGCGTGACGTCCGCCGCCCTTTCGATCAGGTTGTTGCAGGCGCCGGTGGCAATCGCCGACAGCGTGCCGGTGGAACACGGCACCACCACCATCGCCGCTGGCGCACCGGAGCCCGAGGCCACCGGCGACATCCAGTCTTCCTTGCCATACACGCGGATCTGCCCCGCCGCCGCACCGGTGTATTCGGTGAGGAACGCCTGCATCAACTGGGTCTTGGCCGGCAGGGTCACGTCCGTCTCGGTGGCCATCACCAGTTGCGCGGCCTTGGAGATCAGGAAATGCACCTCGCGGTCCTCGCGCACCAGGCAATCGAGCAGGCGCAAGCCGTACTGGGCGCCGGACGCACCGGTCATCGCCAGCGTGATGCGTTCCGGGCCGCTGCTCATTTCAGCGCCTCGGCCAGTTTGCCATGCAGGCCGCCGAAGCCGCCGTTGCTCATGATCACCACGTGAGTGCCGGGCTGGGCCTGGCTCTTCACGCGCTCGATGATGCCTTCCAGGGAGTCGCTGACAATCGACGGCACCGTGCACAGCGCGGCGGTGGCAGCGAGGTCCCAACCCAGGTTGGCCGGTGCGTACCAGATCACCTGGTCGGCATCGACCACGCTTTCCGGCAGGCCGTCACGGTGGGCGCCAAGCTTCATGGAATTGGAGCGCGGCTCGATGATCGCTATCAGTGGCGCATCGCCGATGCGCTTGCGCAAGCCGTCGAGCGTGGTGGCGATGGCAGTCGGGTGATGGGCGAAATCGTCGTAAATGTTGATGCCGCGTACCTCGGCGACTTTCTCCATCCGCCGCTTCACGCTCTTGAACGCGCTCAACGCGGCAATGCCCATGGACGGCACCACGCCGACATGACGGGCCGCCGCCAGGGTCGCCAAGGCGTTGGCAACGTTGTGCTGGCCGGTCATGTCCCATTCGACTATGCCTTGGGACTGGCCCTCGAACATCACTTCGAACTCAGAACCGTCATCCTTGAGCAACTTCACTTGCCACTGCCCGCCCGCGCCGGTGGTTTGCACCGGGGTCCAGCAGCCCATCTCGATGACGCGCTGCAACGCCGGCTCGGTGGTCGGATGGATCACCAGGCCCTCGCTCGGGATGATACGCACCAAGTGGTGGAATTGCCGTTCGATGGCCGGCAGATCGGGGAAGATGTCGGCGTGATCGAACTCAAGGTTGTTGAGGATCGCCGTGCGTGGACGGTAGTGGACAAATTTCGAGCGCTTGTCGAAAAACGCGCTGTCGTATTCGTCGGCTTCGATCACGAAGAACGGCGTGCCGCCCAGGCGAGCCGACACGGAGAAGTTCTGCGGCACGCCACCGATCAGGAAACCCGGACTCATGCCGGCGTGCTCCAGGACCCAGGCGAGCATGCTGCTGGTGGTGGTCTTGCCGTGGGTGCCGGCCACGGCCAGGACCCAACGGCCCTGCAACACGTGATCGGCCAGCCACTGCGGCCCGGACACGTACGGCAGGCCTTTGTTGAGCACGTATTCCACCGCCGGGTTGCCACGGGACATGGCGTTGCCGATGACCACCAGGTCCGGCGCCGGGTCCAGTTGCGCCGGGTCATAGCCTTGGGTCAGCTCGATGCCCTGGGCTTCCAGTTGAGTGCTCATCGGCGGGTAGACGTTGGCGTCGGAACCGGTCACATGATGGCCCAGCTCCTTGGCCAGGACCGCCATCGAACCCATGAAAGTGCCGCAAATACCGAGAATATGGATGTGCATAGTCGACCTCGTAAACATGGCCGCAGGTTAGCGTAGGGAGGGGAAAATCGCACCTTGTGTTTAGACTTCACACCGCCTGGACACCACAAATCCCCTGTGGGAGCGAGCTTGCTCGCGATAGCGGTCTATCAGCCTCCAACAATGTTGAATGTGCTGCCGTCATCGCGAGCAAGCTCGCTCCCACAGTTGACCGCATTTCTCCAGGATGAATGCGGTTCAGCGGGCAATGGCGTGTTTGCGCAGCTTGCGGTAAAGGGTATTGCGGCTGATCCCCAGTTGTTCGGCAGTGTGGGTCATGTGCCAGCGCTGGCGCTCCAGTGCATCGAGCAATGCCAGGCGCTCGGCATCTTCCAATGGGTGTTCAGTCGGGGCTTCAACCATCACAACCGAGCGCTGGCGGATCATCGCCGGCAAATCCTCCAGCCCGATCCGTCCGCCATCACACAACGCAGCGAGGGTACGCAACACATTGCGCAATTGCCGCACATTGCCCGGCCAGTCGAACCCCAGCAACACCTGGCGCGCCGGTTCGTCAATAAAGACCGTTTCGCCGCCGCTCTCCTCGGCCAGCAGGAAATCCAGCAACTGCGATTTGTCACTGCGTTCGCGCAACGCCGGCAGCGGGATTTCCAAGCCATTGAGGCGGTAGTACAAATCCTCACGGAAGCTGCCATCCCGCACCCGATCGAGCAACTGTCGGTGAGTGGCGCTGATGATGCGCACGTTCACCGCCTCGGGCTCGCCGCCGATGGGCACCACCTGGCGATCCTCCAGCACCCGCAGTAACCGGGTCTGCAAAGCCAGGGGCATGTCGCCAATTTCATCGAGGAACAGCGTGCCGCCGTCAGCCTGCTGCAGCTTGCCGCGCATGCCTTCCTTGCGCGCCCCGGTGAAACTGCCGCCGCGATAACCGAACAGCTCGCTCTCGATCAGGCTTTCCGGAATGGCCGCGCAATTGAGGGCGACAAAATTTTTCCCGGCGCGCTGGCTGGCGTGGTGCACAGCCTTGGCGAACGCCTCCTTGCCAGAGCCGGTTTCACCGTGGATCAGCAGCGGCACATCGCGCTCGAATACCCGCAGCGCCTTGCGAAAATGCTCCTGCAACGCCGCATCCCCCAAGCAGATACCCGGCAGACGGGCCGGCTCGATAACCTTGAAGGCCGGCGCGACCGGCACCGGCACGCTGCGCGGCTGGCCGCGCAACACGGCGAACAGGTGCCGGCCATCGCGGGTGCGCAACGGCCAACTGGCGCTGGCCTGGGCACTGGCCCGGCCCATCAATTCATCCAGGGAACAATCGAAAAAATCCTCGACCCGCTGACCCAGCAAGCCACCGCGAATATGCCCGAGCAGGTTCAGTGCACTTTGGTTCACGGCGCAAATTCGCCCTTCGCCGTCGAACGCCATCAGCCCTTCGCTGAACAGCCCCACGGACTCGGCCTGCAAATGAAAGCGCAGCAGCCATTGATTGTCGAAGCAACGCAGGAAATAGCAGCTCTCGATCATCTTCGCCGAGAGGTTGACCAGTGCCATGGTGTGAAACTGGCTCTGGCGCGACACGTCCGGCCGCGCCGAGGACACGTCGAGCACCGCCAGCAATTCGCCCTGGGGATCGAAGACCGGGCTGGCCGAGCAGGTCAGGCCGGTGTGGCGGCCGCGGAAATGTTCTTCTTGGTGAATGGTCAGGGCCTGGCGCTCCACCAGGCAGGTGCCGATGCCGTTGGTGCCTTCGCAGGCTTCGCTCCAGTCGGCGCCGAGCCAGAGGCCGGCCCGCTCGAAAATCTTCCGTTCGCTGGGGGCGGTGACGCAATTGAGGATCACGCCCCGGGCGTCGGTCAGCAGCACCGCGTGACCGGCGCCGGAGAGTTGTTGATGCAGGCTGGTCATTTCCGTGCCGGCGATGTGCAGCACTTGCTGCAAGCGTTCGCGGCTTTCCAGCACCCGACCGTGCTCGAGCACCGTCGGCGCCAGGTTCTGGGCCGGGTCGAGGTGATAGTCCTCGAGGCAGCGCAGCCAGGAACGGGCAATCGACGGATCGCTGCCAGGGCCCTGCAAATGGGCCTTGCCCTGGGTGACCGTCAGGACTTGCTGGGCATGGCGACTCAAGTGGTTGCTGTGCATTTTCTTATTGTTCTCCCCGAAGGTAACGGCCTTACTGGAGCAACTGTTTAACACTTAACCTGTGTTTGACACTTAGACCTGTGCTTGACACTCACCCCTGTGGCGAGGGGATTTATCCCCGCTGGGCTGCGCAGCAGCCCCAAAACCTGAGAGTGCGGTGCATCAGGTTGATCGAGTTGGCTGCTTTGGGGGCTGCTTCGCAGCCCAGCGGGGATAAATCCCCTCGCCACAGATAAATCCCCTCGCCACAACATTGCTGGGCAGGCCAATTTGGTGAGGCCCAGCATCCTCCAGCCCATCGACCTTTGCAATGCTGGCGCGACCTGCCGGTCACAGACTGTCTCACCCATGGCACAAACTGTCACACCCCGCGTATCGCAACCGTGACACAGCCCCTCCGTTTGTCCGACCAACTCCTCCTAAAGTCTTGATTTCCGGGCCCCGCAAGGCAGTGGCCCGACCTTTGCTCTAGGCTTAAGTACCAGCGCGAATTTGCGCGGCTCCCTAATAAGCACAAAAGCCAAGGAGAACTCATCATGCGTTACGCTCACCCCGGTACTGAAGGCGCTATCGTTTCGTTCAAGGCTAAATACGGTAACTACATCGGCGGCGAGTTCGTCGCGCCTGTCAAAGGTCAGTACTTCACCAACACATCCCCGGTCAATGGCCAGCCCATCTCCGAATTCCCGCGCTCCACAGCCGAAGACATCGACAAAGCCCTGGACGCCGCCCACGCCGCCGCCGATGCCTGGGGCGCCACGTCCGTCCAGGCACGTTCGCTGATCCTGCTGAAAATCGCCGACCGCATCGAAGCGAACCTCGAAACCCTGGCGATCACCGAATCCTGGGACAACGGCAAGGCCGTGCGCGAAACCCTCAACGCCGACATCCCCCTCGCTGCCGACCACTTCCGCTACTTCGCCGGCTGCCTGCGGGCCCAGGAAGGCAGCGCCGCCGAGATCGACGGCAACACCGTGGCCTACCACATCCACGAACCGCTGGGCGTGGTCGGGCAAATCATCCCGTGGAACTTCCCGCTGCTGATGGCCGCCTGGAAACTCGCCCCGGCCCTCGCCGCCGGTAACTGCGTGGTGCTCAAGCCGGCCGAGCAAACCCCGCTGGGCATCTGCGTGCTCATGGAGCTGATCGGCGACCTGCTGCCACCGGGCGTGCTGAACGTGGTGCAAGGTTTCGGCAAGGAAGCTGGCGAAGCCCTCGCCACCAGCAAGCGCATCGCCAAGATCGCCTTTACCGGCTCGACCCCGGTCGGCTCGCACATCATGAAATGCGCCGCCGAGAACATCATCCCGTCCACCGTCGAACTGGGCGGCAAGTCGCCGAACATCTTCTTCGAAGACATCATGCAGGCCGAGCCAAGCTTCATCGAAAAAGCCGCCGAAGGTCTGGTGCTGGCGTTCTTCAACCAGGGCGAAGTCTGCACGTGCCCATCCCGCGCCCTGGTGCAGGAGTCGATCTACGACGAATTCATGCAAGTGGTGATGAAGAAAGTCCTGCAGATCAAACGCGGCGACCCGCTGGACACCGACACCATGGTCGGCGCCCAGGCCTCCGAGCAGCAATTCGACAAGATTCTTTCGTACCTGGAAATCGCCAAGGGCGAAGGCGCCGAGCTGCTGACCGGCGGCAAGGTGGAAAAACTCGAGGGCAACCTGGCGACCGGGTATTACATCCAGCCGACCCTGCTCAAGGGCACCAACAAAATGCGCGTGTTCCAGGAAGAAATCTTCGGCCCGGTGGTGAGCATCACCACCTTCAAGGACGAAGCCGAAGCCCTGGCGATCGCCAACGACACCGAGTTCGGCCTTGGCGCCGGCCTGTGGACCCGCGATATCAACCGCGCCTACCGCATGGGCCGTGCGATCAAGGCCGGTCGCGTCTGGACCAATTGCTACCACCTGTACCCGGCGCATGCTGCGTTCGGTGGCTACAAGAAGTCCGGCGTCGGGCGTGAGACGCACAAGATGATGCTCGACCACTACCAGCAGACCAAGAACCTGCTGGTGAGCTACGACATCAATCCGTTGGGGTTCTTCTAAGCCAAAGAGGGTGAAGCAGGTATTCCTGCTTCGCCCTTAAGATAGCTATCGCGAGCAAGCTCGCTCCCACAGGGATCTGTGGATAACTCGTTTCCAGGGTTGGCAACAGATCCACTGTGGGAGCGAGCTTGCTCCGGGCGGCGATCCGACGATGGCGCCCTCACTCACACACAGAATCAATGCCCCACCGCTCTGGCATGAGCCTTGCGTGCCCGCTCCACAGCAAACCCGAAAGTCCAACAGATCAAACAATAAAAAAGACAGAGAGGACTTATGACTTCTACCACCCAACTCAAACCCACACTCGGCACCCTGCATTTATGGGGCATAGCCGTCGGCCTGGTGATTTCGGGCGAATACTTCGGCTGGAGCTACGGCTGGGGCACCGCAGGGACCCTGGGGTTTCTCGTCACCGCCCTGATGGTGGCGTTGATGTACACCTGTTTCATCTTCAGTTTCACCGAACTCACCACCGCAATTCCCCACGCCGGCGGGCCTTTTGCCTACAGCCGACGGGCCTTTGGTGAGAAAGGCGGGTTGATCGCCGGGATCGCCACCTTGATCGAATTCGTCTTTGCGCCGCCGGCCATCGCCATGGCCATCGGCGCCTACCTCAACGTGCAATTTCCCGAGCTCGATCCGAAGCTCGCGGCGGTGGGCGCGTACATCGTGTTCATGACCCTGAACATCCTCGGCGTCAGCATCGCCGCCGCCTTCGAGCTGGTGGTCACCGTGCTGGCGGTCGCCGAGTTGCTGGTGTTCATGGGCGTGGTTGCGCCGGGCTTCAGCTTCAGCAACTTCGTACTCAACGGCTGGGCCGGCTCCAATGAATTCAGCCTCGCCTCGATCCCGGGCATATTCGCGGCGATCCCCTTCGCCATCTGGTTCTTCCTCGCCATCGAAGGCGCGGCCATGGCCGCCGAAGAAGCCAAGGACCCGAAACGCACGATCCCCCGCGCCTATGTCAGCGGCATCCTGACCCTGGTGTTCCTGGCCATCGGCGTGATGATCATGGCGGGCGGCGTCGGCGACTGGCGCCAGCTGTCGAACATCAACGACCCGCTGCCCCAGGCCATGAAGGCCGTGGTCGGCAACGATTCAACCTGGATGCACATGCTGGTGTGGATCGGCCTGTTCGGCCTGGTGGCGAGTTTCCACGGGATCATCCTCGGCTACTCGCGGCAGTTCTTCGCCCTGGCCCGGGCCGGCTACCTGCCTCGCGGCCTGGCAAAACTCTCGCGTTTCCAGACTCCGCACCGGGCGATCCTGGCCGGCGGCGTCATCGGCATCGCGGCGATCTACAGCGATGGCCTGGTCAACCTGCAGGGCATGAGCCTGACGGCGGCGATGATCACCATGTCGGTGTTCGGCGCCATCGTGATGTACATCATCAGCATGCTCAGCCTGTTCAGGCTGCGTAAGACCGAACCGAACCTGGAACGCACCTTCCGCGCGCCGGGCTATCCGCTCGTGCCGGGCATCGCGCTGTTCCTGGCGGTGGTGTGCCTGGTGGCGATGGCGTGGTTCAACACCCTGATCGGCCTGGTGTTCCTCGGCTTCATGATTGTCGGCTACCTGTATTTCCAACTGACCGCCAAGCAACGCTCCGACGCGCCGGCGGACGCTATGCTCACAGGTATCTGAAGTTGCACCGGCACCGGGCCGAGGGCTCGGTGCCTGCTATTTAAAAGTGCACACCGTCCCCTGTGGGAGCGAGCTTGCTCGCGATAGATGTGTATCAGTCGACAAGTATTTTTGCTGACACTCCGCTATCGCGAGCAAGCTCGCTCCCACAGGGTTACGGGTTGTATTTGAGTATTTAGAGAACCAGGAGGACACCGTCCATGGCCGCATTCGCCCATTCCGTCGGCGCCCAGACCTACCGCTTCGACAGCCTCAAAGACCTGATGGCCAAGGCCAGCCCGGCGCGTTCCGGGGATTTCCTCGCCGAAGTCGCCGCCCTCAACGATGGCGAGCGCGTGGCCGCGCAAATGGCTTTGGCTGACTTGCCCCTCAGCCATTTCCTGCAAGAAATGCTGATTCCTTACGAGATCGACGAAGTCACCCGATTGATCGTCGACACCCATGACAAACACGCCTTCGCCACCGTCAGCCACCTCACCGTCGGCGGTTTTCGCGACTGGCTGCTCAGCGACGCCGCCGATGAACAGAGCCTGCGCGCCCTGGCCCCCGGCCTGACGCCAGAAATGGTCGCCGCCGTGTCGAAGATCATGCGCGTGCAAGACCTGGTGCTGGTGGCACAGAAAATCCGCGTGGTCACCAAATTCCGCGGCACCCTCGGCCTGCGCGGACGACTGTCCACCCGCCTGCAACCCAACCACCCCACCGACGAACCTGCCGGGATCGCCGCGAGCATCCTCGACGGCCTGCTCTTCGGCAACGGCGACGCCATGATCGGCATCAATCCGGCCACCGACAGCACCGCCTCGATCTGCGCCATGCTGGAAATGCTCGACGCCATCATCCAGCGCTACGACATTCCCACCCAGGGCTGCGTGCTGACCCACGTCACCACTTCCATCGAAGCGGCGAACCGCGGCGTGCCCCTGGACCTGGTGTTCCAGTCCATCGCCGGCACGGAAGCGGCCAACGCCAGTTTCGGCATCAACCTGAACATCTTGAAAGAGGGCTACGACGCCGGCCTCAGCCTGAATCGCGGCACCTTGGGCAACAACCTGATGTATTTCGAAACCGGCCAGGGCAGCGCACTGTCGGCCAACGCCCACCACGGCGTCGATCAACAGACTTGCGAGACACGAGCCTACGCGGTGGCGCGACATTTCAACCCGTTCCTGGTGAACACGGTTGTAGGCTTCATCGGCCCGGAATACCTGTACAACGGCAAACAGATCATCCGCGCCGGCCTCGAAGATCACTTCTGCGGCAAGCTTTTGGGCGTGCCGATGGGTTGCGACATCTGCTACACCAACCACGCCGAAGCCGACCAGGACGACATGGACACCCTGCTGACCCTGCTGGGCGTGGCCGGGATCAACTTCATCATGGGCATTCCCGGCTCCGACGACATCATGCTCAACTACCAGACCACCTCGTTCCACGACGCCCTCTACGCCCGCCAGACCCTCGGCCTGAAGCCGGCGCCGGAATTCGAAACGTGGTTGGCGAACATGGGCATCTTCACCCAGGCCGATGGCCGAGTGCGGTTCGGCGACAACCTGCCACCGGCGTTTCGCCAGGCCCTTGCGCATTTGGGATAAGCCGCATTTTTATGAGTGAGTTGCCCATGGATAAAAAACCTGTCGATTCGCAAAACCCCTGGCTGAACCTGCGCAACCTGACCCCGGCGCGCATCGCCCTGGGCCGCACCGGCACCAGCCTGCCGACCTCGGCGCAACTGGACTTCCAATACGCCCACGCCCAGGCCCGCGATGCGGTGCACCTGGCGTTCGATCACCAGGGCATTCGCGCACAACTGACTGAGCGCGGCCGTGAAAGCCTGTTGCTCCACAGTGCCGCAGCCGACCGCCATAGCTATCTGCAGCGCCCGGACCTGGGCCGGCGGCTCGATGAGGCATCCGCGCAAATCCTGGACGAGTACGCGGCGACCCATCCCGGCGGCGTGGATTTGGCTATCGTGGTGGCTGACGGCCTTTCAGCGCTGGCGGTGCATCGCCATACCTTGCCGTTCCTGGCGCGGCTGGAAGAACAGATCGTCGCCGAAGGCTGGTCCGTTTCGCCGGTGGTCCTGGTGGAACAGGGTCGCGTCGCCGTAGCGGATGAAGTGGCGCAGCGGCTCGGCGCAAAAATGTCGGTGATCCTGATCGGCGAACGCCCCGGCCTCAGCTCCCCCGACAGCCTCGGGCTGTATTTCACCTACGCCCCCAAGGTCGGCCTGACCGATGCCTATCGCAACTGCATCTCCAACGTCCGCCTCGAAGGCTTGAGCTACGGGATGGCGGCCCATCGCTTGATCTACCTGATGCGCGAGGCCTGTCGCCGCCAGCTTTCGGGGGTCAATCTGAAGGACGAAGCCCAGGTTCATACTCTAGAGTCGGAAAATCCTGCCGATATGAAAGGTAATTTCCTACTGGCGCCGCCCCGCAACTGATCCGTTTATCCGATTGCGTTTTTGATCCGCTTTCAGGCAGCATCAAAAGCACGGCAGCGCGACATTGTTGTCTGAATATCTGTCGACCTTTGCAGACGAGACCTACCATGCGGATTATCCAAGCGACCCTGGAACACCTGGACCTGCTGACCCCATTGTTCGTCAAATACCGGGAATTCTACGGCTCGCTGCCATACCCGGACTCGTCCCGAGTCTTCCTCGAAAAGCGCCTGCGCCGCAAGGAATCAGTCATCTACCTGGCCCTGCCGGATGACGACGACAGCAAATTGCTCGGCTTCTGCCAGCTCTATCCCAGCTTCTCGTCGCTGTCGCTCAAGCGCGTGTGGATCCTCAACGACATCTACGTCGCCGAAGACGCCCGCCGCCAACTCGTCGCCGACAACCTGATCCGCACCGCAAAAAAAATGGCCAAGGAAACCAACGCCGTGCGCATGCGCGTCTCCACCAGCAGCAACAACGAAGTCGCGCAGAAAACCTACGAATCGATCGGCTTCAAGGAAGACACCGAGTTCAAGAACTACGTGCTGCCAATCAGCGAAGGGCTCTGACCCCTGCGGCTGGGTGAAAAACTCTGTGGCTGAGTGAACCCCTTGTGGCTGGTGAAACCGTGTGGCGAGGGGATTTATCCCCGCTGGGCTGCGCAGCAGCCCCAAAACTTGAGCACGCGGTGCACCAGCCTGACCGAGCCAGCTTTTGAGGGGGACCGCTTCGCGCTCCAGCGGGGATAAATCCCCTCGCCACAGAATCCCGCTCCACAAACAAACTCCACTGACACCACACCCCGTGGCGAGGGAGCTTGCTCCCGCTGGGCTGCGCAGCAGCCCCAAAACCTAAGCACGCGGTACACCTGACTGACCTGAGTAAGCTTCTGGGGGACCGCTTCGCGGTCCAGCGGGAGCAAGCTCCCTCGCCACAAAAGCGGTCCGAGCCACGCCTCATCCAGCCAATCTCTCAGAAATCCCCAGCTACAAACTCAACACGCGCTTCACAATCCCCACCGTATAATGCCGCTCGTCCCAGCTTGTAAGAAAAAGCTACACACCCTGTAGTCATACTCAAAAGCCAGACCCACCAGCCCGCCGAGCCGGGCCGCCACCAAGGTGCTACACATGGATTTCAACCCCCTCGACCTCATCCTGCATCTCGACGTCTACCTCGACATGCTGGTGACCAACTACGGGACGTGGGTCTACGCCATCCTGTTCCTGGTGATCTTCTGTGAAACCGGCCTGGTGGTCATGCCGTTCCTGCCCGGCGACTCCCTGCTGTTCATCGCCGGCGCCGTCGCCGCCGGTGGCGCCATGGACCCCGTCCTGCTGGGCGGCCTGTTGATGCTCGCGGCCATCCTCGGCGACAGCACCAACTACCTCATCGGCCGCACCGCTGGCGAAAAACTCTTCAGCAACCCCAACTCGAAAATCTTCCGCCGCGACTACCTGCAGCAAACTCACGACTTCTACGACAAACACGGCGGCAAAACCGTGACCCTGGCGCGCTTCCTGCCGATCATCCGCACCTTCGCGCCCTTCGTCGCCGGCGTCGGCAAGATGAACTACCTGCGCTTCCTCGGGTTCAGCGTCCTCGGCACCGTCCTCTGGGTCGGCGGCCTGGTGACCCTCGGCTACTTCTTCGGCAACGTGCCGTTCATCAAGCAAAACCTGTCCTTGCTGGTGGTGGGCATCATCCTGCTGTCGCTGCTGCCGATGATCATCAGCCTGGTGCGCAGCAAACTGAACCAGCGCGCCTCGAAAGCCGAAACGCGCTGATCGCCCATGTGGTCCCTGAGCAACTGGCGCCGCCGACGCACCCTCGCCAAACACCCCGTCGCCGAGGACACCTGGCAGCGCGTGCGCCAACAATTGAGCTTCCTCGACGGCATCAGCGCCGCCGAGGACCAATGGCTGCGGGAAGCCTGCGTCCTGTTCCTGCACGATAAACACCTCACCGCCCTGCCCGGCGTCGAACTGCACCAGGAACAACGCCTGCTGCTCGCCGCCCAGGCCCAGTTGCCGCTGATGCACCTCGGCGAGCTGAACTGGTACCAAGGCTTCCACGAAATCGTCCTCTACCCCGACGACTTCCTCAGCCCCCAGCGCTACCGCGACGCCAGCGGCATCGAACACGAATGGGACGGCGAACACAGCGGCGAAGCCTGGCCCCAAGGCCCGATCATCCTGGCCTGGGACGGCGTCATGGCCAGCGGCGGCTGGGACGGCTACAACCTGGTGATCCACGAACTGGCGCACAAACTCGACATGCTCAACGGCGACGCCAACGGCCTGCCACCGCTGCACGCCGACATGCGCGTCAGCGACTGGGCCGAGGCCATGCAGCAAGCCTTCGACGACCTCGACCGCCAACTCGACCAGAACCCCGACGCAGAAACCGCCATCGACCCCTACGCCGCCGAAAACCCGGCCGAATTCTTCGCCGTCACCAGCGAATACTTCTTCAGCGCCCCGGACCTGCTGCACCAGGCCTATCCCAAGGTCTACGAACAGCTCAAGGCGTTCTACCGCCAGGATCCGTTGGCCCGGCTGCGGCAACTTCAGGCCGAAGATCCGGTCTATCAGGCGTCATACTAAGGTCTCTACGACCCTGGTAACGTGGCAACAGCGGCTGAATATGCCTATAATCGCCGCCACTTTTTGGTCAATCCGACCAGTCATCTGGTCAACTAACGGGGGCACCGCCCAATGAGCTACAGCAAGATTCCGGCTGGCAAAGACCTGCCGAACGACATCTACGTCGCGATCGAAATCCCGGCCAACCACGCCCCGATCAAATACGAAATCGACAAAGACAGCGATTGCCTGTTCGTTGACCGTTTCATGGCCACCCCGATGTTCTACCCGGCCAACTACGGTTACATCCCCAACACCTTGGCCGACGACGGCGACCCCCTCGACGTACTGGTCGTGACCCCATACCCAGTGGCCCCAGGCTCGGTCATCCGCGCCCGTCCAGTCGGCATCCTGAACATGACCGACGACGGCGGCGGCGATGCCAAAGTCATCGCAGTACCGCACGACAAACTGTCGCAACTGTACGTCGACGTGAAGGAATACACCGACCTGCCGCCACTGCTGATCCAGCAGATCGAGCACTTCTTCGCGAACTACAAAGACCTCGAAAAAGGCAAGTGGGTCAAGATCGAAGGCTGGGCCGGCGCAGACGCCGCCCGCGAAGCGATCACCAAGTCGGTTGCCGCCTACAAAGGCTGAAATCGAACTTAAAAAGAACCCCGGTTAATACCGGGGTTTTTTATGCCCGGACCCTACTTAATACAACTTCGTATTAGTAGCGTTTACCCACGTTTACATTGCCAGTTTCGATTCCCGCAAACGGAAAGATCGTCTTATAAATTCACACGACATGTTTATTGCCCAAAACACAGTCGTCTCTAAACTTTCCGTTTATGAAAATACTTTCCAGTGGCGACCGCTTCAGAGCCCTTCTCAGAGAAGCGAACATCCGATCCGCCGACTTCGCGAAGTTGTACGGCGTGAAATCCCAACACGTGAACAACTGGTTCAACCGTGGCATCCCGCCCGGGCGCATCCACTCCATCGCCAGTTTGCTGACCGTCAGCCCGGAATGGCTCGCCCGCGGCGAAGGCCCGCAAACGCCATTGGGCCTCGGCCCCGGCACCACCTATGAAGCCGCCGAAAACGACGGCGTCTACAGCGTGGCCGAACCCACGGACATCGAACTGCCCTTCTACAAGGAAGTCCCCATCGCCCCCGGCGAAACCAAAACCCACATCGTCGAAATCCCCGACCAATCCATTCGCCTGCCCCGCAGCCACCTCGAATCCCTCGAAATCGACCCCAGCGACGCCATCTGCACCACCATGGTCGGCGACAGCATGGCCGAACGTATTGAAGACGGCTCCACACTCGCCATCGACCGCGGCCTGACGCAAATTGTTGATGGTCAAATCTATGCGCTGGAGCATGACGGCATGCTCCGCATCAAATACCTCCACCGCATCCCCGGCAACCGACTACGCCTGCGCAGCCACAACAGCGCCGCCTACCCCGACGAAGTCTTCAGCGCAGAACAGATCGACAAGCAACACATCCACGTGATCGGCTGGGTGTTCTGGTGGTCAACCCTCAACAAACAGAGACCGCCGGTGTTCGACTAACCCACCCAAGACCAGAAACCGTGGCAGGAACTGCAGTAGGATCTGTGGCAGGAGCTTTTGTGGCAGGAGCTCTTGTGGCGAGGGAGCTTGCTCCCGCTGGGCTGCACAGCAGCCCCCTACTTTCCCCTGAATCGCCCTAACCCAATGATTCCACACCACTTACCACTGGGATTCCAAAGCAAACCCGCGTATCCTCCGCCCCACATTTGCGAGCCCACGCCTCGCACCGACAAGGCAGATCACTTTCTGACCAAGTCCCACAGCCGGCCGCAAGAGCCGGATGTACGTTTTGAAGGCTGGTAAGGTTTGTCAAAAACGAGCTGAATCAGTCAACGAGAAGCCGGCCATAAGCCGGCTTTTTAATGTCTGTGTTTTACCCATCCCCCATCCAAATCCCGCCTGATGACCAAGCAACGCCGCACGTAAGCATCCCCCGTACTCGACAGCGAAAGTTATCAAACACCGCATGATTCCCAAACGCCATCAGAAGAGAATATTCTGACGACATATTGCGCTGCGTCCTACAGCGAAACGGGAAACCTACGGATAGCCCCCGCCATGTCCTCTTCACCTACCAGCAATCAATCCAATCCGCCCTGGAGCCGTGACGAACTCGTCCTAGCTCTGGATCTGTACCTTCTTCACCGCAATGGTCTGCCGGGCGTTAATCATCCGGACGTCCAAGCCCTATCTCAGAGCCTCAATCTCATTGGCAACGCCACCGGTGTGAGCAAGAACCAGAGTTTTCGTAACACCAATGGTGTCTGCATGAAGCTCAATAATTTCCGTCGTTGGGATCCGAGCTACACCAACACGGGCCGCACAGGACTTGCAAAAGGCAATAAGGATGAGGAGTTGGTATGGCTGGAGTTCGCTAACGACCCCGTGCGCCTGGCCGAGGTCGTAGGAGCCATCAAGGCGAACGTCGGAACCACTGCTATTACGCCAGTAGATCTAAGTGCGGAGGAAGAGCCGGGATTCTTCGAAGCAGAGGAAGGAAAAGTGTTAACCCGCGTGCACCGTGTACGGGAAAGGGACAAAAAACTCGTCAAACGAAAAAAGGACGAAGCCCTGAAGACTCACGGTGTCCTCCAGTGCGAAGCCTGTGGCTTCAACTTCAGCAAAACATACGGTCCTGACGTCGAAGGCGTTATCGATGTGCACCACACCAAGCCACTACATACGCTCCAACCTGGCGATAGAACCAAGCTCGCGGACCTCGCATTGTTGTGTGCCAATTGCCATCGAGTGGTGCATTCACGCCGTAAGTGGCTGAGCGTAATCGAGGTGAAGGACCGCTACCAAGCAGCTAAAAACACAGCCTGAACTGGGGTCGGCTGCCATGGGCAATCAGTGAAAAGCCCACTACGCCAAAAGAAAACTCTTACAATCCATCCCTAGATTTCTGACGGCCGCTGTCACGTTTCTGGCAGAAAAAGAGAGGCAAGCCTATGAGCAAGGCAGATGGCCCCCCAAAACAATTAATCGACGTGGAGAATCTTGCAGCGTCCCTTCAGCGCTTTGCAGATGATCGCGACTGGCAGCAATTCCACTCGCCCAAAAACCTTCTGCTAGCGCTGACAGGCGAGGTGGGTGAGCTTTGCGAAGTGTTCCAGTGGATGAGCGAAGCCGACTCACTGGCTGCTGCCAAGCATCCGGCGACCGCCCAATCGGTGAAGGACGAGCTAGCCGACGTATTCATGTACTTAGTCCGTCTGAGCAGCGTGCTCGGAGTCGATCTCAACGAAGCGGTCATGAGCAAGCTTGCTCTGAACGGCCAAAAATACCCTGTCGACAAAGCCAAAAGCACCAGCAAAAAGTACGACCAACTCTGACCTTCAGTGCTCTAAGGATCTCTTGTGATCGTTTACGCGGCGACCAAACAGCAATTCCTGAAAGACAACGATAACGACGATATAGAAGAAGTGATTCTGCGGCACTTTAAAGAGGCCACCGGTAAGAAGGTGGGCGCATCAGAGATCAGGTCGTGGCAGGGATCCTTGACCTATATGGCCAAGGTGCTTCGAGACGATGACCTACCCAGCGACGCTGGTCTGGCCATTGAGCTGCATATCCCACAGTCCTCGAAACGCATCGACTTTTTGCTCACGGGACGCGATGAGAACCAAGCAAAAAAAGCTGTATTGATCGAACTGAAGCAATGGAGCAAGGCGAGCGCAACCACCAAGGACGCAATTGTCAAAACCGCCTTAGGTGGCGGTCTCGTTGAAACCATTCACCCGTCCTACCAGGTATGGTCGTACGCAGCGCTGCTGGAAGGCTTCAACGAAGCGGTATATGACAAAAGCATCGAAATTCGCCCCTGTGCCTACCTGCATAACTATGTCAGTGATGGCGTCATCAATTCTGTTCACTACGAAGCGCACACCAGTAAAGCTCCGCTGTTTCTCAAAGGTCCTGAGGAACTGACGAAACTAAGAAGTTTCCTAAAAAAGCACATCACTCACGGTGACAATAAAGAGGTGCTTTACGAACTTTCCAATGGAAAAATTCGTCCATCCAAAGCGCTAGCCGAGGCGCTTACCGGGCTCATGGATAGTAAACCTGAGTTTGTGTTGATTGATGACCAGAAAGAAGTCTTCGAGTCAGCACTCGTTGCAGGAACTGAAGCCACCATAGAAGCCCCAAAGGTGCTAATCATCGAAGGGGGCCCAGGAACAGGAAAAACCGTCCTGGCGATCAACTTACTGGTACGCCTCACCGCGCTGAAGTTACTGACCAAGTACGTCTCAAAAAACGCAGCGCCACGCAAAGTGTACGAAAGCAAGCTGGTTGGTACGATCAAACGTAGCCATTTTTCTAATTTTTTTTCTGGATCGGGCGCGTTTATCGACACCGAGCCCAACACGTATGACGCGCTAATCGTTGACGAAGCCCATAGGCTGAATGAGAAAAGCGGTCTTTATGGAAACTTAGGCGAGAACCAGATCAAAGAACTGATCGGCTCAGCGAAATGCTCGATTTTTTTCATCGACGAAGACCAGCGCGTGACCTTGAGCGACATTGGTAGTAAACAGGCGATCCGCGCCTTTGCCAAAGCAAAAGGCGCAACGGTGGAGGAATATTCTCTTTCCTCTCAGTTCCGTTGCAGCGGCTCTGACGGCTATCTAGCGTGGTTGGATGACGTATTGGCTATTCGACCGACTGCCAATCCGCTACTTGATACTAGCGAATACGAGTTCAAGGTTTTCAATACTCCACAGGCAATGCACGCGGCCATCGAGCAGAAAAACCACGGGAACAAAGCTCGTGTTATCGCGGGTTACTGCTGGCCTTGGCTCAGCAAAAAAGACTCTCAGGCTTCCGACATCGTGATCGGCGATGCTTATGCGCGTCAGTGGAACCTGGATCAGGACGGCAGTTTGTGGATCATCGCGGAAAACTCCATCGAACAGGTCGGTTGCATCCACACCTGCCAGGGGCTGGAAGTCGACTACATAGGAGTAATCATCGGGCCGGATTTAATCGTTCGTGATGGGCAAGTTCTGACGTCACCGCACAAGCGTGACAAGTACGACAAATCGATCCGTGGCTGGAAGAAACTGATGAAAGAGCGGCCTGATTTCGCGGAGAAGGAGACAGATATGATCATCAAAAACACGTACCGAACATTGATGACCCGTGGGATGAAAGGATGCTACCTGTACTGCACTGACGAGGAAACGGCACAGTACTTTGAGAGTCGGCTCGCCGATTACCACTCCCATTGACGTCCTGCTGACTTGGGCAATTATCCAACAGGTTGTTGGACAATCTGAGCACCTGCCGTTTCGGGGCTGTTGTAAAAGGTCTTGCAAAGCAAGACCTTTTATCGCGAAAAGGCAGCCAACACCCCGCCCTATCTCACCTCAACAATATCCAAAGCCCGATTCGCCAACAGTTCACTCACCTCAATCACCTGCAAAATTCCCATCGCAACACGCCGTCGCGATCCATCAAGATCAAACGCCAAATCACTGATCATGGCATTAGCCGAAGCCAGGTTTTCACTGAGGCTGGCAAGCAGACACTCCGAATCAACATCCGGCGCAATACGGAAAATGCTGTTGGGGTTGTCAGACGTTTCTTTCTTCGGAGTAGGCTTCAGATAAAAATCCAATGCCCGGGTGGCAGCATCATCAAGCTTCTTGTTACGAGCAGTCTGAGCGCGAGACACATGCTCATCTGTAGCAGGCGGGTTCGGTGTAATTTTAGCCATGGTAAAGCTCCTAGAGTCTGTTGGAGCTACCACCATTCGCTGCGAAACGAAGTTGGGGTGGCAGCTGTACGCGGGTTCGCAGACCGGGACTCTAGGGACCGGCAGACCCATGGGGTCTCCCACGCACAGCCACCTCTGACGAAATCACAGACATAGGACAATCTGCTTTCGAAGGTGACGTTGTGCGCCTATAGAGTCCGGGCTGCGAAACCCGATCACTGATGCTCAGTGACAAGACTCAAACTACCGACGGGCTCCAAAACGCACAAGCCGGCGGATTCTGGCGTAGTTGTAGGCAATGGCGCAAGAAAACGTCAGTCGCGCCCTGGATTCCAAGCGCCCAATAAACACCGCGCCGCCCCACCCCATCACGAGAGGATAACGTGTCGCCGTTTTGCGATTTCTGCGACACGTTTCCTCCTCATGTCGCTGCCGACGACATGAGAACGAAACGTGTCGTCAAAACCGCGTTTTAGCAACATGACAGGTAAACCGACTCCTCGGGACTGGCTCGCCCCTCACCCCAACACATTCAAACAAACCACTTTCGGCTGAGTCATTTCCTCATACGCAAACCGCACCCCTTCCCTGCCCAAGCTGCCGTACTTGGAGCCGCCAAACGGCATCGCATCAAACCGGAAATCCGACGAGTCATTGATCATTACGCCTCCCGCCTCAATCCGCCGTGCAGCGCTCATGGCGGTGCTAAGGTCGTTGGTGAAAATTCCGGCATGAAGCGCATATTCAGGTTCATTCGCTAATGCGATGGCTTCATCGAACGTCTCGAACACCTGCAACACCACCACCGGCGCAAACGCTTCGTTGCGCCAAATCCGGCTGGAATGATCGACATTTTCCAGCACGGTAGCCCCATAGCAATTGCCCTGACGCCGATGCCCGCAGAGCAACGTGGCGCCTTGTTGCAGCGCTTCGTTCACCATCTGTTCGGCGTTCTGCGCAGCTTGCTGGGTGATCATCGGCCCGATGTCGGTATTGGCGAGCAGCGGGTTGCCGACGACGAGGGCTTGGGCCTGGTTGACGAAGCGTTCGCGGAAGGCTTCGTAGATCGGCGCGTGAATGAGCAACCGTTGGGTGCCAATGCAGTTTTGCCCGGCGGCCCAGAAGGCGCCGGAGACGCAGCTGTCGACGGCGGCGTCGAGGTTGCAGTCGCCCATGACGATGACGGGGGCGTTGCCGCCGAGGTCCATGGCGAGTTTTTTCAGGCCGGCGGTGCGGGCGATTTGTTCGCCGGTGACGAAGCCGCCGGTGAAGGAGATCATCCGCACGTCGCGGGCGGCGACCAGGGCTTTGCCGAGTTCGGCGCCGCCGGTGGCGACGGTGACGACGGTTTCGGGGAGGCCGGCGGCGACCAGGTACGACACCAGTTTGAGGGCGGACAACGGGGCCAGTTCGGACGGTTTGAGGATCACCGCATTACCGCCGGCGATGGCCGGGCCGAGTTTGTGGGCGACCAGGTTCAGCGGGTCGTTGTAGGGGGTGATGGCGACGATCAGGCCCAGGGGTTCGCGGGTGAACCAGCCCTGGCGCGATTCGGCGCCTTCGTAGGCGTCGAACGGTACGATTTCACCGGCATTGCGCTTAGCCTCTTCGGCGGAGAGCTTGAGGGTGTTGACGCAGCGTTTGACTTCTTTTTCGGCCTGTTTGAGGGTCTTGCCGGCTTCGTCGACGATCAGCCGGGCGAAGGCTTTGGCGTCGCGCTCGATGTTCAGTGCTGCTTGTTCGAGGATGCTGGCGCGGCGATGACGTGGAAGTGCGGCGCAGGCGCGTGCGCCGCTACGGCCGGTCTCGAGCAGGTGTGGGACTTCTGAGGCGCACACGTCGGCGACGGTGCCGACGATGCTGCCGTCAAACGGGTTGAGGACTTCGATGTGCGGTTCGACGACCGCCAGGGCCAGGCGCGATACGTTCACAGGGTGTGCTCCTGTTTGCGGGTTGCCGATTGGTGGATGTGGATGATGTCGGACAGCAGTGCGAAGGCGGTTTCGGTGCGGCCTGCGCCTGGGCCGGAGACGGTGACGGCACCGAGCAGTTCGCTGGTGAACGACACGGCGTTGGTGGCGCTGCTGATGCTCGCCAGCGGGTGGTCGTTGCTGAGCAGGCGCGGTTCGACGCTGGCGCTGATGGAGCCGTCGGCATTGCGGGTGGCGGCGCCGATGAGTTTCCAGCGTGCGTTGTCGCGGCGGGCTTTTTCGATGTCGTCGAGGCTGAGGGCGGAGATGCCTTTGCAGCTGACGTCGTTGACGGTGAGTTTGGCGTCGAGCAGTTCATTGGCGAGGATGACGACTTTGAGACGAACGTCGTGGCCTTCGACGTCGGCGGTTGGGTCGGCTTCGGCGTAGCCCAGGGCTTGGGCCTGGCTGACGGCTTCGGCGAACCCGAGGCCGCCTTCCATGGCGGTGAGGACGAAGTTGGAGGTGCCGTTGAGGATGCCTTCGAAACCAGTGATCGAGCTGCCGGCCAGGGCTTGTTTGGCGAGGCGGATGACCGGGGTGCCGCTCATCACTGAGCCTTCGTATTCAAAGGCGACGTTGTTGCATCGGGCCAGGGCCTTGAGTTCGGCGCCGTGCAGGGCGATGGGGCCTTTGTTGGTGGTGACCACGTGTTTGCCGCGCTCCAGGGCCCAGCGGCAGAACGAAGTGGCGGGCTCGCCGTCCACCGGGTTGGTGAAGGTGGCTTCGGCGATGATGTCGGCGCCGCAGTCTTTGATCACGGCTTCGTTGAGGGCATCGACGGTGCCGCCAGGGAGTTGGGCCATGGCGCCTTTGCTGGCGGGCAGCCGGGCGAGTGAGGCGGCGTCGAGGCCGTGGCGGTTCATCACCGAACCGAGGAACAGGTCGGTCACGCCGACGATTTTCAGGGTGAAGCCGAGTTCGGTTTTCCACTGCTGGTTGCGCTCGGCAATCAGTTGGGCCAATGCCCGGTTTACACCGCCGAAGCCGACTAGAGCCAGTTTGTATTCAGTCATTTTTGTTGTGTCCCTTGATCCGGGTGATGAGGTTGTTGGGATCTAGGTTAGGGGTGTGGGGTGGGCAGTGAAATATGCCAATTTGCTCTATTTTCTGGGCGTTTTGACCAGGGGGTGGGCGAAGTGGTGGGTGGGGGGAAAGCCGACAGAATCGACTGGCCGAACACAGGCCTCTGTGGGAGTGAGTCTGCTCGCGAAGGGGTCAGGTCAGGCAACATTGATGTCGACTGGTCTACCGCCATCGCGAGCAAGCTCGCTCCCACAGTTTTTTTCAGTGTTTGGTCCATTGGAGTCGGGGCATTCATCTGCGCCGGCTCTTGTGGCGAGGGAGCTTGCTCCCTCGCCACGGGGTTTGTGGTGGCTGGCTTATTTGTGAACACCATTAGCGGTAGTGAGTAGGCGGGGCCTGGCTGAACACATTCCCCTGTGGGAGCGGGCTTGCTCGCGAAAGGGCCAGGTCAGGCGACATTGATGGTGGCTGGTGTACCGCTATCGCGAACAAGCCCGCTCCCACAGTTTTCTTCAGTGTTTGGTCTATTAGCGGCAGAGCATGCACCCGCCGGCTCTTGCTCCCGCTGGGCTGCGCAGCGGCCCCAAATCATTCAACGCGGTGGGTCAGGTTGATTGAGTCAACTTGGTTGGGGCTGCTTTGCAGCCCAGCGGGAGCAAGCTCCCTCGCCACGGGGTTTGTGGTGGCCGGCTTATTTGTGGACACCATTAGCGATAGTGAGTAGGTGGGGCCTGGCCGAACACAGGCCTCTGTGGGAGTGAGTCTGCTCGCGATAGGGCCAGGTCAGGCGACATTGATGGTGGCTGGTGTACCGCTTCGCGAGCAAGCCCGCTCCCACAGTTTTCTTCAGTGTTTGGTCTATTAGTGGCAGAGCATGCACCCGCCGGCTCTTGTGGCGAGGGAGCTTGCTCCCTCGCCACGGGTTGGGTGTAGGTTCAGACCACCGACGACAACACAAACGACGTCACGGTGTTCTCCACCCCCGGCAACGCCGAGATCTCTTTCCACACCTTGTGCACCCGCTCCGGGTTCGCCGCGCCGACTCGCAGCATCAAATCAAATTCGCCGCTCATCACATCGCACTGCAGCACTTCGGGCATGGCCTGCAGCGCCTGCAACACCTCGGCGCCGCGCATGCGGTCGTAGCGGTAGACGAAGATCACCGCGTTGATGTTCGACGATGCGTGCGCGCCCTCCCCGGTGCGCACCGTGTAGCCCTGGATCGCGCCGTCGCGTTCGAGGCGTTCGATGCGTTGGCGTACGGCGTTGCGCGAGAGGTTGACCTTGGCCGCCAGTTCGGCGTGGGCGGCGCGGGCGTTGAGGCGCAGTTCGGCGATGATGCGTTCGTCGAGGGGGTCGAGAATTCGCTTCATGGGGCCTCCGGTTTATAGGGCGCCGAGCAGTTGATGGAGGGCACCGAGGTCGTCCGACTGGATGCGATGAATCTGCGCCGGGCCGTGTTCGGAAATAGGACGTTGTTGCGCCGCCACGGGGATCCCCAACTCACCAAGCAACACCGCCGATTTAATAGGTGAGATCTCGCCCAAGGTCACCATCGGCGCCACCAGGCTGCGCCGGTACAAACGCGCCGCGAGCACGCCGGTGGCAGTGTGTGGGTCGATGACGTAGCCGGTGTCGCGATGCAGCGACGTGATTTCCTCCAGCGTCTGTTCATCGCTGACCGCGTACGAGTCGATGATCATCCGCGCCTGCAACCAGAACTCGTTGGCGATGGTCATTTCGCCCTGGGTTTCGAAGGTGTGCATCAGCGCGCTCACGGCCTGGTCGTCGTGCCCATAGAGCTCCCAGAGAAAGCGTTCCAGGTTGGAAAAAATCGACAAATCCATGGCCGGCGACAGGGTCTTGCTGGCGCGCAATCGCGAGTAGTGGTTCTTCAAAAAGAACTGATGCAGCGCGTCATTCTGGTTGGTGGCGACGATCATCTGCGTGATCGGCAAGCCCATCTTCTGCGCGATGTAGCCGGCATAGACTTCGGCAAAACTCGCCGCCGGCACACTGAAACCGATGGGCCGCTGACCACCGCCGAGTTGCAGCACCGCGTGGAAATAAAACACCAACTGCGCCATGACGCTGACCCAGTTGCTGGAATTGAAACTGATCGCCTCATGCTGGCGGAACAGTTGAGTGACCAAGGTCTGGCACTCATCGAAACTGCCATCGACGGCCACTTGATGAACCCGCGGATGCGCCGTCGCCTGCAGGTCTTGAAGCTGGTCTTGCGGTACGCCGGCCTCGGGATAAATCACCACCACGTCGGTCTCGTCGCAGTGTTTGAAAGCCTCGATGGCGGCCAGGCCGGTGTCGCCGTTGGTGACGCCGATCACCACGGCGCGACGCCCGCGTTTGCGCAGGAAATACTGCACCAGCCGAGCCTGCAATTGCGCGGCAAAATCCTTCGAGGAACGGGTCGGCCCATGGAACAATTCCAGGACCCATTCGTTGCGATCCACCTGATGCAGCGGCGCCAGGGAGCGATGGCTGAACTGGCTGCCGGCCTCCTTGAGCAAGCGCTTGAAATCGGCCTCGGGGATCGCTTCGCCCACGAACGGGCGCATCACTCGATAGGCCAGTTCGTCGTAGGACAAGGTCGACCAGTTGGCGATGTCCTGGGGTTCGAACTGCGGCAATTCCACGGGGACAAACAGTCCGCCATCTTCGGCGATGGCCGACAGCACGACTTTTTCGAAATCGACCTGCACGGCGGAATTTCGGGTACTCACGTAGCGCATGGTCAACTCCGCAAACTCAGATAAAACAGCTCATTTGTAGCGATGCGCCTGCTCCACCAGCCAGGTGGAAAATCGCGCCGCGTCCGGGTGTTGCTCGGCCCCGGAACTGCGCACCAGGTAGAACGATTCGCTGGCTTCGATGCGCTGGGCGAAGGGCTCGACCAAGCGCCCGTCTTCCAGCAATTCACTGACCATCGACGACCGGGCCAGGGCAATCCCCTGCCCCAGCTCGGCCATGCGCAACGTGCAGACCAATGTGTCGAATTGCAGGCCGGTCGAAGAATCCACGCTGTCGACGCCGACCCTGTTCAGCCAGTAACCCCAGCCTTCTTCGTAGCCCAATACGTGCAGCAGCGGATGCTTGGCTACGTCCGCCGGCGCCTTCAGCGTCGCCATCAGGGCCGGCGAGCAAACCGGGAACAAGGTGTCCCAGGTCAGCCGTTGCGACACCAGGCCGGGCCATTGGCCGTGGCCCCAGCGAATCTCCATGTCGTCTTCGCCGTCCAGCTCCTTGACCCAAATGTTGCTGATGTAGCGGATATCGACGTGGGGATGTGCCTGACGGAAATCCACCAGTTTCGGTGCCAGCCAGTGCACGAAAAACGCTAGGCTGCCGCGCACCTTGATCGGCCGGCGTTTGTGCTGGCCGAAGATTTCGTTGGTGCCCACCGCCAGCCGCGTGATCGCGTCCTGCACCACTGGCAGGTAGGCCTGGCCTTCTTCGGTCAGGCCCAGGCCACGGGGCAAGCGCTTGAACAGCGCCACGCCGAGATGACTTTCCAGTTGGCGGATCTGCTGGCTGACCGCGCCCTGGGTCAGGAACAATTCATCGGCGGCGTGGGTGAAGTTCAGGCAGCGGGCGGACACTTCGAACGCCCGCAGCCAGTTCAACGGGGGCAACGTTTTTTGCTTCATGGTCTTACCTCGTTAGCCCCCATGCACCGGGCCCATTTGCCCGCACCGTCGGCGCTTAGAACGCGTCGGACGGTTGTGCCACGAGGGCGACCGACAAGCGTCGCTCGCGGCTTTTGCGGGTAATGTAATACACGAAGTAACACCAGGCGATGAATGGCAAGCCGAAGTACAGCGCCACTCGCTGTTCAGGGTCGAAGGCGATGCCGATGCACGCCAGGCTGCAGCAGACCAGCGCCCCCAACGGCACCCACGGATAACCACGAACCCGGAACTTGAGGTCGCGAATGTCGCCGCCGTTCGCGACGTAGTGGCGACGGAAACCGATCTGGCTCGCGGCGATGCTCATCCACACCACCACCACGGCCAGGCCGGAAATCGACACCAACGCCAGGTAGATGGTGTCGGCGGCAAACACGCTGCTGAGCAACGATGCGGCGCCGCCGGCCATGCTGACGATGATCGCGTTGAGCGGCGTTCCCATGCGGGTCAGGGCCGAGAACTGCTTGGGCAGGTGGCCTTGGTCGCTGAGGGTCCAGAGCATGCGCGAGGCGGCATACAGCCCGGAGTTGGCCGCCGACAACAGGGCGGTGATGATCACGAAGTTCATGATGTCGGCGGAGTACGGAATGCCGATGTAGGTGAACACGGTGACGAACGGACTTTCCACCAGGCCAGCCTGTTCGCGGGGCAGCAGCGTCGCGAGGACAAAAATGGTCCCGACAAAAAACACCGCCAGGCGCAGCACCGTGGTGCGGATGGCGCGGGGTACGTTGCGTTGCGGATCCTTGGTTTCCCCGGCAGCGATGCCGATCAGTTCAGTGCCGGAGAAGGCGAAGGAAACTGCCAGCAGCGTCATCGCAATCGGCATGAAGCCCGTAGGAAAAAGTCCTTCGCGAGTGAAGTTGCTTAACCCGATGCTGTGGGCCTGGTCGATGTTCAGCAAACCGAGAATCGCACCACCGCCGATCAGCAGGAACACCACCACGGTCAGCACTTTGATCAACGACAGCCAGAACTCGGTCTCGGCGAACAAACGCACCGAGACCACGTTGGTGAGGAACACCACGCCGGCGAACAGCGCACTCCAGATCCACACCGGGGTGTCGGGAAACCATCGGGTCATGAGGATGCCGGCGGCGGTGAACTCGGAACCGATCGCCACCGTCCACGTCAGCCAGTACAGCCAGGCCACGGTGTAGCCGGTGCCAGGGCCGAGGAAACGCGTGGCGTAGGTGCTGAAGGAGCCGGTTTCCGGCATCTGCACCGCCAGCTCACCGAGGCACATCATCACCATATAAACCATGAGCGCGCCGATGACGTACGCGATGACCGCGCCCATCGGGCCTGCCTGGTTGACGGTGTAGCCGGAAGTCAGGAACAGCCCGGTGCCGATGACGCCACCCAAGGCGAGCATGACGATATGGCGCGTCTGCATTTCCTGCTTGAAGCCGGCCCGCGTACTGCTTTGTTGTTCTGTTAGGGACATGGTTGTTTCTCATGAAATGTCAGGGCGCGCATCGACGTCTACGCGAGTCAGACAAGCGCCGCTGAGCTTTTATTATTATTCCTATTCATGAACGCCCCGCTGACAGCCTTGTCGTGGGGTTATCAACTTGCTGACTTCAGCTTGCGGTCTCGGTGAGCACTTCATTGAGTTGCGGGTTGAGGGTTTTCCTGGCGAAGGCGAAGGCCTGTTTCAGGTCGTCCAACAAGTCGTCGGTATCTTCGATGCCGACCGACACGCGCACCAACCCTTCGGAAATCCCCAGGGCCAGGCGTTCTTCCAAGGTGTTCTCGACGTGACTGGTGGTGCGGGCCGGGCCGTAGATGGTTTCGACTGCGCCGAGATTGCCCGCGCAATGAGCAAATCGCAGACGCGGCAACAGCACCTTGACCGTGTCCATGCCGCCCTTGAGCACAAAGCTGACGATGGCGCCGAACCCGGACATTTGCGCGCAGGCCACGGCGTGGTTCGGATGGCTCGGCAAGCCGGGATAGTTGACTGATTCCACCAGCGGTTCCGTGCAGAGGAACTCCGCCAGGGCACGGGCGCTGGATTGTTGCTGGCGCATGCGCAGGGCCAGGGTTTTCATGCCACGGATGATCATGTAGGCCGAGAACGGGTCGAGCGTGGCGCCGTTGATTTCACGGTAATGACGCACCTTCGCCATCAAGGTTTCGTTGCCGCACACCAGGCCGCCGAGTACATCGCCGTGGCCGCTGAGGAATTTGGTCGCGCTGTGGATCACCACGTCGACACCCAGTGCCAGCGGGTTCTGGTTCAACGGCGTGGCGAAGGTGTTGTCCGCCACCACCAGGGCGCCGACGCGTTTCGCCGCCGCAACCAGGCGCGGGATGTCGAGGATTTTCAGGGTCGGGTTGGTTGGCGTTTCCAGGTACAGGACCTGGCAGCCCTTGGCGATTTCCCGCTCGATTTCCTCGTGGTCGAAGGTCTCGCACAAGGTCACCGCGACGCCGGTGCGCGGCAGGAATTCTTCGAAGATTTTGTTGGTGCCGCCGTAGCTGTCCTTGGTCGACACCACGCGATCGCCATTGGCGAGGAAGGTGTAGAGCACGCTGCTGATCGCCGCCATGCCGCTGCTGAAGGCCACGGCGGATTCGGCCATTTCCAGTTCGCGGATCTTCGCTTCGACGGTCTCGACGGTCGGGTTGCTCATGCGGCTGTAGATAAAGCCCGGCGCCTTGCCCAACGCAACGTCGTACCAGACGTCGATGTCGTCATAACCGTACGCGGCGCTGACGACGATGGGGGTCTGGGTGGCGTTGTAAGGATGCCTGACTTGCTCCCCGCCCCACACCGCCCGGGTGCCCGCTCCTGCGTTGATAAGCCCTGCGCTGTCAGGTTTTTTGTTCATTGTGACTACTCGCACTGAGGGGGTGGACGTTGAGCCATCCGCCGGAATCTGAGGGCCAATATAGGGAAAAGCCGCGCCTCCGAGAAACGATGTTATCGGTGCCAAAGGGGTGGTTTTTTTAATGGCTGGATGAGGCCCAGCAAGTAAGTGGGTAATACAAAAATCTGTGGGAGCGAGCTTGCTCGCGATTGGGATGTGTCTGCTGCAGAGATGTTGGCTGACCCGCCGCTTTCGCGAGCAAGCTCGCTCCCACAAGGGAGTTGGTGGGGTTCTTGCCTATTCGGGACCAATTAAAGATTTGCCCTACAAACACTGCCTCCTTCCCTGACTTATTTCTCCGGCCATCCCCGGCAAAGTCTCGCGCCTTCCTGCGTTGCGAGATGTCTGAATGCGTTTCCCTGACAAGACCCCGTCTCTAAGCGGCGCCATTGGTTCGCTGGTCCTGGCCGTCATGAACTCGCCCGATGCCGAGGCAGTGCTACAGGATTTTCGCAATTGCCTGGGCGACTACGACACCTGGGCGGAAAAGTTCTGGAACGGCCAGACGCTGGAAATCGAGCAGGTGTTCAAGGTGGGCAACGAAGTGTCGCTCGCGCCCGCGAAGGACGGCAGCAAGCAAGCCAGCGCCGTGGTGGCGAGCTGTCCGGCACAAGGCCCGCTGACGCTGGTGCATATGTTCCAAGCCTCGCGTTTCGTGCCGATTGGCGACACACCGGTGGAGCTCGAACCCATCATTCGGGACGAACTGGGGAAAGAAACGTTTGGCGATCCAATCCCATACGTCATCGGCCCCAGCGGCATTCTGGAAATCCCCGAATGCGACCGCGGCCAGCGTTACCGCATCAGTTTTTTTCCGAATGTCACGACCGATCACGTCAAGGCGCTGTATGCCTCTTATCAAACAGCAATCGCCGAGCTCGAAGGTTGGCTGAAAGCCGAGTGGAAAGAGTTTCAGCCGCTATGGAAGGAGCATTCGGAAAAAGGTTTCCTGGATCGCTACAACACGTTGCAGGACGCTCAGCTACGTGGCTTTGAAAACGCTTTGTATAAGCTGTGGGACGACGTCAAACAGATCTTCGACCTGCTGGCGGACTTGCAGGCCAACAGTGAAAAGTTGCTGGAATACTTCACCGAGGCCGAACTTGAGCAACTGCTGAAAGCTTCATCCGAAGCGATCGCCAAAGCGCTGATGATCGTGAGCGATGAGCCCTTGCTCTTCGTTTACACCGCGGCGTTCATCAGCTGGATGCGGATGTTGCCGCCCCGGTACTTGGCCGAAGCGCTGGGTGAAATGCGCGCCTCGATTCTGATCAACCTCATCTTGGCGCGTTTAACCGCTGGCCTGGGCGTCGGCCTGCGAATGAGCGGCAAGGTACTACGTCATGTCCGTTCGGAGCGTGTTCGGACATGGCTGCAGGCGTCGAGCCAGCGCCTAGGCCAACTCGGTGGTGACAGCCTTAACGCCCATGCCGATGTGCTCAAGCCGGTCGTGATTGCCGGCCGAGGCCCATCCGTAGGCCCCGCTCCCGTCACACCGTTGCACATCACCGCAGGGGATTCCCCACCACTGTCGGTCAGCAATCCAGCCCCGGTCGTGCGGGAAAAATCCCAGCCCTCTACTCGGCTGAGCAAACAAGAACACCACGACGACGCCTCCACTCAATCGACAAACCCCAACGGCGACCCCGCCGACAGCGCCGCCCAGACCCGCACCCACGGCTGCCCGGTGTCGATGGTCACCGGCGAAGAACTGCTGACCCTGGAAGACGGCACCCTCGACGGACGCCTGCCGTTTACCTTCACCCGGCTCTATCGCACCAGCGCCGCCGAACTGGACATCGGCCTCGGCCGTGGTTGGAGCCATGCCCTGGCCCATCGCCTGGTGATCGAAGGCGAGCAGGTCATCTGGCTCGACCAGGAAAACCGCCGCACCACCTTCCCCCGCCCGAGCCTGCAACGCCCGGCCATCCACAACAGCCTGGCCCGCGCGGCGATCTACCTGAGCAATGAGCCGGACGAACTGATCATCGCCCAGCCCGGCGAAGACGCCCCTTTCCTACATTTTCGCGACGGTTGTCTGATCGCCCTGAGCGATCGGTACGACAACCGCCTGACCGTCCAGCGCAACATCTACGGCGACATCAGCCGCCTGGACAACGGCGCTGGACGCTGCCTGCGCTTGCGCTACGAACACCGCCACCTGGTCGCCATCGACTATCAGACTTATCACCCAGCACCGACCCGCGACGAAAGCTGGCGCACTGAACAAACGCTGGTTTCCTACCGCTACGACGGCCGTTTCCGACTCATCGAAGCGACCAACGCCGCCGGCGAAAGCGAACGCTACGACTACGACGACCAGCACGTCATCCTCCAGCGGCAACTGGCCGGCGGCGCGAGTTTTTACTGGGAGTGGCAAGGCTCCGGTCCGGCGGCGCGCTGCGTGCGGCATTGGGCATCGTTCGCGCAGATGGACAGCCGCTACACCTGGGGCGAGGACGGCAGCGTCACCGTTCACAACCTTGATGGCAGCCAGGAAGTCTACGTCCACGACGACCGCGCGCGACTGGTGCGCCAGGTCGATCCCGCCGGCGGCGAACACCTCAAGGCCTATGACGAACAGGGCCGGCTGATCGCCGAGCAAGACCCGCTCGGCGCCGTCACCGAATACCGCTACGACGAAGTCGGACGGCTGGTGGCGCTGATTCCGCCTGAAGACGAGCCCACGTCCTACGAGTACCGCAACGGTTTCCTGCATGCTCGGCAACGCGGCAAAGCCGTGTGGACCTACCGCCGCAATGACCAGGGCGACGTCATCGAGGCCATCGACCCGGACGGCCAAAGCACCTGGTACCACTACGACGGCCAAGGGCAACTGAAAACCATCAGCTACCCGGACGCCAGTGCCCATTACTTCGTGCGCAATCACCTGGGCCAGTTGACGGAAGAAACCCTGCCTGATGGCAGCCAGCGGTGTTTTTCCTACGACGCTTTGGGGCGTTTGCTCAGCCGCCAGGACGAACACGGCGCTATCACCCATTACCAATGGGACGCCGTGGGCCGCTTGCTGCAAACCACCTTGCCCGGCGGCGCGACACGCGCCTGGCGCTACAACGCCTACGGCAAGGTCATCGCCGAGCAGGACGAACTCGGGCGCACCACCCGCTACGAATACGCCGACGACCTGCACCTGATCAGCCGCCGCCTCAACCCCGACGGCAGCGAACTCAAATATCGCTACGACTCGGCGCGGCTGTTGCTGACCGACATCGAGAACGAATCCGGCGAACACTATCGGCTGGACTACACGCCCAACGGACTGATCCGACAGGAAACCGGCTTCGACGGCCAGCGCACCGGCTATGCCTACGACCTCAACGGTCACCTACTGGAAAAAACCGAGTTCGGGGCCGATGGCAGCCAGCGCATCACCGCCTACCAACGCGACAGCGCCGGCCGCCTGGTGCGAAAAACCTTGCCAGATGGCGAGGCGGTCGATTACTGCTACGACGCCCTTGGCCGTTTGGTCAGCGTCGACGACGGCCATTGGCCGCTGGCCTACGAGTACGACGCCCAAGACCGTTTAGTCGCCGAACACCAGGGCTGGGCCACCCTGCGCTATCGCTACGACAGCGTTGGTCGCCTGATCCACTGCCGACTGCCCGACCGCAGCACCCTCGACTACCGCCACGCCCGCGGTGGCGCGCTGATCGCCATCGACCTCAACGGCACCTGCCTGACCGAACACCGCTTTAAGGGCGGCCGCGAAACCCAACGCCAGCAAGGCCTGCTGCTCAGCGACTACCGCTACGACGAACAAGGTCGCCTCAAAGCCCAAACCGTGTGGCAGACCCAGCAGCACCAATTGTTCTGGCGCGATTACTCCTACAGCGCCAACGGCAACCTCGCCGCCCTTTCTGACAATCGAAACCGCCGCAGCTACCAGTACGACGCGCAAGATCGGCTGGTCCGCATCGACCATGCCCACAGCCAAGGCCCCGAACGCTTCGCCCACGACCCAGCCGGCAACCTGTTGCTGCAAGACCGCCCCGGCCCGACCACCCTCAAGGCCAACCGCCTGCTCATGGAGGGCGACCGCCACTACGACTACGACGCCTACGGCAACCTCATCCGCGAACGCCGCGGCAAAACCCAATGCCTCGTCACGCACTACCGCTACGACAGCCAACACCGCCTCATCGGCGTCACCAGCCCGGACGGCAACGAAACGTCCTACCGCTACGACGCCTTCGACCGACGCATCGAAAAGACCGTGGCCGGCCAGACCACGGAATTCATCTGGCAAGGCGATCAAGTCATCGCCGAAAGCAGCGACCGCCACTATCAAAGCTACGTCTACGAACCCGGCACCTTCCGCCCATTGGCCTTGCTCGAAGGCGAAGGCCCGGACAACGCCACGCCGTTCCACTACCACAACGACCACCTCGGCACACCGCAGGAACTGACCAGTCACCAAGGCGAAATCGTCTGGGCCGCGCGCTACAACGGCTACGGCAAACTCACCGAACTGCGGCACGGCAACGGCAAGCGCCTGGAACAACCGCTGCGCTTCCAGGGCCAATACCACGACCGGGAAAGCGGCCTGCATTACAACCGGCACCGGTACTACAATCCGGAGACGGGGCGATATCTGACGCTGGACCCGAGCAAGCTCAAGGGCGGGCTCAATGGGTACCGGTACACCCTGAACCCGACGGGGTGGGTGGATCCGTTGGGGTTGGACGACTGCCCTGGGAGTGGCGGGTGCAAGCCGGCGGTTGGGGAGCAGGCCCCCGCGGCGAAGGTTGGGGTTGATGAGGGGGAGCCCGCTCTTCCCGGAGCAGTCGCTAATCCCAAAGACTTCGGATCGAAAGAAAAGCTGGACGGGCATTTCGAAAAACATGGCGGTGAGTTTGGTGCTAAAAATGCTGAAGATTATCTTTCTATCGCGCGTAAAATCATAGATAACGGTATAAAAGTCCAATACCCCTATAAAAACGAGACACGCACGGGATTTGTTATGTTTCTAGCAAACAACAACAAAGGCAAGTCCAAGTTCGCATTTGTTGGAACCAACAACAGACAAGAAATCACGACAGCACATGTAAAGACAGACAAGGACTTCTGGAAGACAATTAACGGTGATGCGAAGGACAAGACAATAAGGCCCTATGAATAACCCAACAGAAGTTAAAATTGTCGCTATCGACGACGTGGTGGAAGACTGCATGACTCTATTAGTTCACGGGTATACCGTGGAGTGTTTTGTAAACCATTGCGCAAGCAACGTAGCTGTAGGCGAAACGCACCAGGCAGAAATCACGATTGACTACTCAGACCCCATTCAAATTGAATTATCTTCCAAGACCAACACTCCGCTTGAGAAAAACGGAGATGGTTTCGGCTACTACCTGTACGGCGTATTGGAAGGAGACATTTTCAAAACCTTCACCGTGTTTCCCGATGAGGATATACATTTTGATTTCCCTGAGCTGGCGGGGCGATTCGTAAAAATCGAGGTGGATAGGATTAATGTCAATTTTTTGTAGCATACAAAAACGTGTCGCCACGCTGTAAGGAGGCGGACTCGTAAAAATATAGGCGATGGCGTCAGGTCAGTTAAAATCGCTCTCGTCTGACACCGCCTTCGCGAGCAAGCTCGCTCCCACAAGGGATCACCTAAAGACCAGAGCCGTACTTCGAGCCGGCCACTGAGTCGATAACCAAAAAAAACGGAACCCCATCCCAGCGCTCCCCCTCAACTTCAGAGAGACCAACCCGAGACGGAGCCCGCCGCCATGAATCACCCAACCCTCACCTTCGCCCAACTCCACCCCAGCGATCGCTTCACCCTGCCCGCCGATCACCGTCTGTTTACCAAGCTCACCGACAGCACTGCCCGTGAGCACAGCGTGCATTCGATCAATCTGAAGGAGGAAGGATACGGTTACGCCGAAGACCCCATAAAGAACCTGCCCGGGGGAAGCGCCGGTCGAGTACGTCCCGGTCGGTGGGCCGTTGCGGGCTGGGGGATAGGGCTCCTGCCGACGTTATAAACGCCGCGACATCAGCCACTGTTCCTTGCCCCACGCCTCGAAGCGCTCCAGCACTTCCCAACCAAGCTTGGCGTAGTAGTCCCGTTCACTGTGGGTGTGCAGGTACAACGTCGCGAAGCCAGCCTGTTTGGCATGGTTGCAGATGCCTTCGATCAATCGCGCGGCGAGGCCTCGACGGCGGGCGTCCGGGTGGACGAATACGCAGGCGAGCCAGGGGCCGAGGTCGGGGCGTTCGGGCAGGTCGTCGTTTGCCAGCGAGGCGCCGCCCAGCAATTGGTCGTGCTCCAGGGCGACCAGGCATTTCCAGCGGCCATCGCGCTGCCCGGTCGAGAATTCATGCTGCCAGTGGCCGAGTGATTGGTGGGCGAATTCGTAGGTGAATTCCCGATACAGCCATTCGGCCATCAGGTTGCATTTATCCATGTGGTTGACGAGCCAATCCACTCGCAGCATGTGAACAGTCCTTATGCAGTCGTTTTTCCAGCGCGAATACCGACGCAGATGCCTACCCGCGCGCATTCCCAGCAAATACCCACCAGCAACGCCCCAACCTATCGTAATCTCGCATCTGCACAAGCCCTGCCCCGAATCCGGCCGAGATCACAGTCCAAATGCCTTCCATCTATCAACTCAAGCCCGCTTTCCAGAATCTGCTTCGCCCCACCGTACAACGCCTTTACAACAATGGCGTCACCGCCAACCAGGTGACCTTGCTCGCGGGCGTCGTTTCCGTGCTGGTGGGGGCGGTGATTGCGTGGTTCGCCAGTCATCCGTGGGTTTTCGTCCTGGTGCCGGTGTGGATGTTCCTGCGCATGGCGTTGAATGCGGTGGATGGCATGTTGGCGCGGGAGTTTGGCCAGCAATCGAATCTGGGCGCCTACCTCAATGAGCTATGCGATATCATCGCCGACGCTGCCTTGATCCTGCCTTTTGCCCTGTTTCCCGATACCAGCCTGTTGCTCGTGTTGTTGGTCACGCTGTTGGCGTTGTTCAGCGAATACGCCGGCGTGCTCGGGGCGATGGTCGGGGCTTCGCGGCGCTATGACGGGCCGATGGGCAAGAGTGACCGCGCCTTTGTGTTTGGCGTGCTGGCGACCGGTATTGCCCTGGGTTGGCTCGGGGCGCTGTGGGTTGATGGTGTGATGGCGGTGGTTGCCGCCCTGCTGGTTTATACCTTGGTCAATCGGGTCCGTCATGGCCTGAGCCAAGTGACGGAAAACGCTCCCTCAGCATAAGGAAGTTGCAATGCGCGAAGCCCAGGAACTGACGTTCACCACCCACGATGGCGTGGAGTTGTTCTACCGGCACTGGCCGGCTGTCGAGGCCACGGCGGGTGAACCCCGCCAGGCTGTGTTGTTGTTTCACCGCGGCCATGAGCACTCGGGGCGCATCGCCCACCTGGTGGATGAGCTGGACTTGCCCGGGTTCGAATTTTTCGCCTGGGACGCACGCGGCCATGGCCAGTCGCCTGGCGAACGCGGCGACAGCCCGAGCTTTGCCACCAGCGCCCGTGACGTGCAGACCTTCTGCGATCACATCGGCGCGACACACCAGATTGACGAGCAGAACATCGCCGTGGTCGCGCAAAGCGTCGGCGCGGTGATCGCGTCCACCTGGGTCCATGACTACGCGCCGCGCATTCGCTCGCTGGTGCTGGCGTCGCCGGCCTTCAAGGTCAAGCTCTACGTGCCGTTCGCCCGTCCGGGCCTGGCGCTGATGCGCAAGTTCCGTGGCAACTTCTTCGTCAACAGTTACGTCAAGGCCAAGTTCCTCAGCCACGACCCGGAACGAGTCGCGTCCTACGACAGCGATCCGCTGATCACCAAGGCCATCTCGGTGAATGTGCTACTGGGCCTGTACGAAGCCGCCGACCGGGTTGTAGCCGATGCCCAGGCGATCCAGGTGCCGACGCAGCTGTTGATTTCCGGTTCCGACTTCGTGGTGCATCGCAAACCCCAGGAGCAATTCTTCGAGCGGCTGGGCAGCCTGCACAAGGAAAAACACATCCTGCCGGGCTTCTTCCACGACACCCTTGGTGAGAAAAACCGTGCGCCCGCCATCGCCAGCGCCCGCCGTTTCATCCTGCAAAACTTTGCCCGTCCGCTGGAGCGCCCTTCCCTGCTGGACGCCGATCGCATCGGCGTGACCTGCGCCGAAGCCGAAACCCTGGCGACGCCGCTCCCGCACAACTCGCTGCGTGACCTTTACTGGCGCATGACCCGCGCCAGCATGCGCTTTGGCAGCAAGTTGTCTGCGGGTGTGAAGCTGGGCTTCGACACCGGGTTCGACTCCGGCAGCACGCTGGACTACGTCTATCGCAATCGCCCCACCGGCACCTCGGCGCTGGGCAAGATGATCGACCAGAACTATCTGAACTCCATCGGCTGGCGCGGCATTCGCCAGCGCAAGGTGCACGTTGAAGAACTGCTGCGACTGGCGATGGCCGAGTTGCGCGCCCAGGACCGCGAGGTGCGCATCGTCGACATCGCCGCCGGCCATGGCCGGTACATTCTCGAAGCGCTGCAAGGCGTGAGTCCGTTGCCGGAGTCGATCCTTCTGCGCGACTACAGCGACATCAACGTGCGCGACGGCAGTGCGCTGATCGTGGAAAAAGGCCTCGGGGACATCGCCCGCTTCGTCAAGGGCGATGCCTTCGATCGCCAGGACCTGGCGGCGCTAGAGCCCAAGCCGACCCTCGCCGTGGTCTCCGGCCTGTATGAATTGTTCGCCGATAACCAGATGGTCGGCGGCTCCCTCGCCGGCCTGGCCGAAGCGGTGGAGCCCGGCGGTTTCCTGGTCTATACCGGCCAGCCATGGCACCCGCAACTGGAACTGATCGCCCGCGCCCTGACCAGCCACCGCGCCGGCCAGGCGTGGGTAATGCGTCGGCGCACCCAGGCGGAAATGGACCAATTGGTCGAGGCAGCAGGCTTTCGCAAGATCACCCTGCGGGTCGATGAGTGGGGCATTTTCAGCGTTTCGCTGGCGCAGCGGGTCCAGTAATGAGCGCCGTCATCGCTCCAGCCCGCGAACCCGCGCTGTTGAAACCGGCGGTGCTGTGGCTGCTGTTGCTGGCGCCGCTGTTTTTCACCACGTACGGCTTCGCCACCTGGGTCACGGCCCAGCGTGACGACGTCGGCAGCCTGGTGTTCGGCTGGGAAAGCCACATGCCGTTCATGGCCTGGACCATCGTGCCGTACTGGTCGATCGACCTGCTGTACGGCTTGTCCCTGTTGCTGCCCAACAGCCGCGACGAACTCAAGCGCCACGCCTTGCGCCTGCTCACGGCCCAGGTGATCGCGGTCAGTTGCTTCCTGCTCTGGCCGCTGACGTTCACCTTCCCCCGGCCGGAAATGGACGGTGTGTTTGGCTGGTTATTCGAGGTGCTGGCGGGCTTCGACAAGCCGTTCAACCAGGCACCGTCGCTGCACATCGCGCTGCTGGTGGTGCTCTGGGTTTGTTATGAGCGCCACCTGCAAGGCGTCTGGCGTTGGTTGATGCACGGCTGGTTCGCGTTGATTGGCGTGTCGGTGCTGACCACGTATCAACATCATTTTGTCGACGTGCCGACTGGCGCGCTGGCCGGGTGGTTGTGTGTCTGGTTGTGGCCGCTGGACCGACCGAGTCCGCTGCTGAGTGCGCGCCTGACGACAGATCCTGCCCGTCGCCGCTTGGCCTTGCGTTATGGCGTGGGCGCGGCGGCGATGTTCATCCCGGCGTTTGCCTTCGGTGGCACATGGCTCTGGCTGATCTGGCCAGCAGTGGCGGTGCTGATGGTGGCGCTGAATTATCTGCTGTTCGGCGCGAGTGGGTTCCAGAAGCGCGAAGACGGTCGGCTGAGCCCGGCGGTGCGCTGGATTCTGGCTCCTTATCTGGCGGCTGCATGGATCAATTCCCGCCTGTGGACGCGCAAACACCCGCAACCGGATCAGATAATGGATGACGTCTGGCTCGGGCGGATTCCTACGTCGGTTGCGCTGAAGGGCAGTCCGTTCAGCGGGGTGCTCGACCTGTGCGCCGAGTTGTCCATGGACAGCACGGCCATCGCCTACCGCTCCGTGCCAGTACTCGACCTGACCGCACCGACCGCCGAGCAATGCCTGGAGGCCGCACAGAAAATCGAGCAACTGCGCCAGCACGGGCCGGTGCTGGTCTGCTGTGCCTTGGGTTATTCGCGCAGCGCCACGGCCGTGGCGGCGTGGTTGCTTCACAGCGGCCGGGCGGCGAGTGTCGATGCCGCAATCGTGCAGATCCAGCGCGCTCGACCGCGCATCGTCTTGCACGCCGAGCACCGTCGGGCACTGGAACAGTTATCCACAACGCAGGGGAATGCTCATGATCAGTGATATGGAGCTCCACACCGTGGCGAGCCTGTTGCGCCGCGGTCATTCGTTGGATCAACTGTCCACGGGGCTGACGTTGCTGGCGGCGCTGCTGGGGTTGGGGCAATGGCTGGTGGGCGTGATCGATCCGTGGTTGCTGCTGTTGAGTGCTGCGCTTGTGGTTATCGGGGTGCTGGAAAAATACTGGGCGTTGCGCGTGGCGTTCGACGCCGATCTGTTCCAGCGCATGGCGGACAGCACCCACTCCCTGGCCGAACGCACCTATGAACTGGATCAAGCCCTGACCGCGTTGGGCCTGCAACCCGCCGAACGCGCCGGGCGCCTGTGGACCGAAAGGCGGCACGGCGCGTTATTGCTGCTGCGGCGGCAGTCGCGGTTGCTGGCGATACAAGTTGTCCTGGTGCTGGGCTTCATCCTGGCCAGTCCCTGGCTAGCGTCAGGTATCTAGGAAGTTTTTGTGGCGAGGGAGCTTGCTCCCGCTGGGTTGCGAAGCAGCCCCAAAACCAAGCACTGCGGTGTGTCAGATTGGTTGCATTCAGCCTCTTGGGGGCTGCTGCACAGCCCAGCGGGAGCAAGCTCCCTCGCCACAGTGATACTTATGTTTCTCAGGACAAGGAATCCTCATGTTCGAACCCGTGGTCGCCAACCTCATCACCTCCGCCGCGCGGATGGTCACCGGCGCTCGCAGCCTGTGGCTCGGCTGCGCGCCCAAGCCCGTGCAGCGGATCTATTTCGCCAACCACAGCAGCCACGGTGATTTCGTGTTGCTCTGGGCCTCGCTGCCGCCGGCGCTGCGCAAGCTCACCCGCCCGGTCGCCGGGGCTGATTACTGGCAAACCAGCCCGATGCGCCGCTACATCATCAACCGGGTGTTCAACGGCGTATTGGTGGACCGCGAGCGCAAGGATCCTTCCTACAGCCCCTTGCAGCCAATGCTCGACGCGCTGGAAAACGGTGACTCGCTGATCATCTTCCCCGAGGGCACCCGCAATCCGGACGAAGGCCTGCTGCCGTTCAAGAGCGGGATCTACCACTTGATGAAAAGCCATCCCGAGGTGGAAGTGATCCCGGTGTGGATCGCCAACCTCAACCGCGTCATGCCCAAGGGCCGCGTGCTGCCGTTGCCGCTGCTGTGCACGACCAGTTTCGGCGCACCGCTGTGCATCGAAGAAGGCGAAAGCAAAGAGCAATTTCTAGAACGCAGCCGCGCCGCGCTGCTGGCACTGGCCCCGGAGCACGTTTGACATGGATCGATATACCCTGATGTTGTTTGGCGGGATCGGCGCGATTCTGGTGCTGGCCTCGTTGGTCGGTTTCATCCTCAAGCTACGGACCAAAGGCGCGCCGAACTCGGTCATCGAGAACCTCAACGCGCGGATCAACGCCTGGTGGATCATGGTGCTGGTGATCGGCATCGCGTTCTGGCTCGGCAACGCGGCAGTGATCCTGTTGTTCTACGCGGTGTCGTTCTACGCGCTGCGGGAATTCCTCACCCTCACCCCAACCCGGCGCAGTGACTACCCGGCCCTGGTGGCGGCGTTCTACCTGGCGCTGCCGCTGCAATACCTATTGATCTACTACGACTGGTACGGGCTGTTCTCGATCTTCATTCCGGTGTACGTGTTCCTGCTGCTGCCGATCCTCGCGTCTCTGGGCGGCGACAGCACGCACTTCCTGGAACGCGCTTCGAAAGTGCAATGGGGCTTGATGATCGCGGTGTTCTGCATTTCCTTTGTGCCGGCGCTGCTGACCCTGGACATCGCCGGTTTTGAAGGACGCAACTTGTTGCTGATCGCCTACCTGGTGATCGTGGTGCAGCTCTCGGATGTGTTGCAGTACGTCTGCGGCAAGTTGTTCGGCAAACGCAAGATCGCGCCCAACCTGTCGCCCTCGAAAACCGTGGAAGGTTTTGCCGGTGGTATTTTCCTGGCCTCGCTGATCGGCGGTGCGCTGTGGTGGATCACGCCGTTCAATCCGTGGCAGTCGTTCCTCATCGCGCTGTTGATCAACCTGCTCGGGTTTGCTGGCGGCATCGTCATGTCGGCGATCAAGCGCGACCGTGGGGTCAAGGATTGGGGCCACATGATCGAGGGCCACGGCGGCATGCTCGACCGCCTGGACTCGGTGTGCTTCGCCGCGCCGATCTTCTTCCATCTGGTTCGGTATTGGTGGACTTGAGATAACCCTGTCCTGAGACACCGCTTACCCCTGTGGCGAGGGGATTTATCCCCGTTGGGCTGCGAAGCGGCCCCATAATCCGCGCATGCTGTGCGTCAGGTTGACCGAGTTACTTGCTCTTGGGACCGCTTCGCGCTCCAGCGGGGATAAATCCCCTCGCCACAGGGGCATTTGCACCCACCCAACAGGTACCTTGCCCTCGGTTCAATGCGCCAACATATTGTGATGCACGCTGTACATGATCCATAGCGACAGCCCCACCAGCAGCGCAATCACCACGGTGGAGAACACCAGCGCCGTCACGTTCCAGCGTTGATGCGGTGAGAAGTTGAGGTGCAGGAAGTAGATCAAATGCACGACAACCTGGATCACCGCAAAAATCGCCACGACGCCGGCTGTCACAGGCTTGGGCAGCGTGGGATACATCACCAGGGCGAACGGGATGACGGTGAGGATGACCGACAGCACAAACCCGGTGAGGTAGGATTTCACGCTGCCGTGACTGGCGTCGACGCTGCCATGAAGGTTGCTCATTTACATCACTCCAAACAGATAGACCACGGTAAACACGCAGATCCACACCACGTCGAGGAAGTGCCAGAACAGACTCAGGCAGCCCATGCGCGTGGCGTTGACCATGGTCAGGCCGTTGCGTTGGACCTGGAACATCACTACCGCCATCCAGATCAGGCCGGCGGTGACGTGCAGGCCGTGTGTCCCCACCAGCGTGAAGAACCCGGTGAGAAAGGCGCTGCGGTCGGGGCCGTAGCCTTCGCCGATGAGCTTTTGGAACTCATGGATTTCCATGCCGATAAACGCCAGGCCGAGGACGAAGGTCAGGCCGAGCCAGGCCAGCACCTTCTGCTTCTGCCCGGCGCTCAGCGCGAGCATGGCGAAGCCGTAGGTAATGCTGCTGAACAGCAGGATGAAGGTTTCCGTGAGGACGTAGGGCAATTCGAAAATATCGGCGGCACCAGGCCCGCCGGCCACGCTTTGCCCGAGCACCGCATAGGTCGCGAACAGCGTTGCGAACAAAATGCAGTCGGTCATCAGGTAGATCCAGAACCCGAACAGGGTCATGGAGCTTGCATCCGAATGCCCGTGTTCGGATTCCGGCGCGGTGGCGTTTGGCTGGACGAGATTGGACATGGTCAAGCCTCCGCCAACATCTTGATGCGTTGGTTTTCGATGCGCGCCACCTCCTCGGCAGGCACGTAGTAGTCGATGTCGTCATCGGCGCTACGCCAGATCACGCCACCAATGGCGGCGACGAGCCCGACGATGGCCAGCCACCAGATATGCCAGACCAGGGCAAAGCACATGATCAGGCTGAACAGGCTGATGACCAGCCCCATGGCAGTGTTGCGCGGCATATGGATGGCTTGGAAATCGGCTTCGACGGCGCTCTTCTGGCCGCGCTCCTTCATGCCCCAATAGGCATCGATACCCTCCACCACCGGTTGCTGGGCGAAGTTGTAGAACGGCGGCGGCGAGGCGGTTGACCACTCCAGCGTGCGCCCGTCCCACGGATCCCCCGTCAGGTCGCGGTTCTGGTGGCGTTGGCGGATGCTGAAGTAGAACTGCAGGATCTGGCAGCTGACCCCGCAAAGGATGATGCCCACGCCCAGCAACTCCGCCAGCAGCCATGGCTCCCATTCGGGCACGTTGAAGTGGTTCAGGCGCCGGGTCATGCCCATGAAGCCGAGGAAGTAAGACGGCATGAAGGCGAAATAGAACCCGATGATCCAGCACCAGAACGCCGCCCGGCCCAAGCGGTCGTGGAGCTTGAAGCCGAACGCCTTGGGGAACCAGTAGGTCAGGCCGCACATATAGCCGAACACGGCGCCGCCGATGATCACGTTGTGGAAGTGGGCGATCAGGAACAGGCTGTTGTGCAGCAGGAAATCCGCCCCGGGCACCGCCAGCAGCACGCCGGTCATGCCGCCGATGCTGAACGTGACGATAAAGCCCACCGTCCACAGCATCGGCGTTTCAAAGCGCACCCGCCCGCGGTACATGGTGAACAGCCAGGTGAAGATTTTCACCCCGGTGGGCACGGCGATGATCATGGTCATGATGCCGAAGAATGCGTTGACGTTCGCCCCCGAGCCCATGGTGAAGAAGTGGTGCACCCAGACGATGAACGACAGGATGGTGATGACGATCGTCGCCCACACCAGCGAGTGATAGCCGAACAGGCGCTTGCGGCTGAAGGTCGACGCCACCTCGGAAAAGATGCCGAACGCCGGCAGGATCAGGATGTACACCTCCGGGTGGCCCCACGCCCAGATGAGGTTGACGTACATCATCGGGTTGCCGCCCAGCTCGTTGGTGAAGAAGTGCATGTCCAGGTAGCGGTCGAGGCTGAGCATGAACAACGTGGCGGTGAGGATCGGGAACGACGCGAGGATCAGCACCGCCGTGCACAGCACCGTCCAGGTGAACACCGGCATGCGGAAAAGGGTCATGCCCGGTGTACGCATTTTCAGGATCGTGACGAAGAAATTCACCCCGGTGAGCAACGTCCCGACCCCGGATATCTGCAAGGACCAAATGTAATAGTCCACCCCGACCCCAGGACTGTAGGAAAGCCCCGATAACGGTGGATAAGCCACCCAACCGGTGCGGGCGAACTCACCCACCGCCAGGGAGACGTTCACCAACATCGCCCCGGCGACGAACAACCAGAAACTCAACGCGTTGAGGAACGGGAACGCCACGTCCCGGGCGCCGATCTGCAAGGGCACGACGATGTTCATCAAGCCCACCACCAGCGGCATCGCCATGAAGAAAATCATGATCACGCCGTGGGCGGTGAATATCTGGTCGTAGTGCTCCGGCGGCAGGTAGCCGGGCGAACCGTCGGACGCCATCGCCTGTTGCGTGCGCATCATGATCGCGTCGGAGAAGCCGCGCAGCAGCATTACCAGGCCGACGACGATGTACATCACGCCGATGCGCTTGTGGTCCACCGAGGTAAACCACTCGTTCCACAGGTAGGCCCACTTGCGGTAGTAGGTGATGGCGGCGATGCCAGCCAAGGCGATCAGCGCCACTACGGCGAGGGTCCACATGATGATGGGCTCATCCGTCGGGATCGCCTCAAGCGTCAGTTTTCCAAACATGCTGTTCTACTCCAGATCGTGTTACTGCCCTTGCTGCCGGGCCCCGACGGGTGATTCGATGCTGCCTTGCATGTGCCCCATGCGATGCTCGACTTCACGGGAGCGGTTCATGCCTTCGTACTTATCGATGATGCTCTGGAACAAATCCGGCTGGATCGAGGCGTAGTGTTCAACCGGGTGCTTGACCGTAGGCCGGGCGAGTCGCGCATAACTGTCCTTGTCCAAACGCCCCTGCCCCGCCCGTACGCCGGCGACCCACTTGTCGAAGCCCGCCGCATCGGTGGCCAGGGTCCGGAAGTGCATGTCGGAGAAACCCGGGCCGTTGTAGTTGGCGGCGATGCCTCGGTATTCCCCCGCCTCGTTGGCGATCAGGTGCAGTTGGGTCTGCATGCCGGCCATGGCATAGATCTGCCCGCCCAACGCAGGAATGAAGAACGAGGTCATGGCGCCGTCGGACGTCACGCGAAAGTTCACCGGCGTGTCCAACGGCATGGCCAGTTCGTTGACCGAGGCGATGCCCAGTTCCGGGTAGATGAACAGCCACTTCCAATCGGTGGCGACCACCTGTACCACCAACGGCTTGACGTCGGAATCCAGCGGTCGATAAGGATCGAGCGCATGGGTGGACTTCCAAGTGACCACCCCCAGAATGATGATGATCACCAGCGGCACACCCCAGACCACGGTTTCGATCTTGCGCGAGTGCGCCCACTCCGGCGTGTATTTCGCCTTTGTGTTGGAGGCGCGGTATTTCACGGAAAAGATGAACGCCATGACAATCACCGGTATCACCACCAGCAACATCAACAGCGTCGAGAGAATGATCAAGTTGCGTTGGTCAACGCCGACCTGTCCCTTGGGATTGAACAACACCATGTCGCAACCGCCGAGCAACAGCATCCCGCCGACCAGCAACAACCTTGATACGTAACAAGGCAGTCGGGTTCGCATGTCTTGGGCTTCGCTTATGGGTTGTTTGTCAGTTGCCGCGCGATCTTGTCCTTGATCGACAGGCGCTGCTCCTTGAGCCCGCGGAGGTCGTCATCCTCGACGTTGCCCGCCGAAATCGATTCGGCCGCCAACACTTGGTTATCCACATCCGTGTATTCATCGAGCAAGCGATCAAGTTCCGGGTCTTGCTGGCGCCGCTGTTGAACCGCCTCTTTGCTGCAATTCAAATCCTGGTAAAGATCGTGAGAAGCAGGCATGGCCTTCTCCTTTCAGCAGTGTTGTTGGGTACACGATTTTTAGAATTGGCCCCCACGCCTTAGTTGAGAGAAACATCCTGATACGGTGACGAACGGCATCGCTGGCAAAAAAAAGCCCACGAGACGTGGGCAAAGGGAAAGCGGATATATCGAGGGCCGCGTCAGGAGGATTGTCTACCGGCGGCCGAGGGCATTGCCGTGGAGTCCACCCGGACCGTGCGTGACTGAAGTATTGCCTTCTCCCACTCCCTGGCATCGTGGCTGCAAAAAATCTCGACGTGCCCGTCCTGAACCCGCGCCAGTTCCCGCAGGCGATCCTGATTGCGCATCCGTGCCGAGCGGCAGGTGTCCATCATGTATTGATAGAACTTCAGGCCCGGCGGGCAACGGCGCTCGGCTTGATGGACTTCATCGTGAAAAAAATACGCGTCGCCGGCATGCAGCATCCAGCCGTCAGGCGTGCGCAGGGCGATCCCGGCATGGCCGGCGGTATGGCCCTGCAGCGGCACCAGGAAAATGTCCTCTTCTTCGGCGCCGATCAACGCACGCACCGAATCGAAACCGAACCAGGTGTCGCCGTCCGGGGCATAGAACTCCCAATTATCGACGCCCTGCCACTGGCGCGCCTGGAACCGGCGCCGACTGATCCAGCTGTCAGCCGAGCGGGCCGCCGCCATTTCGTCGCGCATGACATGCACCCGCGCCTGGGGAAAATCCTGCAGCCCGCCGGCGTGATCGAAATCCAGATGCGTCAGCAGGATATGCCGCACGTCGTTGGCATCGAAACCCAGGCGCCGCACCTGATCCAGGGCCGTCAGGCGATGTTCGAACTTGATGTTGTTGAAGGCCCGGAAAAATCGACTCAATCGCTCGGGCGTCTGCACGTCCCGCTGGCCAAAACCGGTGTCCACCAGGACCAGGCCGTTGCTGTCGGTTTCAATCAGCAGGCAATGACACACCAGGCACGCCGTCAGCCCCCGGCTGTAGCCGTCGAACAGCTTCCCGCCCACCGGGCACATGCAACCGCAGTTCAGGTGGTGGATATGCATGGAGGCCTCCTGCACGAATGGCGTGTCGATTTCTAGACTCTAAGAAATCGACAGGAAGGCGACAGGTGCAATTCCGCAAAGGCGACAGGCGGTGGCTATGCCCGGGAAAAGATACCCTGTGGGAGCGAGCTTGCTCGCGATGGCGGCCGGTCAGTCACATGGATATCGACTGGTCCACCGCTATCGCGAGCAAGCACGCTCCCACAAGGGGTTCGGTGTCAGGGGATCAATCGAGGATCAGATGCGGCAGGAACCGGCTCGAATCCTTGGTGATCAGGCTGTTGTCTTCCCGCACGCCAATGCCGGCCGCCTGGTCGCCGATGACCCAGGAACCGATCAGCGTGTAGCTGTCGCCGAAGCGTGGCAGTGGCGCGAATTCCTGGAGGATGAACGGCGCGTCGGTGTAGGGCCCGTCTTCCTTGACGATCAAGCCGTCAGCGGTCTGCAACTCGATGTTGGCGCCTTCCCGGGAAAAGAACGGCTTGCGCACCCAGCCCTTGGGCACCGCTTTGCTGGTGTCGGTGTCGAGGTGAGCCGCGAGCAGGTTCGGGTGGCCTTTGTTGAATTCCCACAGCAGGGGCAGGATGCCTTTGTTGGAGATGATCGACTTCCAGGCCGGTTCGAAAAACTGCGTGTCGCATTGGGCAATCGCAGCACCAAACGGTTCGTGGAAGATGAACTCCCAGGCATGCAGCTTGAACAGGTGCGGAATCCAGCGTTCTTCCAGATCGACGAAGCGTCCGTCGCTGTTGAGGCCGATGTCTTCGATATCGATGTGCCGCGATTCGATGCCGACTTTTTCCGCGATCAGGCGCAAGTAATCCGTGGTGCCCTTGTCCTCCACCGAGCCTTTCATCGAGGCGAAGTAAAATGGCTCGGTGAGCTGCAACTGGGCGAAGGCCTGGTGCAGCTTGGTGTCGATGCTGTTGAACTGGTCGGCATGGGCCGGCAGCATGCCGCGCTCGATGCACTGTTCCAGCCAGCCCCACTGGAACGCCGCCGCCTCGTAGAGGCTGGTCGGCGTGTCGTAGTTGAGCTCCAGCAGCTTGGCCGGGCCCGTGCCGTTGTAGGAGAAATCCATGCGCCCATACAGGTGCGGGTGGCCTTCAAGCCATGAGGTGCGCACCAGGTCGAAGAACGGCGCGGGAATGCTCAGGCGCTCCAGCAATTCTTCGCTCCGGACCACCCGGGCCACGAGGTCCATGCACATCTCATGGAGCTCGGTGGTCGGGTCTTCCAGGTCATCCTCGATCTGCTTGAGGGTGAACTGGTAGTACGCGCTTTCGTCCCAATAGGGTTCGTCGTCGATGGTGTGGAACAGAAAGCCGAGCTGCTCAGCGGTCTGCTTCCAGTCAGGACGTTCTGCGCACTGGATCTTCTTCATGGCGCTGGTTCCTCAACCGCCGGAGCTGCTGGAACCGCCCCAACCGCTGCGGGCGCTGGAACTGCTGCCGAAACCACCACGGGACGTGGAGGACGAGACGGACATCGCCTTGCTGCTCTTGATGGAGTCGGTGTAGCTGCCATACCGCGCCTGGTTGGACTTGTTGAAGGTCGAACCTCTCGACACCCGCTGGCTGAGCGTCGAAGACCCGAAGTCGCCACGGTCATCGCGGTAGCGGTAGACCGGTTCGGAGTAATAGCTGTTGCGGTTGCTGCTCAACATGTTACCGATCAGCATGCCGGTCAGCAGGTTGCCGAAGCCGGAACCACCGACGTTCGCTTCCGACGCCGGCAATTGGGCCCGGGCGGCGTCGACCTGGGATTGCGTGACTTCGCCATCGGCACTCAGCTCGAAACCACCGAGCTTGGGGATGAACTTGCCGGCCGAGTCCTGCTGGCACCAATCGGGGACAAAGTCGGCATCGCAATCAGCCTGGCTGTCGTAGGTCGGCGCGATGCGACGGTGCTCGGCCATGGCGGTCATGTAGGCGTCGGCGCAGATGTCCACCGGCAGCTTTTCATCGACACATTGCTGGACGGACTGGAAGTTGTACTTCTTCTGCAACTTGTAGGTTTTTTCCGTTGGCCCGCAGCCGGATATCGCCAGGGCGACCGATGCAGCCAGCGAAAGCTGGACGTACTTGCTTCGTTTCATCGGGATCTCCGTGGCGCGATCAGTTCGTGGAAGGCGTCATGCACGCGGCGTTCAACATGCCAACGCTGATGGCCACGGCGGCAATGTAGATACCTGCGGCGATTTCACCGTTCTTGATCCGCGCGGAAGCGCCCTTGAGTACCAGGCTGGTCACTAGGAACGCCAGCAACTGGACGACCGCGGCGATCACCGCCCAGACGACGAAGTCCAGCATGTTGATCGAGTAGGCAATCACGTTGCTGGCCGGAATGGCGAAACCGATGACGGCACCGCCCAGGGCGATGGCCGCGGCCACGTTGCCCGAACGGATCAGTTCGAATTCCTTGTGCGGTGTGACGCGGGTGTAGATGAACTGGAACAGCGCAAACAGCACGGCGGCGCCGAGGATGTACATGACAAAGCCGAGCACGGCGGCTTTGTTCAGGGAAATGGAGAGCGCTTCAAGCATGGACTTCTTCCTTATTCAAAAAGTGTTCAGGTCAGTGGTGTACAGCGAAATACCCAGCGAAGTGCTCAGGCTGACAGTGCCTTCGGCGTCCTCTTCGACGGAGAACAGCAGGAACTCCCGGCGATCCGTCAGGCCCGTGTCGCGGGCGTACAGCATCGAACGGTGTTCGACGTTGTAGGACTCGTCCGGATTGCTCACGCGCTCGCTCAACACCACCAGCTCCGTCTGTCCCGCCTCGGTGCCCCATTCGCGGGTGTATTCGACGCCGTCGTGGGTGTAGGTCGGCAGGCCGATCAGGCTTTCGGGGCCGGCGAGGCGACGCAACTCGGCCTCACTGTTGATCGTGACGTAGCTGAGGTAGTTGAACAGGATCACCGACTCGACCTGCCCGGCGACGTCACCGCTGGTGTGCACCTGCAACCAGTAGTCCTCGTCGTTCATGTAGGCGCGCGACAGCCAGTTCGACTGCCCGAGGTCGACGATGCCCAGGCTCCAGATCTGTTGGTTGGCCGGGATCACCACGGCGCTGTTGCCGTCGAGCAACAACTTGAGCGTCGCATCGAACATGACTTGCTTGCCAGAGGCCAGGCCCAGCGGCCCAACGACAGGTGTGCTGGTTGTCGTGTTCGCGTTCGGGGCCTCAAGCCCCATCAACTGTTTAAACCACCCCATGGGAAATATCCTTGAGACGCGTGGAAGCGATGTAGAAAAGTTCGCCGCCCATGACGCGGGTGGCGCCAGGCGGGTTGATCGATGGATGTCGGGCGCCCTTTGCGCGGTAACCGATCAGCGTAGCGTTGTGCTGCTCTTTCATGCGGGTGTAGAGGTCGCCGAACGTCGCTTCGAACGCCTCGGGCAGTTTCATCAGGTACTGGGTGGCGCCTTCGCCGACACAGAGCAATTCATTGATGACCACTGACGAGCCCGGGTCCTGGGAAGCACGCACCAGCATTTCGATCGCCATGCTCGAGGTGCATTCCAGGCTCGGCGCGTAGGCGCTGGCGAGGGCGGCAATCTCGCTGTCATTGAAATGAGCGACGACATGCCCGACCGGTCCCAGACGATTGACCGCCAGCACGGTGGCCAGGGTCAGGTCGTCGGAATGGGTGCGCACCAACACGCGTTCGGCGCCCGGCACGCCGGCACGTTGCAACAACGCGACGGAAGACAGGCTATCGCCCTTGATGTACGTGGCCTTGCCGGGCATGGGGTTTTCTTCGAGATCGCAATCGCAGATGACGATCAGGTTGTCATTGGACGTTTCGTCCTGCAGCAGCAGTTCAATGACCCGCTCGCTGGAAGCACCTTCCCAACCGATCAGAACCGTGTGACCGCTCTTACCGGTGAAATCGCCTTTGCCCTTCATGCCTTTTCTCCATACATCGATGACGCTGCTGGTGGTTTTGCCGATGACCGTCGTCAACAGGGCAATGCCCCCGAGCATGATCCAGGTCGCCACGAAAATTCGCCCGGCGGATGTCTGCGGCAACAGATCGCCATAGCCGACAGTGAGCGTGGTGGTGAGATAGAAGTAGATAAACGTGGCGGCGGTGATGAGGTGCTGCTCGCCCAGCAGCACCAGGCCGATCCAGGCGATGGACAGATGCACACCCAACGCAATGGCCAGCCCCGCCCAACCGAAGCGATGGAAGAAGGACGACGCGTAGGTGCGCAACAGAAGGAAAATCGACATTTCGTCCCTGACTCCGTGGGGCTTGGTTCCTGGCGGGCTAATCGCTCTGGCATCCGAGTGCCCGAGCGTAGTGGCCGGACAGCATTAAACCTGTTGCGGGGCTTGGATAGAAGTACCTTGGCGACAATAAATCCGCTGAGCAGGCAGGCCTGGCACAGTCCTTGTGGCGAGGGGATTTATCCCCGCTGGGCCGCGAAGCGGCCCCCAAGTAGCGAACGCTACCTGACTGACACACCGAGGTGTCAGGTTTTAGGGCTGCTTCGCAGCCCAGCGGGGATAAATCCCCTCGCCACAGGTTCAGTGCGCTCAGGGTGATGAGCGCACCTGCACGACTTACTCAGCCGATTTTTTCTTCAGGCGTTCCAGGATCGCATTGGCGCTGCCTTCGTTCGGCGTGATGCCGGCATCGCGCAGCTTGCGCTCCAGGTCAGAGCCGGTCGAAGCCTCGGCCAGCTCGTCCTGGGCTTGCAGTTCAGCGGCACGTTGCTGTTGCTTGGCCTGCAGGCGGTTGAGGGTTCCGACGGCGGTTTCCAGCTTGCCATTGGCGCCGCCGCTGGCGATCGAGGCGCTGACCTGGGCCTTCTGCACGCTTTCCCGGGCCTTGGCCATGTCCACTTGCTGGCGCAGGCTCTTGATGCGGCTTTCGGCCTTGGTGATGTCCTTGCGCATGTTGTCCGCATAGCCACCGAACTCGGTCGCGTGCTTTTGCTCGGCGTCCAGTTCGTTGGTCAGGGTCGAAATGGCTTCGGCCACTTCCAGCGCCAGGTCTTCGCGGTTGGCCTGGATCGCGGCCAGGGCCTTGGCTTCCAGGTCCTTGATCTTGGCGTTGTATTCAGCGACGCGATCGGTCGCCAGCTTGTGCTTGGCCATGATGGTGACCAGCTCGCGCTTGGCATTGGCCAGCGCGGTGTCGGCGTCGCGGATTTCCTGGTCGAGGATGCGCAGGGCCTGTTGGTCGACGATCGATTCGCCGACTTCGTTGGCACCGCCACGCAGTGCGGTGAACAACTTGCTCCAGATGGACTGGGTCATGGGAGGGTTCCTATTCGGCGAATTAAATGAAGAAGCGTTCGAAGGCTTCGCTGGCGCGCTGGACGTTGTCGACGAGGGTTTTGACCTCGGTGACGACGTTGGTCAGGCTGGAACCTGCGCTCAGGGAGCCGAACATGTTGTAGACGACCTGCCCGTTGGGCATGGACTCGATGCCGATGGACGACAGCGGGAACATTTCCCGGCTGCGCAACACGGCGTCGTTGAAGGCCGCGACGTCGTTGATCGACTCGACATCCACCAGCACGGTATCGACGATGATCTGGTCGCCGACCACGGCGATGTAGATCGGCAAGCCACCGAAGTCATTCATTTCCAGCTTGATGCTGGACTCGGCGCCTTGGACGAGGGAGAGGGTGATGTCGTTCGCGACCACTTCATCCAGAGCCTGAAGGGCGCTGTAGAGGCGATCGATGTTCCAGTTGTTACCTGCGCTCATGTAATCCTCCGACATGAATGGGCCAGCCAGAATCGGTTGGCGTAGCTGTTTCTCCATTTGCTTGAGCAGGCTTCGGTTTTCAGGAAGCACCCAAGTCTCGTGTTTCACATACCCGGCGGCACTCAGGCCCGCGCGCATCTGCTTCATGTAGAAGCTCGATGGCTTTTTCGCGGAGGGTTTGGCGCGCTCTCCCGTGCGGCTCGCTGAATCGGTCACAGACCCGTCATCCGGGTCTGATGGAGAGCTGGTTGACATGGTACTGACCCCACTGTGAAAAACTCACGCGTGAGAAACACTACAGGTACTTTCCAAGCCTCACAATAGCTCACGCGTGAGATTTTTCTGAATCACAAACACCGACGAACCCTGTGGGCTGACCGCTTTTGTGGCGAGGGAGCTTGCTCCCTCGCCACAGGGGTCATCACATGCGGTCTTACGGATAGCTAAAGCTCTTGACCAACGTCAGCTCGCCCACCGCCCGCATCGGCACCACGAAGGTCTCCATCTTCTCGCTCGGTGTGCCTTCTTCGGTGATGACAGTGACTTTTGCCGTGGTCAGGGCTTGTTGCGCTTGCTCCACTGGTTCGCCATCGCCCTCTTCATCCTCATCACCGCGGTACCCGCCGCCGTAGTAGTTCACATACACCAGGTATTGGCCCTTGATCGGCGCGGGCATGGCGAAGATTTCCGGGCCGTAGCCGGTGGTGACGTCGACATCGAGGGCAGCGCCGTTGGCGACGGCGCGGTCGCCGTACCAGATGTGCGCGCCATCAGGCGTGACGAGGTGCAGGTCCAGGTCGGTGCCGTCGCTGTCCCAGGTCAGCAACACCCGCAACTTGGCCGGGGTGGCGCCGCCGCTGGTGTTGAGGAATTGCGTGCGGTGGCGCTGCTGGCCATCGGCGCTACGCACCTCAACGCTGTTGCTGCCATTGGGGAACGAGAACGGCCGATCAAAGCGACCTTCCTCGTCGAGCTTCAATGGCAAGCTCACGCCGTTGACGATGAGTTGGCCCGGCTCATTGCTCTTCGGCGTGCCTTTGATCTGGCCGGTGATGCGGGCGGTGTTGGCCTGGCCTGGGGGCGTGTTGACCGACGAGGCCGGGTAGTTGACGGTCTGGCTGAAGCTTTCGCCCTCGCCGCCCGGCGCACCGCTGCGCCAGCCGCCAATGGGGGTTTCCAGCTTGATGGCGTCGGCGGCCATGGTCGGGGGCAACGCGGTCAGGGCGCAGAGCAACAGCAAGACCTGTGGATAACGGAGTGTCATGGTCTATTCCAGCAAGAGGTGACGGGCAAGCCCTTCGATATAGTTTTCGTCCTGGCCATTGGGGTGAGCCTCAAAGGCCAGGTGCAGATATTCATGGGTCAGGTCGAGGCGGTCTTGCAGCGACAACACGCCGCGCACATAGATGCGCTGGCGTTCGCGGTCGACATAAGGCCGGCCGAAAGAGACGCGGCAGACCGCGAAGGCGCTGATTTCGTTGTAGCCGACTTCGCTTTCCAAGCGCTGGCGCCAGCCTCGCCGCTGTTTCAGCAGCCACTCCTGGGCGGCGGGCAGCGCTTCGCAGGACGCCACCGGATTGTCCCAACGGCTGAGACTGGCACGTGGATAGGCGTGCAACAGGATCGCGTCGTAGCGCTGGCCGCCGTTCGCTTGCTCGACGGCCTGGGCCCAGGACAACTTGTCCGGGCCGGGTTGATCGGAGTGATACGTCACATCGGTGCCGGCCAGGACCAGGTCGCTGGTCCACGCGGCAATCGCTCGGGTTTCAGGCGCCGCCGGACGCGGCGCGACGCGCTGGCGATGGCTGCTGTCGTCGATGCTCAGGCAATCGCCGTTGCGCTGGGCGTTTTGCAACAGGTAGGTGCGGATAGCCACGGCCAATGCCTTGGCCGCTTCGGCGGGTTCGGCCTTGGCTTCGCGCTGCAGGACCCGAGCGACGTATTCCTCCCGGTCCAACCGCGCGACCAGTTTGCCAGGCAGCAGGAACAGTTCGCCGTCGCTGTGGATATCCAGCTGGTTGCCGTTGCTGAACTCGACGCGGTAGTCGCCGCGCAGTTGTCCCGGCGTGGCTGGACGTTCACCGGACATCACTCGTTGCAAGGGATAGCGGGCAAACAACCCCACTTCCACGCAACGCCCGGTTTCCGCCGGCCAACGGGATGGCAGTGCCATGGCCAAGCCATCGCCATATTTCTTCAAGACCTGCTGGCTGGTACCGCGTCCACCGGCCCAGACGGGCGTGCCATCGACCAGCCAACCGGCGAAACCGCCCTGGCGCGACGAAGGCCCTTGATCGCCCAGCCAGCTCCAGGTCTTGACCCGCAGGCGACCGCCCAACTGACCGACCAACCGACCATCCGCCGCGCCAAGCACTACGTCGAGCAACACCCGACGAGCCTGATCCTGGGCCGGCAGCGTCGCCAGCGCCTTGAGCAGCTCTGCCACGGGCACTTGGGTTTGCGGCTGCAAGGCCGGCAGGTCCTGCAACCATTTCGGCGCCTGCCGCGCTTGCCAGTAATCCCGCCAGCCAGGCGCCGAAAGTCCGAGCCGTTGCGGTTCGAAATACAAGCCGCAGGACTTCACCAGTGCCTGGTCGCGACCAATGCTCTGCCCGGCGTTGCAGCAATAGACTTCTTCTTTCGATTCGCCTCGGCATTCATAGGCCGGCTCGCGGGCATCGGTGTCCACCAGCCAGGCGTAGACGAAGAGTTTCCACAAGCTGCCCAGCGGTGCCTGTAACGAATCGGGCAACGGCTGGCGGTCCAGCGCCTGGGTCTGGCTTACGCGCAACAGTTGACCGTCGAAGGCCAGGCGCAGCGGCTCCTCCTGCGCTGTCGCCAGCACAGGAATCAAGCACAACCACCACCAGCCCCAACGCCTGCGCATGTCAGTCGACCGTCACCTGACCGAGCGCCGGTTTCTGTTCGCGGGCCTGGTTCTGTGGCGCGTAGACCTGAGTGAAGCGCACCGGCGGCAGGGTGAACTGACCCTTCTGGGAGAAACGCACCAAGTGCCGCAGGCGCAGCTCGCCACTGAGGGCATCCACCGGCACGGCGTAAGCCATCTGGCCCGGCTCGAAGCGGGCCTTTTCCAGGGACGTCGGCTCGCTGTCGGCCTTGCCCATCAATTGGATGCCCCAGGTGGTGCGTTCCACATCGGCGCCCGGCGGCAGCGGCACTTCGAGCATGCCGTAGCGCAGCGGCGTCGCGGCCTTGCTGTTGATGATCACTTCATCCAGATAGAGGGCGTCACTGGACAACGGCTTGTTGCCCACGGCTTCGAGCTTGAAGGTGAACGCCTCGTCTCCTGGCACCAGGCGCGACAGGCGACGGGTGATCGACACGGCCATCGGCGCCACGGGGGCTTGCTGGCTCTGGAAGCTCAACGCCGCTTGCAATGGACGCTCCTGGGCGCCGGTCAGGGTCAGCTGCGTTGGAAGCTGCGTGCCCTGCCATTGCCAGTAGGTTTCGCCGGTCGCGCCTTGCTTGGCTTTCCAGCCTTCGCCCGGCGCCAGGGCCACGGCCGGCGCGGCCTGTTCGATGCTGCGCTGCAACCAGGTCAGGGCCAGTGCGCGTTCCAGGGTGGACTGCTGCGGCAGCACGCGCTCCAGCAATGCGCTGGCGCGAGCCTGATCGAAGCCTTGCACCGACAACAACAAAGCCTCGACGAACGGCTGGGAGCTGAGTTCCAGTTGCTGTTGCGCGGCGTCGGCCTGACGGCTGAACGCTGCCGGCAACGGCACTTTCGCCTGCTTGGCGAGGGACGCGGTCAGGACACGGGCGCTGGCCAGGCCAAGGGCCGAATCCGGCGCGTACATGACCAGGCTGTCCTCGCCGCTGTCCAGCACGCTCTCGGTGCTGTCTTCACTGGCCTTGGCCAAGTCATCCATCAGCCCACTGAGCAAGGTGTTCACCGGCAATTGCATCTGTTTGGCGAACGACAGGATCAATGCGCGCTGCAACAGCGGCGTATCGCCGGCCTGCTTGGCATAGACCTCCAGCACCCGCTGCCAGTGTTCCGGCGGCAGGTTCAGGTCCAGGGCCTTGCTGGCGTTCCAGTCGGCGTAATAGGCATAGGCAGTGAGGAACGCGTCCGGCTCGCCGTCCTGGCCCCACCAGGTGAAACTCGCCGAAGGCCCGGCCATCTGCACCAGGCGCAGGCGGCTGTTTTGCATGATCAACCGCAAACGGTCGCGGATCTGCGGGTTCGACGCCAGGGTCGGATACGCGATGCTCAACGGCAGCAGGCGGCTGGCGGTCTGCTCGACGCCGCCATACGGATAGCTGAGCAGGTCGTCCAGGGCCGAACGGAACAGCGCTTGCGGGCTGTCATCCAGGCGCAGGCGTATATCGCTGGCGTCCGCCGGCAAGTTCAGTGGCGTGTCGCCGCTGGCCACGTCGAGGCGTTGGCTCTGGGTGACTTGCCAACCGTTGCCGCTGGCATTGAGGTGCATGGCCAGGGCGTCCTGGGTCTCACCGTTCAACTGCAACTGGACGGTCAGGTCGCCGTCGGTCAAGGCCATGGCTGGCAGCGCGACGTAGTTGATGCCGTTCTTCAGGTCCGCCACCACGCGCTGTTCGGCGCCCGCGTAACGGATCAGCAACTCGGCCTTCAACGGTTTCTCGGACTGGCTGAAAGCGAACAGGCCCAGTTGCGGCTTGTCGCCCACGCGGAAGCGGGTCGGGCCGCTCCATTTCAGGTACAGCGGTTTCTCCGAGGCGATGAACTGTTTCTTCTGGCCGACTTGGCCATCGTCGGCGATCGCCTTGGCGGTGATACGCCAGCGGGTCAACGAGTCCGGCATCTTGAAGGTAAAGCGCGCCTTGCCGTTGGCATCGGTGACCAGCTCCGGTTGCCAGGCGGCGGTGTCGACGTCTTCGCGACGCGGCCGTTCCAGCACCTTGACCCCACGCTCGCTGCGGTTGGCCTTGCCCGGCGCGCCGGGGCTGCCTGGCAGCGCCACGTCGTAGCTGATGAAGGACAGGCTGGCGCTGGTGCGCACGTTGTTGCGGCGCGGATGGTAGAAGAACTGGTCGATGGTCGGTGCGACTTCCGGTTGCAGCGCGTAGACCATTTCATCGACAACGCTGACGGTCAGGTGCGCGGGAATCGCCTTGCCGGCGAACTGGGTCCCCAGGTCGACGGTCACCGTGTCGCCCGGGCGATAGGTGGCTTTATCGGTGGTGATCGCGACGTCGATCTGCGGCGCAACGACCTTGATGCCGGCGTTCTGGAAGCTGTATTGGCCGCCCTTGGTGTACAGCACGGAGAAGGTCAGGTTCGGCGCGAAATTATCCTTCACGGCAATGCGTGCGCGGTACTGGGTGTCGCTGAGTTTCTCCATTTTCAGCCAGTCGGCGCCCTTGGAGAGCATCGCGGTGGCCTCGACCTTGTCCCGCTCAAGCGACAGCAACGCATCGCTGACCGGCTCGGGGAAGGTGATCAGCGCCAGGGCTTCGTCACCGGTCTTGTATTCGGTTTTGTCGAGGACGATTTCGACCGTGCCCGGCACGGCCTTGATGCCTTCGCCGGTCACCGCATGGCTGGTCGCGCCGATGACCCGGCCATGGTCGTCCTTGAGCGTGAGGTTGTAAGTGCCGGGGCGGTCGAAGGTCAGGCTGAAGCCTTTGTCCTTGGCGGCCAGTTTGCCTTCGCCGGTGGTCTGGTCTTCCAGACGGACCCAGCCATAGCTGCCCGGTGTCACGGCCTTGCTTTGTTCGCTGCCGCCTTCGTTGGCGTAGCTGAACGCGACTTTCTCGCCGGCTGCGCTGAAACGGCGGGGCGCGCCCAGGCGGAAATTCGCCGCGCCGCGGTCGATGAGGATTTCCTTGGTGGTCTTGACCCGATATGCCGCGCCATCGCTGGCAAACACGGTGAGCGTGTAGCGGCTCGGCTTGTCGGCGGCCGGCAGGTCGAGGTTGGCGTTGCCCTTGGCATCGGTGGTGACTTCGCTGCTGGTCAGCTCCACCGGGAATTGCCCCAGGTATTGCAGCTCGTTATCGACCATCGACAGTTGCTGGGCGCGCAGGCTCAGGCTGACCTTGGCGTTCGCCACCGGCTTGCCGTCCGGGTACAGCAGCACCAGGTTGCCCTTGACCGGCTCGCCGGTGCGGTAGTCCTGCTTGGCCAGGTTCAGCGCGATCTCGAAGTGCGGCTTGATGTATTCGGCTACGCGGAAGGCGCTGCTGTAGAGCTGGTCCTTGTAGCTGAAGCGCAGCTCGTAGCCACCGGCCACGGCGTTTTCCGGCAGTTGGAAACGGCCTTGGGTGCCGGCCTTGGAATCGAGCTTCAGGGCCAGGGTTTGCAGCGCGGTGCCGGTGGCGTCGAGCACGCTGACGTTGACGTCGGCGGCCGCTGGCTGCACCGAGTCACGGGCGTTCTTGAACTCGCGACCGACGATTTTCAGCGATACCCAATCCCCCGGCCGGTACAGCGGCCGATCGGTGAAGGCGTAGAGCTTGGTGTCGTAGATCTCGCTGTCGTAATAGAAGTTTTCGGAGACGAATACACCGCCCTCCTCGTCTTCGCCGATGACGAACGAACGCTCCGGGCTGACATGCTTGAGGCGCAGCAGGCCGTCTTCATCGGTGGCCCCGCTGCTCATCACGCCCAGGCCGTCAGTCCACAGCACATTGACCTTGGGCACCGAGCGCCCTTCATGCTTGCGCGCGGCCCAGACCAGCAATTCATCACCGGCGATCTTGCTCACGGCCACGGTGTTGGACACGAAGACCATGGTGGTCGCGCGGTATTTGCCGATCAGTGCTTCCACCAGGTACAGGCCCGGCTTCAACTGGCCCAGCGGCACATAGACGTTGCCTGGCGCGACGCTGACGAACTCGCTGGACGAACCGGCCAGGTTGACGCCCGCCGGCGGCTGGATCGGCTTGGCCTGCCACAGCGGATAGCGGAACTGGCTGACCACTGGCAAACCGGGGATCAAGGCGAATTGCGCTGGCGCGTCGTACGGCGTCGGCGCAACCAGGGCGTCGCCGATCTTCAGTTCCGGCACTTCTTCGGTGACCTGCTGGCGGGACTCGTAGGAGAACGCCCGTTGCATCACCCGACGGGATTTGCGGTACCAGTTGTCCCACAGGTACGCCAAGGTGTTCGACAGGCCCTCGCCCTTGAACTGGCCGTCGCTGACCACGCGGTGCAGGTTCTTCTGGCGCTTGAGGAACTCCAGCGGTTTTTCGATCCGATAGACGCGGATATCAGCGCCGCCGTAGGGCTCCATGCGGAACCGGCGGTAGTCGCGCCCCGGTGCTTCGAGGCGGACCATGGCTTGCTCGTCGCTGGCGAAGCTGCTGTCGGCCAGCAGGAAAAAGCTTTCACCGGACACCGGCGTATAACCGCTGGGCTCCACGGTGTCTTCGGCATTCACCAGGGGCGCCAGCAACAGGGCGAACAGCAGGGGCAGTTTTGAACACAAGCGCAGCATGCGGGCACCGGTCATTGGGTGAGAAAGTTGAGTCGATAGACGCCGATGAAGTTGGGGTTGGCTGCGTCGGGTATCCATCGGGTGTCCTTCCAGTTCATGAGTTGTTGCAGGCTTGCGGAGCGCATGCCGTTGTCGGTTGGGGTGGTCGTGCCGGTGTGATAGGCGATGTAGCGGCCCATCCAGATCATCAGGTGCTGGTCGTCGCCCTGGTCGAAGAACATCAGGTCGCCAGGCCGGGCCTGGGTGACATCCCGGCCCACCAGGCGGCTGTTGAACTGGATCAGCTTGATCGCGTTGACGTAGGGCCCGACCTTGCCGCCGCCCTGCTGCCATTGCTGGGCGAGGCTGCGTTGTGCATCGCTGAGCGGCAGCTCCGGCGGCAGGTAGCGATTGGACAGGCCATTGCTGCGCAGCCATTTTTCATCGTGGACCTTCAGTGCTTCGTTGGCGGCGAAACGCACCAGCCCGGCGCAATCCTGCTGATACCAGCGTGGGCTCGGGCCTTTGGTCAGTTGTTCCTGGGCGATGCGCACGAACCAGGCACGGAATACCTGGGACTGCTGCGCGTCCAGCGCCGGCGCCTCGACGGCAAGCGCAGGCCCACCGAGCAGCGCCGCCAGCAGCAACCCATACGCGCGGTTGCGGATCTGTCCTGTCACAGCGCTTTCCATTCCAGCGGCAGCCACTGCCAATGGCCGTCCGGCTCGCTGCCTGCTGGCAACGTCAGGGCGTATTTGCCGTAGCCGCCAAGGGTGCGCAGTTTCGGGATCAGGTAGGTTTGCGCGGCGTTGTAGAACACCGGTTCCATGTCCTGGGGCAGGCTGTCCAGGGTTTCGCGCTGCATCAGTTGCGCCATGGAATCCGGGCCGAAGTAGACCGGCATCAGCAGATCCTTGGGCACCACGTCAGCCATGGGCGGGAAGCGTTTGTCGAGGGTGCCGAGGGCCTTGTCGACCAACTTGTCATCGAGGGAGAACAGCAAGGTCGAACCGTGGCGCGCCAGGCTGACGCGCATGAACGCCTTGCCGGTGATCGCCTCGGGCTGCTGCGCTTCCTTGGCCGAATAGGGACCGAAGTTGGAGCTGACCTGGCGTTGCCATTGGTGCGTCGAACCTTCTTGCTTCTCCACCACCGGAAATGCATGTTCGGCAACGTTGTTTTCATAGGCGCCGACCATCGAACCGAACAGGTTGCCCAGGTCGGCATCGAGCTTGCCGTCGTCTTCGTTCAGGCTCGCCACCAGCAGCGGCGTGTACAGCCGGGAATCGGCGTACCAGCACAGGCCTGCCGCGCCCGCCACGTGGTCGACCATGGCCTGGGCGGCTTTTTCCTCGGCGCCGAGTTTGACCAGCAACGGTTTCTGTTGCTCGGCGGCCAGGGGCAAGGCCACGCAGGCGCTGGCGCCCATGGGCATGGCTTGCCAGATCGGCTTGAAGTCGAAGTCCGGCTGGTTTTCCAATTCATCCATGGCCAGGAAGCTGTGCCAGCCCTTGTCGTCCATGTCGAAACGCAAGCCGGCGAAGTTCGGGATGAACCGCTGGTAGCCCATGGCGAGCACGCTGGCGTTGACGGAGATGCGCTGCTTGACCTCCGGGGCCTTGGCCGTGAGGCCGAAGGCTTCGGGGAAGAGTTTTTCGCCGGCCAGCAGCGCCTCGAGGGCCTGGGTCGAGACCATGCCACGTTCGTCGGTAGGGCCATGGCCTTGGTCGTAGAGCTTGGTCGGGTTGGACAGCACGACCAACTTGTCGCCATGGGAGGCGAAGACCAGGGATTTGCTCGCGTTATAGCTGAGCTGGTAGAGCGCGACTTCATCGCCGCTCACCTTCAAGTCACCCAGTTTGCTCAACTGAGTGTCATCCAGGGCGACTTTCGCCAGCGGCTCCAGAACCTTGGCCAACCCGCCGCGATCCATCACCAGCAGGAAATCCTTGAGACGACCGTCCGCCCCGCGCCACAACGCCACGTCCGCCGGCTGGTCGAAAAGCTGCTCGATCAGGCTGTCCTGCAGCTTGAGGTCATGCTCGTAGATGATCCGGCGCAGGCTGCCGATCAGGCCGAGGCGGTCGGCGTGGGCTTCGTAATAGAAGACGAAGTCCTCGGTGAGGGTGGCCTTGAGGAACGGCACCGCCAGGAGATCCTTGGGTAACTGGCTCAGGGAATGGGCCTCGATCAAGCCGTCGGGACGACTCACGCCGAGTTTTTCCAACGCCAGCTCCATGGGCGGCGCCTTGGGCTTGGTCATGAACCAGCCCAACCCACCGGCCGCGCCGGCCACCAGGCACAGCCCGAGCAGAATCACCGGCCAGCGGCGTCCAGGTTTGGCGACAGGTGTCGGCGTGGTCGGGGAAGCAGTGTTGTCGCTCATATTCACAAGGGCCTGTTCATCCGTGGACCGGATTAGTAGTTGAAAGTCTTTACCAGCAACAGATCGCCAATGGCGCGCAGGGGCACGACAAAGGTCTCGCGTTTTTCATCGACGGTGTTTTCGTTGAGCACCAGGTTGATCTGCGAGGTAATCACCTCGTTCTGGTTGCTCGTTTCATCGAAGTTGTAGCCGCCGTCGCCGTAGTTGCCCCAATAGTTCACGTAGACCAGGTAGGTGCCGTGCATCGGCGCGGTCATGGTGAACATTTCGGGACCGGGACCGTCGACCCCGTCCGGGTCGAGGCCGCCGCCGTTGCTCAGGGCCGGCTGGCCAAAGAAGGCATGTTGGCCGTCGGGTGTGACGATATGCAGGTCGAGTTCAGCGTTTGGATCGTCCCAGCCCAGCACCACGCGGATCTGCGCCGGGGTGCGCAAGTTATTGGCTTCGTAGAATTGCACGCGCTTGAGGGACTGGCCTTCGGAGCTGCGCACTTCGACGCTGTTGGAGCCAGCGCCAAAGGCGTATGGCCGGGCGAAACGCCCCTCTTCATCGGTGTAGAGATTCAGCGGGTTGCCGTTGACCGACAGGCTGTGGGGCTGACGCGCCGTGCCCATGTCCTTGATCCGGCCTTCGATCATCGTGCGATTGCGCTGGATGCCGCGGTCTATGGGCGGCGTGGGATAGGCGACCTGGGGGTTTTCCGTGCGATCGAGCAAGCCGCTGTAGCGCCAGCCGCCGACCGGCTCCGACATTTCAGCCGAAGGCCCGGCCCACGCCAGCGGCGCACCGAGCAATACGATCAATAAAGAAAGAAAACGCACGTAAGCCTCCTGCCATGCACGACGCAACCCGACACCCTTCCCGGGGCGCTGTTTGTCATTATTCGGGTTTCGTCTGAAGGCCCCGTTACAAGGGGCCGAAGATGGCGCGAAGAGTAGCCATTTGACAGTTTTTTCACAATCGGGAAACGCGCGATTCTGTGTGGGAAATCACGTATCGAACGTGGCGTGAGCCGAATAGAGAATTTATTCGGCTCACGAAATGAGCCGAATACGGAACCCGACGTCACTTCTGACGAAATCCCGTGGCGAGGGAGCTTGCTCCCGCTGGGCTGCGCAGCAGCCCCAAACCCGCCGGGTTGATCCAGTTTGCGACCGCTGCGCGCTCGAGCGGGAGCAAGCTCCCTCGCCACAAAAGCACTGGACCACAGCCCGCGTTACCCCACCCTGATTTGCCCGAAAACCCCATGTCTGCTAGTGTCGCGCCGGTTTAACAGTCAACCGGAATAGCCGCCATGGCCCGCAAAAAAGCTGCACTGGATTTCGAACAATCTCTGGCCGACCTGCAAACACTGGTCGAACGGCTGGAGAACGGCGAATTGTCGCTGGAAGACTCGCTGACGGCTTTCGAGCAAGGTATCGGCTTGACTCGCGACTGCCAGGCGGCATTGGCCCAGGCCGAGCAGAAGGTGCAATTGTTGCTCGAGCGCGACGGCGAGTCGACCGAAGAACCGTTCGACGCGGAACAGCCTGAATGATCGGCGCGTATCAGGCCAGCAGCCAGGCCCGGGTCAATGCTGCACTGGATACCTTGTTCAGCGCCCCGAGCCCGGAACTGGCGCGGCTGTACGAAGCCATGCGCTACAGCGTGATGAACGGCGGCAAGCGGGTACGTCCGCTGCTGGCCTATGCCGCGTGCGAAGCCCTTGGCGGCGCGGCCGAGCAGGCCAACGGCGCGGCTTGCGCGGTTGAGCTGATTCACGCCTATTCCCTGGTGCATGACGACCTGCCGGCCATGGACGATGACGACCTGCGTCGCGGCCAGCCAACGACTCACAAAAAATTCGACGAAGCCTGCGCGATCCTGGCCGGTGATGGCCTGCAGAGCCTGGCCTTCAGTGCGCTGCTGGACCCGACCCTGAGCGATTGCCCGGCGCAGGTTCGCCTGGACATGGTCAGCGCCCTGGCATTGGCGGCAGGCCCTGCCGGAATGGTCGGAGGCCAAGCCATCGACCTCGGTTCGGTGGGCTTGAAGCTCGATCAGGACGCATTGGAATACATGCACCGGCACAAGACCGGCGCGCTGATCGAAGCCAGCGTCAAGCTCGGCGCCCTGGCCAGCGGCCGGGCCACGCCCGCACAACTGCAGGCCTTGCAGACCTACGCCCGAGCCATCGGCCTGGCGTTCCAGGTGCAGGACGACATCCTCGACGTCGAAAGCGATACCCAGACCCTGGGCAAGCGCCAAGGCGCCGACATCGCGCGGGACAAGCCAACCTACCCGGCCCTGCTCGGCCTCGATGCCGCCAAGGCCTACGCCCTGGAACTGCGCGACCAGGCCCTGGCCGCGCTGCGACCCTTTGACGCGGCGGCCGAACCGTTGCGCGATCTGGCGCGTTATATCGTCGAACGACGCAGCTGATACACGGTCAACCCATTTAAGTGCGTATCGGCCAAGTTCCGGCCGACGCGTGGGCAGCTTGCGATGCATAAGGTAAACTGCCGCCTCTTTCTATACCTATAACGATTCGCCTGATGCCCACGACGTTCCAAGAGATTCCCCGCAAGCGCCCGACCACGCCCCTGCTGGACCGCGCCAACACGCCGGACGGCCTGCGTCGCCTGGGTGAAGCCGAGCTGGAAACCCTGGCCGATGAGTTGCGCCTGGAACTGCTCTACACGGTCGGCCAGACCGGTGGGCACTTCGGCGCGGGCCTTGGCGTCATCGAGCTGACCATCGCGTTGCATTACGTCTTCGACACCCCGGACGACCGGCTGGTGTGGGACGTCGGGCACCAGGCGTACCCGCATAAAATCCTCACCGGACGTCGCGACCGCATGGGCACGCTGCGCCAGAAGGACGGCATCGCCGCCTTCCCGCGCCGTTCCGAGAGCGAATACGACACCTTCGGCGTTGGCCACTCCAGCACCTCCATCAGCGCCGCCCTGGGCATGGCAATTGCCGCCCGCCTGCAAAACAGCGAACGCAAGGCCATTGCCGTGATCGGCGACGGCGCACTGACCGCCGGCATGGCCTTCGAGGCGCTGAACCACGCGCCGGAAGTCGACGCCAACATGCTGGTGATCCTCAACGACAACGACATGTCGATCTCGCGCAACGTCGGCGGCTTGTCCAACTACCTGGCGAAGATCCTTTCCAGCCGCACCTACGCGAGCATGCGCGAAGGCAGCAAGAAGGTCCTGTCGCGCCTGCCCGGCGCCTGGGAAATCGCCCGCCGCACCGAAGAATACGCCAAGGGCATGCTGGTGCCCGGCACGCTGTTCGAAGAGCTGGGCTGGAACTACATCGGCCCCATCGACGGCCACGACCTGCCCACGCTGATCGCCACCCTGCGCAACATGCGCGACCTCAAGGGCCCGCAGTTCCTGCACGTGGTCACCAAGAAAGGCAAAGGCTTCGCCCCGGCGGAAGTCGACCCGATCGGCTACCACGCGATCACCAAGCTCGAACCCCTGGACGCTCCGGCGGCCGCACCGAAAAAGGCTGGCGGACCGAAGTATTCCGGCGTGTTCGGCCAATGGCTGTGCGACATGGCCGCCGCCGACCCGCGCCTGGTGGGCATCACGCCGGCAATGAAGGAAGGCTCGGACCTGGTGGCCTTCAGCGAGCGCTACCCGCAGCGCTATTTCGACGTGGCGATTGCCGAGCAGCACGCCGTGACCCTCGCCGCCGGCATGGCCTGCGAAGGCGCCAAGCCTGTCGTGGCGATCTACTCGACGTTCCTGCAGCGCGGCTATGACCAGCTCGTCCACGATGTAGCCGTGCAGAACCTCGACGTGCTGTTCGCCATCGACCGCGCCGGGCTGGTAGGCGAAGACGGCCCGACCCACGCCGGCAGCTTCGACTTGTCTTACCTGCGCTGCATTCCCGGCATGCTGGTGATGACGCCCAGCGATGAAAACGAGCTGCGCAAGATGCTCACCACCGGCCACCTGTTCAATGGTCCGGCGGCGGTACGCTACCCGCGCGGCACCGGCCCGAACGCCACGATCGAAAGCGAACTGGAGCCGATCGAGATCGGCAAAGGCGTGATCCGTCGCCAGGGCAAGCAAACGGCCCTGCTGGTGTTTGGCGTACAACTGGCCGAGGCCCTGAAAGTCGCCGAGACACTCGACGCCACCGTGGTGGACATGCGTTTCGTCAAACCCCTGGACGAAGCCATGGTCCGCGAGATGGCCGCCAGCCACCAACTGCTGGTGACCGTCGAAGAGAACGCCATCATGGGCGGCGCCGGCGCAGCGGTCAGCGAATTCCTGGCGCGGGAAAACATCCTCAAGTCGGTGCTGCACCTTGGGCTGCCGGATATCTATGTCGAACACGCCAAGCCTGCGCAGATGCTGGCCGAATGCGGGCTGGACGAGACTGGGATCGAAGCGGCGGTTCGGCTGCGGTTGCAACTGCTGGGCCTGTAAGTTCAGCCCACACAAGCCCCTGTGGGAGCGAGCTTGCTCGCGATAGCGGAAGATCAGTCAATTAACCCATTGGCTGACAAACCGCTATCGCGAGCAAGCTCGCTCCCCGATTGGTTTTGTGTGAATCAAGCATGATTGGAACACCCATGAAACGCCGTCTCGCCCTCACGCTCGCCCTGCTCCCCATCCCCGACCTGCAGGCCGACACCTTCGAACGCGATCAAGCACTGACGCTGCCCGATATCCTGATCAGCGCCAACCGCCAGGTCGAGGCCCGCAATGACAGCAGCGCCGCCAACACGATCTTCACCCGCGACGACATCGAACGCCTGCAACCGGCCAGCGTCACCGACCTGCTCAGCCGCGTGCCGGGTGTGCAGGTTGCGCCACTGGGCGGGCGCGGCAGCCTGCCGGGGATTTATATCCGCGGCACCAAGTCTGCCCAGAGCCTGGTGCTGGTGGATGGCCAGCGCATCGGCAACGCCACCTCCGGCGACAGTAACCTGCAACGCCTGAACATCAACCAGATCGAACGGGTGGAAGTCTTGCGCGGCTCGCGATCGGTCATCTATGGCGCCGATGCCGTGGGCGGGGTCATTCAGATTTTTACCCGACGCGGTACCGAACAAGGCCTGCAACCACGCCTGCACCTGGGTGTTGGCAGCCACCGGACGTGGGAGCGCAGCCTTGGCCTGTCCGGTGGCGACAGGCAGACCCGCTTCAACCTGGGCGCGAGCCTGGACGAAACCGCAGGAGGCAATCGAACCCACGAGTCCTACGCCAGCGACCGCGACGACGACGCGAACCGCAACCAGTCCTTCAGCCTGAGCCTGAGCCATGCGCTCAGCGATGACCTGGAAATCGGCGTGAACCTGCTGGATAACCGCGGCAAGAGCGAATACGACAACCCGTTCGGCCGTTTCGACCCCAACACCTTCGAGTCCCTGCCCCAGCAGCCTTATAGCGAATTTGCCGTGAGCAGCTTCAGCACCTACGTGGACGGGCGAATCAACGATGCCTGGCAATCCCGCTTCGAACTGGGCCACAGCGAGAACCGCGAGAACACCTACGACAAGCTCAGCGATGTGCGCGAGACCTTCAATACCTATCGTGATTCGCTGACCTGGCAGAACGATGTGACGCTCGACGAGCGCAACAGCCTGATCGTGGGTGGCGACGGGTATCAGGACCGGGTCAACAGCAGCACACCGTTCGATGAGGACAGTCGCTGGAATCGCGCAGCGTTTATCCAGCACCGCTTCCGGGCCGATACGTTTTCCACTGAACTGGGCCTGCGTCGCGACCAGAACCAGCAATTCGGCGGCCAGAACAGTTGGAGCGGCACGCTCACCCTGCCGGTCAACCCGGATAACGACGTGTTGCTGACCTACAGCGAAAGCTTCCGCGCGCCGACCTTCAACGACCTGTATTACCCGGACTACAGCAACCCCGACCTGAAACCCGAGACCGCCAGGAGCTACGAACTGCAATGGCGCAGCCAACTGAGCGACCGTGCCAGCGTCGAGGCTTCGCTGTACCGCACCGACCTGGAAGACGCGATCATTTTTGGCCGCGACTCACGTCCGCAGAACGTCGCTTCGGCGCGGATCAACGGCTTCGAGATGGCCTACCGGCAGGAACTGTTTGGCTGGCAGGGCAACCTGGGCCTGGCCATCATCGACCCGCGCGATCGCGACAGTGGCCATACCCTCGCCCGCCGCGCCCGACGGACGCTGAACCTGGACCTGGATCGGCAATTCGATCGCCTGGGCCTCGGCGCCACCTGGCAAGCGGTGAGCAGTAGCTATGACGATGAAAACAACCGCAATGCCTTGGGCGGCTATGCCCTGCTCGGGTTGCGCGGCAGTTGGGCGCTGAGCCGGGAAGTGAAGCTGGAGATGAAGGTGGATAATGTGCTGGACCAGAGTTACAGCCGGGCGCTGTACAGCCATGACGGTGAGCAGCATGGGTATCGGGAGGAAGGTCGGGCCTGGTTGTTTGGGGTGACCTGGACCCCGGCGCTCTGATCCAGAACCTGTAGCGTCTGGACTGGCCTCATCGCGAGCAAGCTCGCTCCCACAGTTGATCTTCAGTGACCACAGGTTTTGTGTTCACAACAAAACCTGTGGGAGCGAGCTTGCTCGCGATTGCAGGCGCCGCGGTCTACCGATCTGGCGCAATCAATTCGCACAACCGCGCAGTCGCCTCGATCATCTGCCCGCTGGGCCGCTCCAGCCCTTTGTCATTGACCAACAGCAACCTCCCCTGCGCCACCGGCCAGGTTTTCCAGGCGTCTAGCTGCGCCTGGTCCGTGGCCAGGATCATCTGCGGTTGGCGCTGCAACACCGACTCCACGCTCACCTGCGGCGCTGGCAGATCGAGGTCGGCAAAAACGTTGTGGGCGCCGCACACGGCCAGCGCATCACTGATGATCTGCCCGCCACCGACGGTGTACAACGGCCGGTCCCAGACCTGATAGAACACCGGCACCAGCATGTCCCGGCGATAGCGTTGTCGCAGCGCCTCAAGACGTGCGCCCAACTGCGCCGCTCGCTGCACGCCCCGTTCCGGACGGCCGAGCTGGGTGGCGATGTCTTGAATTTGTGTAATGAGCTGGTCAAGGCTGTGGGGTTCGGCGACGTAGATCGGAATGCCCAGCGCTTTAAGTTGCGCGCGCTGCCCCGGACCCACGCTGCCCGGCCAGAGCAGGAGCAAATCAGGCTTGAGGCTGAGCAGACGCTCCATGTCCAGCTGGCCGTAACGCCCAACCGAAGGCAGATCCTTCAGGACCGTCGGACGTTCACCGCCATCCAACACGCCCACCAGCAGGTCGGCGGAATCGAGCTCGACAACGATTTCCGAGAGCGAGGGCGCCAGGCTGACCACACGGGTCGCCGCCATCGTCGAGGCGCTGGTGGCCAGCAGCAGGACCGCCAGCCAAAGACGCATCAACCGAGCTGACGCGGGATGCGATACAGGTAGAACAACACGGCGGTGGATAACGCCAGGAGCATCAACGGCACCGCTTCGAGGCCAACGAACACCGCCAGGGCGCCAATCCATGCTGGCAGGCCTGCCACCAGGAAGGCTGCGCGCCGTCGCGCCGCCAGGGTGATCCAGGCTTGGGGTTCTTCAGGTGTATCGAGGGACTTTTGCGTGGCGACCAGGGCGTTTTTATAGCCGCCGAAGAACCGCAGGCTGACAAACATCGACGCCACGCCCGCAATGAACAGCGGCATCGCCAGCACTGGCAGGATAGCCTCGCCCTGGCCGAATACCGCGTTGATCACGAACAGCGGCAGCAAGGCCAGCGCCAGGTACTGCCACCAGCTGACGGCCAGGCGCCGCCGGACTTGGCCGCGCGTCACGCCCGGTCGACCTCGCCCTGGTGCTCGTTGCCCATCATGTGGTCGAGCTTGCTGGCCTTGGTTGCCAGGTAGAGTTTGTTGTGCGGGTTGTGACCGGTGTGCAGCGGCACGCGCTCGGCCACTACGATCCCCATGTCGGTCAGCGCCTTGACCTTGCGCGGGTTGTTGGTCATCAACCGCAAGGACTTGATACCCAGGTGCTCGAGCATCGGCAAGCAGATGCTGTAGTCGCGCAAGTCGGCGGCAAAGCCGAGGCGCTCGTTGGCTTCCACCGTGTCCGCACCGCCGTCTTGCAGCTCATAGGCGCGGATCTTGTTCAGCAGGCCAATGCCACGCCCTTCCTGGCGCAAATACAGCAACACGCCACGACCTTCACGGGCGATGGCCTGCAATGCCGCTTCGAGTTGCGAGCCGCAATCGCAGCGCTGGCTGAACAGGGCATCGCCCGTCAGGCATTCGGAGTGCAGGCGGCCGAGTACCGGAGCGCCGTCGGCGAAATCACCCAGGCTCAGCACAACGTGCTCGCGACCGGTGGCTTCATCGAGAAAACCATGCATGGTGAATTGCGCAAAGGGCGTTGGCAGCTTGGAAGCGGCAACAAAAACGACAGGCACCGGTGTGCTCCTGATCTAGTACTGAAGATTCGCAGAGGCGGGCATTGTAACAGCACGATCCGAGGGACGCTTAGGCTGAATTACTGCCTATTAGCATCGAAAAGTTTGATCACGGCTTCGGTGGCTTGCCATTCTCGTCAAACGGATAGGGTTGCTTCCAGCGTTCGAAAATCGGTTTCAACTCGCCGCTCTTCACCAGCACTTCCATACGGCGGTCGAACAGCGCCCGCAACGTACGGCCGTTTTCGTTATTGGCGAACCCCAGGTACAGCGGCAGATTGATCAGCGGCGAAAGTTTGAATTGCTTGGGATCGTCAGCCTTGGCGAGCACATCCTGGATTTCCATCAACGCATCGATATAAAAATCGGCACGATCATGGGCCAGCATCGGCAAGATACCCACGGCGCGGTGAATTTCATTGAAACGCCGGATGTTGGGCAGGTAGTTGTTGTATTCGTACCCGCGCATCCACACCAGTCGATAGTTGCCAATCGTCGCCAGCGTCGGTGACGGCTTGGAGGCCAGCCCCAGGGCATAGATATGATCGACGTCGTAATGCCAATGCGGGTACAGCAGCCCTTCGGTTTCATCGCGATAGGCGCCTACCTGTGCATCCACCTCCCCACGTTGCACCAACCCGATCGAGCGGGTGTAGGGCACGCTGCGGGTCTCCAGCTTGACGCCTTCAGGCTCGAACACGGCCCGCAAGATGTCCCAGCCCATGCCCTGGCCATCGGCCTGGGTGTAGTCGGCCCACTCTTCGCTGGCCGCACGGATCTTGCCGGGCAGCGGCCCCGATTCGGCCGCCGGAACACCGAGCAGCGCCCCTAAACACAGCAACAGCAGTAGTGCGCGGCTTACGCCCATGCCTGGTTCCCTCAGGTAAAACACCACACCAACCCTTGCATTGCGAGCCAGGCAAACACCCCGGCCAGGACATCGTCGAGCATGATGCCGACACCCCCGTGTACATGCCTGTCGATCCAGCGGATGGGCCATGGCTTGAGGATATCGAAGAAGCGGAACACCAGGAAACCCGTCAGCAACCAGTACCAGCCTTCCGGCACCAGCCACAAGGTAATCCACATGCCGACCATCTCGTCCCAGACGATACCTTCATGGTCATGCACCCGCAGGTCGTCCGCCACTTTGCCACATAACCAGAAGCCGAACAGCATGGTGATGCCGAGCATCAGCCAGTAGCCCCAGTCCGGCAACATCTGCCACAACGGTATGAAGGGTAGCGCAACCAGCGAGCCCCAGGTGCCCGGTGCTTTAGGCAAAGTACCCGAACCGAAGCCAAAAGCCATGAAATGCCAGGGATTGCGCCACACCGAAGGCGGGACAAACTCTGCCGGAACCTGATTGGGATGATCTGTCACGGTGTCTCCCGAAAATGTTGATAACCCCGTATTTGTGGGGTGATGTCGCGTCCGAGGCTGTCCGCCAGCATGACGCCCTGCCCGGCGCAGACCTTGCCGACCACATGGATCGGCCAACCTTCGGCCAAAAGCGCCGATAATCGGACCGGCGGCAGGGTAAACAACAACACGTAGTCGTCGCCACCACTCAGTGCCGCCTGTTGGGCGCCCGGCTGGCCGAGCAATGCCACCAGAGCGTTGGACAGCGGTAGTCGGTCCCGTTCAACAGTCAGTGCCACATCCGAGGCCTGCGCGATATGCCCGCAATCGGCCAGCAAGCCATCGGAAATATCCATCGCCGCACTGGCCTTGCCCCGCAATGCCAGGCCGAGGTCGATCTGCGGCTGCGGTGACCAGTAATGCGCCAGCAGCGGCCCGGCGACCTCAGGTTCGGCGCTGCGCTGGCCGAGGACCAGCGGCAACGCCCCAGCGGCATTGCCCAGCTCGCCGCCGACACACAACAGATCGCCCGGCTGCGCGCCGCTTCGGGTCAAGGCCTGCCCGGCCGGCACGCGACCGAACACGGTCATGGTCAGGCTCAACGGGCCGCGGGTGGTATCACCGCCCACCAGCGCCACGCCGCACGCCTGGGCCATCTGGCTCAAACCGTGGGCGTAGGCTTGCAGCCAATCGGCGGTCACGGTTGGCAGGGTCAGGGCGAGGGTGAAGGCAACAGGGCTGGCGCCCATGGCAGCCAGGTCGCTCACCGCCACAGCCAGCGAGCGCTGGCCGAGCAGGAACGGGTCGCAAGGATCAGGGAAATGCACACCGGCCACGAGCGTGTCGGTGGAAACCGCCAGCTGTTCCCCGGAAGGAACGGCCAGCAAGGCGCAGTCGTCGCCGATCCCCAGCGCAACGCCCTCGCCGCCCTGCGCGCATGGCGCAGCGGCGAAGTAATGGCGGATCAGCTCAAACTCACCCATGGGATTCCAAGCGCTATCAGCGCTTGAACGCCTTCACTTCAGCTTCACGCAGGCGCGGGGCGAGCTTGTCGAGCACACCGTTGACGAACTTGTGGCCGTCGGTGGAACCGAAGACTTTCGCCAGTTCGATCCCTTCGTTGATCACCACGCGATACGGTACGTCGACGCGCTTGAGCAGCTCCCAGGTGGACAGGCGTAGGACCGCCAGTTCAACCGGATCCAGCTCTTCGATGGCCAAGTCCAGGCAAGGCGTCAGCGCCGTGTCGATTTCGGTCTTGAACTGCGGAACCCCGTGGAGGATTTCGCGGAAATACGCGCCGTCGACATCACTGAAATCGTTATCGACGCGAAACTGCGCTTCGATCTCGTTCAGCGATTGCTTGGCCATGTGCCATTGGTACAGGGCCTGGGTCGCGAGCTGACGGGCTTCGCGGCGCTTGACGCTCTTCGAAGGCTTGCCGGCATCCGCGGGCTTTGGATCGCGCGGGTTGAAACGATCGCTTTCGTCGCTAATCACTTGGCCTCCAACTGCGCCAGCAGGCTGACCATTTCCAGGGCGGACAGGGCAGCTTCGGCACCTTTGTTACCGGCCTTGGTGCCGGAACGTTCGATGGCTTGTTCGATGGAATCAACGGTCAGCACGCCGAACGCGACCGGTACGCCGAACTCCATGGACACCTGGGCCAGGCCCTTGGTGCATTCGCCAGCGACGTATTCGAAGTGCGGAGTACCGCCACGAATGACCGCGCCGAGGGCGATGATCGCCGCGTATTCGCCCTTTTGAGCGACTTTCTGCGCAACCAGCGGAATTTCGAAGGCGCCAGGCGCACGGATAATGGTGATGTCGCTTTCGCTCACGCCATGGCGAACCAGGGCATCGACCGCGCCGTCGACCAGGCTCTCAACCACGAAGCTGTTGAAACGGCCAACTACCAGCGCGTAGCGGCCCTTGGGGGCGATGAAGGTACCTTCGATGGTCTTCAGGGTCATTCGTCAGATCTCTTAAAGAGCCGGAGCACGTTCGATACGCGCTCCTCAGTGATATTAGCCACGAATACAGGGTCGTGGATCCCGCCATCTCATTCACTTGCACATCTTTTATGGTGAGGACACTTACTCCCGCCGAACCACGTCGTAGGAGCTGTCGAGTGCAACGAGGCTGCGATCTTTCCCCAGACACTTGAGTCCCAAGCGAAAGATCAAAATCAAAAGATCGCAGCCTTCGGCAGCTCCTACACCCGTTGGGAGCAAACTCCCTCACCACATAAAATCAGCAAGCCTGATAATGCCGCAATCCCCGGGCCATTATTCGGAGGGCACGTATTCTACAACTTCCAGATCGAAACCGGATATCGCATTAAATTTCATGGGTGCGCTCATCAGGCGCATCTTGCGTACGCCCAGGTCGCGAAGGATCTGCGAACCGGCACCGACGATGCTGTAGGTGGTCGGTTTTTTCACCGGTTGTTGTTCGGTGGTTTCGCGGATATGCGCCAGCAGCACATCGCCATCGAGCGGATGTCCGAGCAGCAGCACCACGCCGCTGCCCGCCTCGGCCACGGCGGCCATGGCGGCGCGCAGGCTCCAGCGGCCGGGTTGCTTGACCATCAGCAAGTCGCGCAGCGGGTCCATGTTGTGCACGCGGACCAGGGTCGGTTCTTCAGCACAGACAGTGCCCAGGGTCAGCGCCATGTGCACGTCGCCTTCCACCGAATCGCGGTAGGTCACCAGGTTGAACTGGCCCAGTTCGCTGTCCAACGGCTGCTCGGCAATCCGCTGAACGGTACGTTCGTGGATCATCCGATAGTGAATCAGGTCGGCGATGGTGCCGATCTTGATGTTGTGCTCGACGGCAAAGGCTTCCAGTTCCGCGCGACGGGACATGGTGCCGTCGTCGTTCATCACTTCGCAGATGACGCCGGCGGGCTCGAAACCGGCCATGCGCGCCAGGTCGCACGCTGCTTCGGTGTGGCCGGCACGGGCCAGGGTGCCGCCGGCCTGGGCCATCAGCGGAAAGATATGGCCCGGGCTGACGATGTCTTCGGCCTTGGCGTCGGCGGCCGCAGCGGCTTGCACGGTGCGCGCGCGGTCAGCGGCGGAGATACCGGTGGTCACGCCCTCGGCGGCCTCGATGGACACGGTGAACTTGGTGCCGAAGCCCGAGCCATTGCGCGGCGCCATCAGCGGCAGCTTCAGCAGTTCGCAGCGCTCGCGGGTCATCGGCATGCAGATCAGGCCACGGGCGTGCTTGGCCATGAAGTTGATGTGCTCGGCCTTGCAGCATTCGGCGGCCATGATCAGGTCGCCTTCGTTCTCGCGGTCTTCGTCATCCATGAGGATGACCATCTTGCCTTGGCGGATGTCTTCAACCAGTTCTTCGATGCTATTGAGCGCCACGCGGCACCCCCTTGGGTCAGGATTTGAGGTAGCCGTTGGCGGCCAGAAAACTTTCAGTGATGTTACCGGCCCGCCGTTGTGAAGGGTCAGACTCTGCGGCCTTGTCTCCCATAAGCAGGCGCTCCAGGTAACGGGCCAGCAAGTCGACTTCCAGGTTGACCCGGCGACCTGGCCGGTACGAAGCCATGATGGTTTCGCTCAACGTATGGGGAATGATCGTCAGCATGAACTCGGCGCCATCCACCGCGTTGACCGTCAGGCTGGTGCCGTCGACAGTGATCGAGCCTTTATGGGCGATGTACTTGGCCAGTTCTTTCGGAGCGCGGATACGAAATTCCACGGCACGGGCGTTATCGGTACGCGAGACGACTTCACCGACGCCATCCACATGGCCGCTGACCAGGTGACCGCCCAGGCGGGTGGTTGGTGTAAGGGCTTTTTCCAGGTTGACCGGGCTGCCACTCTTGAGGTCGTTCATCGCGGTGCAGTCGAGGGTTTCGCGGCTGACGTCGGCGAGAAAGCCATTGCCCGGCAGCTCGACGGCCGTCAGGCAGACACCGTTCACGGCGATGCTGTCGCCCAATTTGACGTCGCTCAGGTCGAGCTTGCCGGTTTCGACATGGACCCGCACATCGCCGCCCTTGGGGGTGAGTGCGCGGATGCTGCCGATGGATTCGATGATGCCGGTAAACATGGAGTCCTCCTCGAGAACGGGCCGCCGCTTGAGCGAAAGCCGGGAATTATACGCTCGCCAGCGGAACGGGGATGGCAATGACTCGCCAGTCATCGCCCACGGCGCGAATGTCGATGATTTTCAGCTGCGGCGCATCTTTCATCTGCGCCAGCGGCCAGTCGAGCAGCGGCCGCGCTGTGGAACCGAGGAACTTGCCGGCGACGAAAATCTGGAATTCGTCCACCAGGCCTTGCCGGGCAAATGCTCCCGCCAGTCGCGGGCCGGCCTCCACCAGCACTTCATTCACGCCTCGGGCCGCCAATTCAACCAACAGCCGTCGCAAATCGACCTGACCGTCGTCACCCGCCACGATCATGCATTCGGGACCGTTGGCGTACTGTTCTTCCACCGCCATGCAGGTAGCGACCAGCGCCGGGCCAGCCTTGAAAAACGCCGCATTCAGCGGCACCCGCAGGCGTCCATCCACGAGCACGCGCAATGGCGGGCGGCTCATGGCCAACGCGGTCTGCTCGGCGTCCAGCCCCAGCTCGTCGGCGCGCACGGTCAGCCGGGCGTTGTCCGCCAGCACCGTGTCGGCACCGGTCAGCACGACACTGGCCTGGGCCCGCAGGCGTTGGACCGCCGAACGTGCAGCGGGGCCGGTGATCCACTGGCTCTCGCCGCTTTCCATGGCCGTGCGACCGTCGAGGCTCATGGCGAGCTTGACCCGCACGAACGGCAGGCCGTGCTCCATGCGCTTGAGAAAACCTTCGTTGAGCTTGCGCGCTTCGCCTTCGAGCACGCCGCTTTCGGTGGCGATCCCGGCCTGGGCCAACCGCTGCAGGCCGCGGCCGGCGACTTCGGGATTGGGGTCCTGCATCGCCGCCACCACCCGCGCCACGCCGGCATTGACCAACGCATCGGCACACGGCGGCGTACGGCCATGGTGGCTGCACGGTTCGAGGGTCACATAGGCCGTGGCGCCCCGGGCGTTGTCACCGGCGGCCCGCAGGGCATGGACTTCGGCGTGGGGTTCGCCAGCGCGGATGTGCCAGCCTTCGCCGACCACCTGCCCGTCCCGCACGATTACGCAACCTACCCGAGGATTGGGGTGGGTGGTGTAGTGACCACGTCGCGCCAACTCCAGGGCGCGGGCCATGTAGTGGGCGTCGAGGACGGCTTGTTGCGCCGGGCTGGTCATTCTTTCACCGGCTCGCGGGCCAGGCGGTCGATTTCCTCGCGGAATTCGTTGAGGTCCTGGAAACGTCGATAGACCGAGGCGAAGCGGATGTAGGCCACTTCATCGAGCTTCTGCAACTCGGCCATCACCAGCTCGCCGACGACGAGGGACTTGACCTCGCGCTCGCCGGTCGCGCGCAGCTTGTGCTTGATGTGCACCAGCGCCGCTTCCAGGCGCTCGACACTCACCGGGCGTTTTTCCAGGGCGCGCTGCATGCCGGCGCGCAGTTTTTCTTCGTCGAACGGCTGGCGGCTGCCGTCGGTCTTGATCAGGCGCGGCAACACCAGTTCAGCCGTCTCGAACGTCGTGAAACGCTCGCCGCAGGCCAGGCATTCGCGGCGGCGGCGGACTTGTTCGCCTTCGGCGACCAGTCGCGAGTCGATGACTTTGGTGTCGTTGGCACCGCAGAAGGGACAGTGCATGGTGGCAGGCAACAAAAAAAGGGAGGGCCATGGTAGCGCATCCCACTGGCAAGACAAGCCATAGGGTTTACGGTATACAGACGGGCTTATCGCCAGATCCATGGAATTCACCTTGCTGGAGCCACCCATGCCGCTACGATCCATTGTTTTGCTCAGCCTTTTCAGCCTGCTGATGGCGTGCAGCAGCGACGCCCCCAAACCCGCCGCGCCGGCTCCAACGCCCGCGCCAAAACAGGCCCAGGAGAAGGCCCGCCAGGCAGCGGAGCTGGGACCGCTGCCGGCGTATCAGCGCGAGTTGAGCGGCACCTTGCAAGGCGTGCCGGCCGGGGCTGAAGTGGAACTGGCGCTGCTGGTGATCGATGACAAGGATCGCCCGCAGCAACTGCTCGCCAGTTCCAGCCTGATCGGCACCAATCAGGCCCTGCCGTTCCACCTGCGCTTCAACCCCGAGGCGTTCCCCGTTGGCGCCCGCGTGGAATTGCGCGGCCGGGCCAGCCAGTCGGGCCAGTTGATCCTGCACCTGCCGGAGCAACGCATCAGCCAACCGACCACCCAGGCGCTGGGCGTCCTGCAATTCGTCAAAGCGCCATGAGGGCACCGCAGGACCTGCAACAAGCGCTGGGCGAGTTGCTTGGCGATGCGCGCCTGGTGGCCTGTCCGCTACCGGGCACAGACTTGAAGTTGTGGCTGATTGACGGCGACAACATGGACCGCGCCTTCAGCCCGGAGGAAACCCGGCGCATCCTCCACGAACCGCCCTACTGGAGTTTTTGCTGGGCCAGCGGCCTGGCGATGGCGCGCTACCTGGCCGAACAGCCACAGTGGGTCGAAGGCAAGCGAGTGCTGGATTTCGGCGCCGGCTCCGGCGTGGCGGGCATCGCGGCGATCAAGGCCGGCGCGCTGGAAGTGGTGGCCTGCGACCTGGATCCGTTGGCGATTGGCGCGTGCCAGGCGAATGCCGAACTCAACGGCGTCGAGCTGGGTTATTCGAGGGATTTTTTCGCCGAGGCTGATCGCTTTGATCTGATCCTGGTCGCCGACGTGCTCTACGACCGGGCCAACCTGCCGTTGCTCGATGAGTTTCTCAGCCGGGGTCGCGAGGCGTTGGTGGCCGATTCCCGGGTGCGGGATTTCCAGCATCCGCTGTACCGGCGCATCGAAATGCTCGAGGCCATGACCTTGCCGGACCTGGCCGAGCCGGAGGAGTTTCGGCATGTGAGCCTGTACCACGCTCGGCGCTGACTCATAGAAGCATCGCGAGCAAGCTCGCTCCCACAGGGCCCGCATGAACACTTGAAATTCCTGTGGGAGCGAGCTTGCTCGCGATAAGGCCCTGCCAATCAATACACCTCTCACTGCCACCCCGCTTTCAGCCACCCCCCACCAAGCCGTATAGTTGCCCCATTCAAGCGTTCTACGAGATTTCCCATGACCCAGGACACGCCTTACATCTTTGACGCCACCACGGCCGATTTCGACCAGTCGGTGATCGCCAACTCTTTCCACAAACCGGTGCTGGTGGATTTCTGGGCCGAGTGGTGCGCGCCGTGCAAGGCGTTGATGCCCATGTTGCAAGGCATCGCCGAGAGCTATCGGGGCGAACTGCTGCTGGCCAAGGTCAACTGCGACATCGAGCAGGACATCGTTGCCCGCTTCGGCATTCGCAGCCTGCCGACCGTGGTGCTGTTCAAGGACGGCCAGCCGGTCGACGGCTTTGCCGGGGCCCAGCCGGAATCCGCGGTGCGGGCCATGCTCGAACCCCATGTGCAGATGCCGCCGCCAGCCGCCGCCGATCCGCTCGAACAGGCCCAGGCGCTGTTTGACGAAGGCCGCTTCGCCGACGCCGAAGCCGTGCTCACGGTGCTGCTGGGTGAAGACAACACCAACGCCAAGGCGCTGATTCTCTATGCCCGCTGCCTGACCGAGCGCGGTGAACTGGGCGAGGCACAAACAGTCCTCGACGCGGTGAAAAGCGACGAGCACAAGGCTGCACTGGCCGGTGCCAAGGCGCAAATTCAGTTCCTCGGCCTGGCCAAGGATCTACCGGACGCCGCCGAGCTCAAGGCGCGCCTGGCGCAAAATCCGCAGGACGATGAGGCGGTGTATCAACTGGCGATCCAGCAACTGGCGCGCCAACAGTACGAAGCGGCCCTCGATGCCCTGCTCAAGCTGTTCGTGCGTAACCGCAGCTACAGCGAAGGCCTGCCGCACAAGACCTTGCTGCAAGTGTTCGAACTGCTGGGCAACGACCATCCGCTGGTGACGACCTATCGGCGCAAGCTGTTCGCCGCGTTGTATTGATTGCACCGTAGGAGCTCCTACACAGCTTCTACGCAGTTTCGTGCCAGCTGTAGAGCGGTATGTCGCCGCCGCTGATGACTTTTACATCCGGGCTGTGGCGCAAGCGCACCAACAAGCGCTTGCCTGACGAGGCGCTGCCGGTCAGGCCTTCGAGTTGTTCCAGCAGGTCCGGGCCGCTCAGTTGGCCGGCCTTGCGCAGCAGCTCCTTGGCGATCTGCCATTGGGCATCATCTTGATTCGCCGGTTTGGCCGCAGGTGCCACTGCACTCTCGGACTTGGCCACTTGCAACTGCGCGCCGAGCTGCGCCCAGTCGTCCTCATCCATTTCGATCGTCAAGTCCACCGGCCACTCGCCGACGGTTCCGCGTATCCGCAACATTACCGTGCTCCCGAAGATTTCATGTTCGCATGCTCCCATGGGCCTTGCGCGACGCCAAGCAGACGGTCAAACTCTGCGCACTTTCGTTATAAGATTACATAACCTTTTCGGAGACTCGTCATGCGTCGTCTGCTTCTCGCTTTGCCGTTCGCCCTGCTGCCATTGGCCGTCGCTCACGCCGCGGTGGAGCATGACCATGACCATGACCACGAACACGGCAGCCTCGGCGCCCATGAACACGGCGTCGCTCGACTGAACGCCGCCCTGGACGGCCAGACCCTGGAATTGGAACTGGAAAGCCCGGCGATGAACCTGGTGGGTTTCGAACACGCCGCCACCAGCGATGCCGACAAGGCCAAGGTCGCCGCCGTGCGCGCGCAATTGGAAAAACCACTGGCGCTGTTCACCCTGCCAGCCGCCGCCAAATGCACCGTGGCCCAGCAGGAACTGGAAAGCCCGTTGTTCGGTGATGAACCGGACCATGAAGACCATGACGAAGACGCCGATGGCGACGAACACCATGGCGAACACAGCGAGATCCACGCCCACTATCAATTCACCTGCGCCACCCCTGGCGCCTTGAAGAACCTGGACTTGGCGACGCTGTTCAAAACCTTCCCGGCCACCCAGAAAATTCAGGTACAACTGATCAGCCCGAGCGGCCAGCAAGGCGTGGAAGTGACGGCCAAGGCGCCAGCGTTGAAATTCTGACTCACCGAAAACCCCATGTGGGAGCGGGGGGGGGGGGGGAGAGCGCGGGCCCCAGAAAAAATACTTGGGCGGGGCCCCCCGTAGCGCGGCACCCCCCCCCCCCCCCCCCCCCCCCCCCCCCCCCCCCCCCCCCCCCCCACAGGGGGGGCTCCCACTACTCTGAAAAACCGGCGATATGACCCAAGCACTCATCGAACTGTCCAACCTGGGCTTCAGTTGGCCCGGGCATCCGCCCTTGCTGGATATCCCGGCGTTTCGCCTGGAAGCCGGCGAAACCGTGTTCCTCAAGGGCCCGAGCGGCAGCGGCAAGACCACCTTGCTGGGGCTGCTGGGCGGCGTGCAGACACCGGATCGCGGCAGCATCCGCCTGCTCGGCCAGGAACTCAGCGAACTGGGCGCCGGCCGCCGCGACCGCTTCCGTGTGGACCACACCGGCTACATCTTCCAGCAGTTCAACCTGCTGCCGTTTCTCTCGGTGCGCGAAAACGTCGAATTGCCCTGCCACTTTTCCAAACTGCGCGCGCAACGGGCTATCCAGCGTCACGGCAGCATCGACCAGGCCGCCGCCACCTTGCTGGCCCACCTGGGGCTGACCGATCCAAGCCTGTTGGAGCGGCGCGCCGATTCATTGTCCATCGGCCAGCAACAACGGGTCGCTGCCGCCCGCGCCTTGATCGGCCAACCGGAACTGGTGATCGCCGACGAACCGACTTCGGCCCTGGACTACGACGCTAGGGAAAATTTCCTGCGCCTGTTGTTTGCGGAATGCCGCGAGGCCGGGTCGAGCCTGTTGTTTGTCAGCCATGACCAGAGCCTGGCGCCGCTGTTCGACCGTAACCTCTCGCTGGCCGATCTCAATCGCGCCGCCACGCCACTCGAGGTCTGAGATGTATTTGTTCCGTCTAGCCATGGCCAGCCTGGCGAACCGCCGCTTCACCGCGATCCTCACTGCGTTTGCCATTGCCCTGTCGGTGTGCCTGCTGTTGGCGGTGGAACGCGTGCGCACCGAGGCGCGGGCCAGTTTCGCCAGCACCATCAGCGGCACCGACCTGATCGTCGGCGCCCGCTCCGGCTCGGTGAACCTGCTGCTGTACTCGGTGTTTCGCATCGGCAACGCCACCAACAACATCCGCTGGGACAGCTTCGAGCAGTTCGCCAAGAACCCGAAAGTGAAATGGGCGATTCCCATGTCCCTCGGCGATTCCCATCGCGGTTATCGGGTGATGGGCACCACCGAGGCCTATTTCGAGCATTACCAGTACGGCCGCCAGCAACACCTGGAACTGGCCGATGGCCGGGCGTTCGCCACCGATCCATTCGAAGTCGTGCTGGGCGCCGAAGTAGCCGAGGCGCTGCATTACAAACTGGGGGACAAACTGGTGCTGGCCCACGGCGTCGCGGCGATCAGCCTGGTCAAGCATGACGACAAGCCCTTCACCGTGGTCGGGATTCTCAAGCGCACCGGTACGCCAGTGGACCGCACACTGCACATCAGCCTCGGCGGTATGGAGGCCATCCACATCGACTGGAAAAACGGCGTGCCGGCCCAGGGCAATGGCCGCATCAGCGCCGACCAGGCCCGCAATATGGATCTCACGCCCCAAGCGATCACCGCGTTCATGCTTGGCCTCAACAGCAAGATCTCGACCTTCGCCTTGCAGCGCGAGATCAACGAATTCCGCGGCGAACCGCTGCTGGCGATCCTGCCCGGCGTGGCGTTGCAGGAATTGTGGAGCCTGATGGGCACGGCGGAAAAAGCCCTATTCGTGATTTCGTTGTTCGTGGTGCTGACCGGGTTGATCGGCATGCTCACGGCGATTCTCACCAGCCTCAACGAGCGCCGCCGGGAAATGGCGATCCTGCGCTCGGTGGGCGCACGGCCGTGGCACATCGCGAGCCTGCTGGTGCTCGAAGCCTTCGCCTTGGCGCTGGCCGGCGTCACTGCGGGGCTGGCGTTGCTGTACATCGGCATCGCCGCCGCCCAGGGTTACGTGCAGTCTGCCTATGGCTTGTACTTGCCGCTGGGCTGGCCAAGTGAATATGAATGGACGCTGCTGGCTGGCATCCTGGTCGCCGCCCTGTTGATGGGCAGCGTGCCGGCCTGGCGCGCCTATCGCCAATCGTTGGCCGATGGCCTGTCGATCCGTTTATGAGGAAGCCGAAGATGCCCCGCGCCGTGCTTGCGCTGTTGATGCTGGTCGCCGCCCTGCCCCTTTGGGCGGCCGAGCCGAGGGACCTGGCCTGGTCGGAAATGATCCCGCCGGACGCGCCACCGGAAGTGCCGAACATGACGCCGTTGCACGACCTGTCGAAGATGAGCGATGCCCTGGCTGCCGAATCCGCCCCTGCGGCCAGGCAGGACCTGCCCAACGCGCCGGTGGTCAAGGCGCTCGATGGGCAGCAGATTCGCTTGCCGGGTTACATCGTGCCGCTGGAAGTCAGCGAAGAAGGTCGCACCACGGACTTTTTGTTGGTGCCGTACTTCGGCGCCTGTATCCATGTGCCGCCTCCGCCGTCGAACCAGATCGTCCATGTGAAAAGCGAAGTCGGGGTCAAGCTCGACGAGTTGTATCAGCCGTACTGGGTCGAAGGGCCGATGCAGGTCAAGCCGTCCACCAGTGAACTGGCCGATGCCGGGTATCAGATGGAGGCTGAGAAGATTTATGTGTATGAGCTGCCGGAGTGAATCCGGTGGTGATGGGTTGTTGATGAGATAGCTATCGTCGGATGGGGCCCTCAAGGTTTGCTCATCATCATTTCATTGAGCTGAGTCAATTAAACACCCCCTGACTCATTGAGCTGAGTCAAAAGACCGGACCAGACGGCTTCGTACCATGGGACATCAATTTTCGATGCCTTCTGGAGCCCTCAATGAACAAGTCCTTGCTCAGCGCTTCCCTTATCGCGCTCGCCCTCGCCGCCCCACTCGCCCAGGCCCATACTGCCGGCGACATCATCGTTCGCGCCGGTGCGATCACCGTCAACCCGGACGGTGACAGTTCCAGCGTCAAGGTCGACCGTGGCCCGCTGGCCGGCACCGACCTGGGCGGCAAGGCGACCATGAGCAGCGACACGCAACTGGGCTTGAACTTCGCCTACATGCTCACCAACAACTGGGGTATCGAATTGCTGGCGGCCTCGCCGTTCGAGCATGACGTAAAAATCAAAGGCACCGCCCTTGGCGCCGCCAACAACAAGCTCGGCACCCTCAAGCACCTGCCGCCGACCTTGAGCCTGGTCTACTACCCGCTCGACGCCAAATCGGCCTTCCAGCCTTATGTCGGTGCGGGCATCAACTACACCTGGATCTATGACGAGCACGTCGGCAGCGAAGCCAGCGCCAACGGCTTCAGTAACTTCCGCGCGAAAAACAGCTGGGGCATGGCCTGGCAAGTCGGTGCGGACTACATGCTGACCGACAACATCATGATCAACGGCCAGATCCGCTACATCGACATCGACACCACTGCGTATGTCGACAACAACGCCGTGGCCGGTGGCACCCGGGCCAAGGTGGACGTTGATGTGGATCCGTTCGTCTACATGGTGGGGTTGGGTTACAAGTTCTGAGCCTGAGCACCATCGCGAGTTGACAACACCCTGTGGCGAGGGGATTTATCCCCGCTGGACTGCGCAGCAGTCCCCTGGCTGGTCGACCTTGATCAGCCTGACACGCCGAGGTGGCAGCTTTTGGGGCTGCTGCGCAGCCCAACGGGGATAAATCCCCTCGCCACAACGTGGTAGGCCGTGACAAAAAAGGCGCCTCGAGAGGCGCCTTTTTCATGGCGGAAACTCAGCGCCCCAACAATCGCGCCAGCCCCACGCTCATCGGCGTCTGCTTCGGAACGCTGAAACGCTCCAACAGGCGACCGTTGTCGGCGCGCGAATGACGGATGTCACCGGAACGCGCCGGGCCGTGGCTGATGGTGGGCAAGTCACCCACCACTACCGCCAGGGCCTGGAGCATCTGCTTGAGCGTCGTCGCCTGGTTCCAGCCGACATTCACCGCGCCCACCTCCACTTCAGGCTTTTCGATGGCCTGGACCAACACGTCCACCAAGTCCTCGACATAGACGAAATCCCGAGTCTGCTCGCCATCACCGAACACGGTGATCGGCAGGCCTTTCTGCGCGCGCTCGCTGAAAATGCTGATGACGCCTGAATAGGGCGAGGATGGATCCTGGCGTGGGCCGTAAATGTTGAAGAAGCGGAACACCGCTGGCTCCAGATCGTGCTGGCGACGATAGAAGTCGAAATAGTATTCGCTGGCCAGTTTGTCCGCCGCGTAGGGCGTGAGCGGTGCCTTGGGGGTGTCTTCGTCGATGGACTGGCCTTCGCCGTTGTTGCCGTAGACCGCCGCGCTGGAGGCGAACAGCACCCGTTTCACGCCGCTCTGGCGCATGGCTTCGCAGACATTCAGGGTGCCGATGAAATTGCTCTGGTGGGTGCGCACGGGGTCGTCCACCGAGGCTTGCACCGAGGCCACCGCCGCCAGGTGCGCCACGGCACTGCAACCGGCCATGGCCTGGGCGACCAGCGCAGCGTCGGCGACGTCGCCTTCGATCAGTTCCACCGCAGGGTTGTCCAGCGGCAGGTTGCTGCGCTTGCCGGTGGACAGGTCATCGAGAATACGCACCGAGTGCCCTTTGGCAAGCAAGGCGTCGGTCAGGTGCGAACCAATGAAACCCGCGCCGCCGGTGATGAGAACAGGGCCGTCAGCCATGGCGATAAAACCTATCCAGTAAGCTCGGGAGCGCGGCGCGCCAGGCGCGGGGCTTGATCCCGAAGGTGTGCAGAATTTTCTTGCAGGCCAGGACCGCGTGTTGCGGTTCTTCCGCGGCGTCCGGCCTTGCGGCATGGGCCTGGGGCGTGGGCGACTCGATCGCCAGCGGATGCAGGGCGCGGGCTTCGGTGAGGATCGCCTGGCCGAGCGCCAGCGGCGTGGTCGCCTCATGGCCGGCGTAATGATAGGTGCCCCACAGCGGCGCCGCACAATCGAGTTGCTTGAGCACCGAGATGATCACGCGCGCCGCATCGTCAACCGGCGTCGGATTGCCCCGACGGTCATCGGCCAGCAACAACTCGTCGGGCTGTTCGGCCCGGGCGAGGAAACGGCCGAGGATGCCGTCGGCACTGTCATCCAGCAGCCAGCCGAAACGCAGCAATACATGTTGCGGGCAGGTGGCGCGCACGCTTTGCTCGATTCGCCACAAGGCCTGGCCACGCAGGCCCAGCGGCACGGGCTCGTCCTTTTCGCTGTAGGCGGTGGCGCGGGAGCCATCGAATACGCGGTAGCTCGACGGTTGCAGCAAGACGATGTTGTGATGCTGGCACAGTTCCGCCAGGCGCTCGACCGCCCGCTCCTGGCTGGCCAGGCGCTGCTCACTGACAGTCTCGGCCTGGAACCAGTCGAAGTAGTACGCCAGATTGATCAAGGCGTCCGGCCGGGTGTCGTCGAGCAGTTGCGTCAGGCTCGCGGCATCCCAGCCGTCTTCGGGGGGGCGGGGGGCAAGAAAACCGATGTCTTCTTCTGCACCGAGGCGAATCAGCGCCTGCCCAAGGGCATTTCCGCCGCCCAGTAACATAAGGCGCATTCGCATAAAGTCAGCAGGCCCAGTCTGTTGGCACAAGAATTTGGTCGACAACGCCCGAGGGCGTCGTCGGAATCGTTGCATTTTGCGGGTTTAGTGCGCAACCGTCATCCGTAAAGTGCAGATCTCCGGGTTTGCCGTTTTCCAAGGCGGTTGCTGAGCTCTTGTGGCGAGGGGATTTATCCCCGCTGGGCTGCGCAGCAGCCCCAACCAAGCAAATGAGGCGAGCCTGACCCACCCAGGTGTTAATTAAAGGGACTGCTGCGCAGTCCAGCGGGGATAAATCCCCTCGCCACTTGCATCATCCCCACCCCACCCGCCTAAACTGCCCACATGAATCTGCCCCTTGCAGCCGACCACGCCATGGCAGGCTTTCACCCCGCCGTTCGCGCCTGGTTCAGCCAGACATTCCCGGCGGTCACGGCCGCCCAGGCCCGGGCGTGGCCGTTGATCGGCCAGCGCCGTTCGGTGCTGGTCGCCGCTCCAACGGGTTCGGGCAAGACCCTGACCGCATTTCTCGCAGTGCTGGATGACCTGGTGCACCGCGGCCTGGAGCAAGGTGGCCTGCCGGACGCGACGCTGGTGGTCTACGTCTCGCCGCTCAAGGCCCTGAGCAACGACATCCAGATCAACCTGCAGAATCCCCTGGCCGGTATCACCGAGCAGTTGCAGCGAATGGGCCTGCCGCCCTTGCCCATCACCACCGCCGTGCGCACCGGTGACACCCCGCAAAAAGAACGCTCGGCGATGCGCAAGACCGCGCCGCACATCCTCGTGACCACCCCCGAATCGCTCTATGTGCTGCTCGGCTCCGATTCCGGCCGGCAGATGCTCGCCAGCACCCGCACGGTGATCGTCGACGAAATCCACGCCATCGCCGCCAGCAAGCGCGGCAGCCACCTGGCCTTGAGCCTGGAACGGCTGCAAGCCCTGTGCGCCGAACCGCTGATGCGCATCGGCCTGTCGGCCACGCAAAAGCCCATCGAAGCGGTGTCACGGTTTCTGGTCGGCGCAGGGCGCGCCTGCGAGATTGTCGACATCGGCCACGCCCGCCCCCGCGACCTGGACATCGAGGTGCCGCCGGTGCCGCTTTCTGCGGTGATGGCCAATGACGTCTGGGAACTGGTCTACAACCGCCTCGCCGAGCTGGCCCGGGCGCACCGAACCACGCTGGTATTCGTCAACACCCGACGGCTGGCCGAACGCCTGAGTCGCCACCTGAGTGAACGCCTGGGCAAGGACGCCGTGGCGGCTCACCACGGCAGCCTGGCGAAGGAGTTTCGCCTCGACGCCGAGCAACGCCTCAAGCGCGGCGAATTGCAGGTACTGATCGCCACTGCGTCGCTGGAGTTGGGCATAGACATTGGCGATGTCGACCTGGTCTGCCAGATCGCCTCGCCCCGTTCGATCTCGGCGTTCCTGCAAAGGGTTGGCCGCTCCGGCCACCAGGTCGGTGGCACGCCCAAGGGGCGCCTGTTCGCCACCACCCGCGACGACTTGATCGAATGTGCCGCCCTGCTCGATTGCGTGCGCCGTGGCGAGCTGGACATCCTGCACATCCCCAGGGCGCCGCTGGATGTCCTGGCCCAGCAGATCGTCGCCGAAGTCAGTTGCCAGGAATGGCATGAACAGGCGTTGCTGGAGATGTTCCGCCGCGCCTCGCCCTACGCGGAGCTGGACGAAGACCATTACCAGGCCCTGCTGCAAATGCTCGCCGAAGGCCTCAATGGCCGACAGGGCGTGCGCAGCGCCTACCTGCACCGCGATGCCGTGACCCGGACCTTGCGCGGGCGGCGGGGCAGCAAGCTCACGGCGGTGACCAGCGGCGGCACCATCCCGGACAACGCCGACTACAGCGTTTTGCTCGAACCGCAAGGCTTGAACATCGGCAGCGTCAACGAAGACTTCGCCGTGGAGAGCATCGCCGGGGATGTGTTCCAACTGGGCAATACGTCCTATCGCATCATCCGCGTCGAGACCGGCCGCGTGCGGGTCGAGGACGCCCAGGGTCAACCGCCGACCATCCCGTTCTGGCTCGGCGAAGCCCCGGGGCGCAGCGCCGAGTTGTCTCAGGCCGTCGCCCGCCTGCAAGCCCAGCTCGATCAACTGCTCGGCGTCACGCCGGGCAATCTGCAACCGGCACTCGACTGGCTGACCGGCACCTTGCACCTGAACCTTGCCAGCGCCGAGCAGATCCTCGATTACCTCGCCCCGGCGCGCCTGGCCTTCGGCGCCCTGCCGTCCCAGGACACCTTGGTGATGGAACGGTTTTTCGACGAGTCCGGCGGCACGCAACTGATCATCCATACGCCCTTCGGCAGCCGCATCAACCGCGCCTGGGGCCTGGCCCTGCGCAAGCGTTTCTGCCGCACCTTCAACTTCGAGTTGCAGGCCGCCGCCAGCGAGGACGCCATCGTGCTGTCGCTGTCCACCAGCCACAGCTTCGAACTGGACGAGGTCTGGCGCTACCTCAACAGCCAGAGCGCCGAGCAGATCCTGATTCAAGCGGTATTGGATGCGCCGCTGTTCGGCGTGCGCTGGCGCTGGAATGCCGGCGTGGCCCTGGCGTTGCCGCGCTATACCGGCGGGCGCAAAGTCGCGCCACAGATCCAGCGCATGAAAAGTGAAGACTTGATCGCCAGCGTGTTCCCGGACCAGATCGCCTGCCTGGAAAACCTCGCCGGCGAGCGAGAGATTCCTGATCATCCGCTGGTGGAGCAAACCCTGGACGATTGCCTGCACGAGGCGATGGACAGCGAAGGCTGGCTGGCGCTGTTGCGGCGCATGGAAGCGGGTGAGATCCGCCTGGTCAGCCGCGACCTGCCGGCGCCCTCGCCCCTGGCGGCAGAAATCCTCAGCGCCCGGCCTTACACCTTTCTCGACGACGCGCCGCTGGAGGAGCGCCGTACCCAAGCGGTGATCAACCGGCGCTGGAGCGATCCGCAATCCACCGACGACCTCGGTGCGCTGGACGCCAATGCCATCCAGGCCGTGCGGGAAGAGGCCTGGCCGACGCCGACCAATGTCGATGAAATCCACGAAGCGCTGATGAGCCTGGCCTGCATCGCCGACAGCGAAGCCAGTGCCGAGCCGTCTTGGCTGGACGGGCTGCGGACCCTGGCGGAGCGCGGTCGCGCCAGCCACATTCAGATCAGCGACGAGCGCGGCCTGTGGGTGCCGCTGGAGCGGCTGACGTGCCTGCAGGCGATTTATCCACAAGCCCAATGGCAGCCGCCGCTGACACCGCTGCCGGGGTTCGATGAGCCGTGGGACAGCGACGAGGCCGTGGTGGAAGTGCTGCGCGCGCGGCTCAGTGCCTTTGGCCCGCAGCCGTTGACGGCGATCGCCTACCCGCTGGGGCTGTCGCCGGCGCAAGCGACCCAGGCCCTGGCCCAGCTCGAACAACAGGGGTATGTGCTGCGCGGTCGCTTCACTCCGGGCACCGCTCAAGAGGAGTGGTGCGAACGGCATCTGCTGGCGCGGATCCACCGCTACACGGTCAAGCGCTTGCGCCGGGAAATCGAGCCGGTGATGTTGCAGGATTTCATGCGTTTCCTGTTCGACTGGCAGCATCTGTCGCCGTCCAGCCAGGGCCGCGGCAACGCGGTGCTGCCGTCGATCATCGGCCAGTTCGAAGGCTACCCGGCCGCCGCCTCGGCCTGGGACAGCGACCTTTTGCCAGCGCGAATCAAGGATTATTCGCCGAGCTGGCTCGACGAACTGTGCCGCAGCGGCAAGTTCGTCTGGACGCGCCTGAGCGCTCGTCAGAAGTTATCCTCCAGCGCTTTGCGCAGCACGCCGATCGTGTTGCTGCCGCGCGCCAAGGTCGCGCTGTGGAGCAGCCTGGCCGAGCAGACACCGATCAGCGAACTGTCGCTCAAGACGCAAAAAGTCCATCAGGCCCTCAGTGAACATGGCGCGTTGTTTTTCGATGAATTGCTGCACGAGGCCCATTTGCTGCGCAGCGAACTGGAAATCGCCTTGCAGGAACTGGTCGGTGCCGGGCTCGTGAATGCTGACAGCTTCGCCGGGCTGCGGGCCTTGATCACCCCTGCCAGCAAACGCCAGGCCCGTAGCAGCCGGCGCGGACGCGGGGCGTTTGTCGGCGGCATGGACGATGCCGGGCGCTGGGCCTTATTGCGCCGCAGTTCGCCCGCGCCAGAACCCGGCAACCGGCCCGCGCCCACACCGCCCGATACCCTGGAACACATCGCCCTGACCCTGTTGCGCCGTTATGGCGTGGTGTTCTGGCGCCTGCTGGAGCGCGAGGCCGATTGGCTGCCGAGCTGGCGTGAATTGCTGCGCACGTTTCATCGTCTGGAGGCACGGGGCGAGATTCGAGGCGGGCGCTTTGTCAGCGGGCTGGCCGGCGAACAATTCGCCTTGCCCGAAGCCATCCCGCTGCTGCGCGAAGCACGGCGTCGGCCCACCGATGGCAGCCTGGTGGCGGTGTGCGGGGTTGATCCGTTGAACTTGGCCGGCACGTTGTTGCCCGGGGCGAAAGTGCCGGCGCTGGCGAGTAATCGGCTGGTGTATCGGGATGGGCTGCCGGTGGCGGCGCTGGTTGCGGGCAAGCAGCAGCTATTTGTGGAGTTGGATGCAGAAGGGATGGCTGGGGTCAGGAACAAGCTCATTCAGAAAAATTGAGGGTGTCTGGCCGGGCCCCTTCGCGAGCAAGCCCGCTCCCACAGGGGGCTGTCCATTCACCACAAACCTACTGTGGGAGCGAGCTTGCTCGCGATGAGGCCATAAGCCTCACCACAAACCTGAAGTAATTATTGAGCTTGATCAGCCTGCTCGCCCCCTGCCTTCTCCTCAACCAACCGCTTCGGCAACACCACCTGCTGTGGATAAGTCTGCGCGAAGTGCACCGACGGCTCGTTATCCACAAGCTTTTTCAATCGCTGGTTGAATGCCCGGCTCACCGCGTACTGCCCGCCCGAGACCGTGCGGAACTGGGCCGTGAGGACCACGCCGTTGAGGTCCATCTTGTCCACGCCGAACACATCCAGCGGCCCTTGCAGGTTGAACTTGAGGAACGGGTCCTCGGAAATCGAATCGCCGGCCTCGCGGATCAATTCAATGGCACGGTCCACGTCGGTGTCGTAGGTGAACTGCACCGAGAAAAACGCAAAGGCGAATTGCCGGGATTGGTTGGTCACGGCCTTGATCTGCCCGAACGGCACCGAATGCACGAAGCCCTTGCCGTCGCGCAGGCGCAGGGTGCGGATGGTCAGGCCTTCGACAGTGCCGGCATGGCCGGAGCTGAGCACCACCCAGTCGCCGATGGACAGCGTGTCCTCGATGATGATGAACAGCCCGGTGATCACGTCCTGCACCAGTTGCTGCGAACCGAAACCGATCGCCAGCCCGACCACGCCGGCACCGGCGAGCAATGGCGCGACGTTGATGCCGAGGTTGGCCATGGTGGTGATCGCGCAAATCACCACCAGGATGATTTTAGCCGCGTTGCGCAACAGCGGCAGGATGGTCTTCACCCGGGTGCTGGGTGCCCGGGCGCCGCGCTTGTTGAGCGGAGGTTTCAACGCCTCCTGGATCGCCGTGTCGAGCACTACCCACGTCAGCCAGGTCACCAGGAAGATCAGGCCGATGCGGCTCAAGGAATCGCTGATCGCCCGTCCCACGGCGTTGCGCGAGGCGAACTCGAACAAAGAGACTCCCCAGATCCGTCCGAGCACTTCGATGAATACCACGGCCATGACGATCCGCAACAAGGCGTGCAGCAAGCTCAACAACCGCCCCTTGTAGGCGCTGTTGCGCTGGATGGCCTCGGCCTTGGGCGATTTGAAGATGTGCTGGAACACGGTGCTGAGGAACACCGTCGCGATCAGCAGGAGGGTGGTGAACAAAGCGCAACGCAGGGCCTTCTGGTTGTCTTCGCCGACACCGATCAGGCTCACCGCCGACACCAGCACCATCAGCAGGATCGGCCAGTACCAGAGACCGGAAAAGATCCGCAGTGATTCCTGCAATGCCGGTTGCTTGAGGCGCTGGGCCAGCGGTCGATTGCGGATCAGGTGGGCCACGGGCCGGCGCAGGTGGATCACCAGCCAACCGAAGATCAGCGAAGCCGACAGCCCAGTGAACACCGCGACGCTGCTGGTGATATTGCCGCCCAGTTGGCGGGCGATCTGCGGGCTGGTCAGGGCATCGCTGAGGGCCGCCAGGAAACCGATCAGGAACAACGGCCGTGGGCTGAAACGCCGGATGATCGCCACGGCACGGCGTTTATGGCCGGCGTTGAACATCACGATCACGCAGAGCAGCACCGATGTGGAAACAATGCCGCTGCTGGTGGCGTAGGCGAAACACAGCGCGAGGGCGCGACCGACCGAGACTTGCAGGAAATGGCTGACGTAAAGGGTCAAGGGCAGGCAGGCCACGGCCGGCAAGGTGTACGGCAGCAGATAACCGAGCAGGTCCCGCACCCGCTGGCGAGTGCGTAGCCAGCGGCGCCGACCGAGACGTCGCACCAGCAAGCGCGCACCGGCCCAGATCAGCGCGAAGGTCCCCAGCCACACGCCTGACAGCAACAGGAAATCGCCCGCTATCCGCCAGGATGAACGGGACGTCTGGTCCACCAGTCGATCGACCTCGTCAGCCGCCCGATCCGCCCGCAGGCGCCAGGCATCCACCAGGCTCTGGTCGAGGTCGAGCTTGTCCTGGACATCGTCGATGCTGGAACTGATTGCTCCCAATAAGCCGCCTTGCACCAGCGGTTCGGGCTCGGTCGGGGCTTCGGCAGGCTTGGGGAGGCCAGGGACCGCAGCGGTCCCGTAGGCGCTGGTGCCGGTCATGGCCAGCAGCAATAGCAGCAATACAGTGCTCAATCGAGACAAAACGCGGGGCTCCTTCGCACGGGGTCGGTAAGGAACTGATCAACAATGGGCCGGCAAGTTCGCTGATATCCCGTGGCGAGGGGATTTATCCCCGCTGGGCTGCGAAGCGGCCCCAAAATCTAACGCCTCGGTATGTCAGGCTGAATGTGCTCCGCCTGTTGGGGCTGCTGCGCAGCCCAGCGGGGATAAATCCCCTCGCCACGGTACTTCACCGTTTGCGCCACCATCGGTAAGACCACCGAAACTTTCCAGCCCGCCCGGCGGTCATCAAAAGACACAGGCAGTACGAGGTCATTGGCACGGGAGGGATACATGACGGCGATCCACATTGGCATTTCCGGTTGGCGCTACACGCCCTGGCGCGGGGATTTCTATCCCAAGGGGCTGGCGCAGAAACGGGAACTGCAATTCGCCTCTCGAGCGGTCAACAGCATCGAAATCAATGGATCGTTCTACGCCCTGCAACGTCCCGAACGGTATGCCCAGTGGTACGCCGAGACGCCGCCGGACTTCGTGTTCAGCGTCAAGGCGCCGCGCTTCATTACCCACATCAAGCGCCTGCGGGACATTCACAAGCCGCTGGCGAATTTCTTCGCGTCCGGGGTGCTGGAGCTCAAGGAAAAACTCGGCGCCATCCTCTGGCAGTTTCCGCCCAGCTTCAAATTCGACCCGGAACTGTTCGAAGACTTCCTCAAGCAACTGCCCCATGACACCCAGGCCGCCGCCGCGCTGGCCCGGGAGCACGAGTCGCGCCTGGACGGCCACGCCAGCACCGAGACCGATAAAAAGCGTGCGCTGCGCCATGCCGTGGAAATCCGCCACGAAAGCTTCATCGACCCCCGCTTCGTCGCCCTGCTCAAACGCTACGACGTTGCCCTGGTGGTCGCCGATACCGCCGGAAAATGGCCCTATCGCGAGGACGTCACCAGTGATTTCGTCTACCTGCGCCTGCACGGCGCCGAAGAGTTGTACGCCAGCGGCTACACCGACGAAGCGCTCAAGCGCTGGGGCGACCGGATCGAGGCCTGGAGCCACGGTACGCAGCCGAGCGACGCACAGTTGATCGATCCGAAAAAGAAACCCCGGCCGCGCAAGAGCCGGGAAGTGTTCTGCTATTTCGACAACGACATCAAAGTCCGCGCGCCCTACGACGCGCGCCACCTGCTGGAGCGCTTCGACCTGGACAAGCATCTCGCCACCGCTCCCGGTGTGCGCCCGGCCGAAGGAGTATTGCCATGAGCACGCCAGAATCCAGCGAAGCCACTCGCGAGCCGCTGCACGATTCGGCGCAGCGCCTGCTCGACGGAGTCAATCGATTCACGGTGCTGACGGTCAACACGCATAAGGGCTTCACCGCGCTGAATCGGCGATTCATCCTGCCGGAACTGCGCGAAGCCGTGCGCAGCGTGTCCGCCGACGTGGTGTTCCTGCAGGAAGTACACGGCACCCACGAGCACCATCCCCAGCGCTACAGCAACTGGCCGAGCATCCCGCAATATGAGTTTCTCGCCGACACCCTCTGGCCGCAGTTCGCCTATGGGCGCAACGCGGTGTATCCGGCGGGCGACCATGGCAACGCATTGCTGTCGAAATTCCAGATCATCCGCCACGACAACCTAGACGTGTCCATCAGCGGCCACGAAAGCCGCGGCATGCTGCACAGCGTGCTGCGCCTGCCGAACGCTGACGGTGGACAGGACGTGCATGCCATTTGCGTCCACTTGGGGTTGCGTGAAGGCCATCGCGTCGAACAACTGAAGCTGCTTTGCCAACGCTTGAGCGAATTGCCCCCCGAAGCACCGGTCATCGTTGCCGGCGACTTCAACGACTGGCGTGGCAAGGCCAATGACCTGCTCGCGCCCTGCGGCCTGCGGGAGGTATTCGCCGAACAGTGGGGCAAGCCGGCCCGCAGTTTTCCGGCGCGCCTGCCGATCCTGCGCCTGGACCGCATCTACGTGCGCAACCTCAAGGCCCATCACGCCAAGGTACTGAATGTACGTCCCTGGTCGCACCTTTCCGACCACGCACCGCTGTCGGTGGAGATCGAGTTATGAACGCGACGATGGACAAGGCGACGGTGGAAAAGGTCGAGGTGCCGCCGACCGAACGCAACCCGGCGCTGGCCGACGTCGAATACGGCTGGCACGGCAACAACCGCGTCACGCTGCTGGAAAACGGCGAGGAATATTTCCCACGGGTTTTCGAAGCGATTCGCCGCGCCCAGGAAGAAATTCTCCTGGAGACGTTCATTCTGTTCGAGGACAAGGTCGGCTTTGAACTGCGGGACTTATTGGTCGATGCGGCCAAGCGCGGCGTACGCATCACCGTCAACCTCGACGGTTTCGGTTGCGGTGAGCTGAGCACGGCGTTTCTCGCCTCGTTGAGCGATGCCGGGATACGCCTGCAAATGTTCGACCCGGCCCCCCGGCACCTGGGCATCCGCACCAACTGGTTCCGCCGCCTGCATCGCAAGATCGTGGTGGTGGACGGCGTGATCGCTTTCATCGGCGGGATCAACTTTTCCGCTGACCACCTGGGCGACTTCGGTCCCGAGGCCAAGCAGGATTACTCAGTGGAAATCAAAGGTCCGGCGGTGGTGGATATCCATCACTTCGCGCTGCTGCAAAGCGGTCGGCCAGCCCGGGCCAAGTATTGGTGGCAACGTCGCCGCAGCCGCCGCACCGAGTTGGCCTTCAACGACCATGACGGCCAGGTGCGCCTGGTCTACCGCGATAACCACGAGCATCAGACCGACATCGAAGAGGTCTACCTGCAAGTGCTGCGCAGCGCCCAGCGTCGGGTGGTAATCGCCAACGCGTATTTCTTCCCCGGTTATCGGTTGCTGCGCGAGATCCGCAACGCCGCGCGACGTGGCGTGGAGGTGCGGCTGATCCTGCAAGGGCAACCGGACATGATGATCGCCAAGCTCGCGGCGCGGATGCTCTATGACTATCTGATCAAGGCCGGCGTGACGATCTACGAGTATTGCGAGCGGCCGCTGCACGGCAAGGTCGCCTTGGTCGATGAAGACTGGAGCACGGTCGGTTCGAGCAACCTCGACCCGCTGAGCCTGTCCCTGAACCTGGAAGCCAACGTGCTGATCCGCGACCGGGCGTTCAACCGCGAACTGTTCGAGCGGCTCGATCACCTGAGCCGCAATCACTGCACCGTCATGCCCGAAAATCACGCCCGTCGCGGGCGGCTGTGGCGCATGACCATCGGTTTCATGGTGTTCCACTTCCTGCGTCATTTTCCGGCCTGGGCCGGATGGTTGCCGGCCCATAAACCGCGTCTGAAACCTTTTTCGCCGCCGACGGCGGTCCGGAGCGAACCCCATGAACCACTCTGAAGCGCACACCGCGCCGAGAGATGCCCAAGCCCCGGAACAGGCCAAGCCGAAGTCGCGCTGGAGTCGCTGGAAACGCCCGCTGACCCTGGCTTTTTTCCTGCTGCTGATCGTGCTGTTCACCGCCCTGGCGCGGCGCATCGATTGGTCCGAGGTGTTCACGACCCTGGCGGATTTCAAGCTGCGCACTTTGCTGATCGCCGCCGCGCTGACCATCGCCAGCTTCATCACCTATGCCGGCTTCGACCTGATCGGGCGCACTTACATCCGGCAAAAACTCGGTTGGCGGCAAATATTGCCAGTGGGGGTCATCAGTTACGCGTTCAACCTCAACCTCAGCGCCTGGGTCGGCGGCATCGCCATGCGCTATCGGCTGTATTCGCGGCTGGGGGTGAGCACGGGCAATATCGCCAAGATTCTCGGCTTGAGCCTGGCCACCAACTGGTTCGGCTATATGACCTTGGCCGGCGTGGTGTTCAGTAGTGGCCTGGTGACGATGCCTCCGGGCTGGAAACTGAGCAGCGATGCGCTGCAAGGCGTCGGAGTGCTGCTATTGCTAATCAGCGCCGGCTATCTGCTGGCCTGCCGTTTCTCCAAGCGCCGGGCCTGGACGGTGCGCGGCATGGAAATCAACCTGCCTTCGCTGCGCATGGCCGTGTTGCAATTGGCATTGGGGGCGCTGAACTGGTCGCTGATGGCGGCGGTGATCTTTACGCTGTTGCCGAGCAAACTCGAATACCCGGTGGTGCTCGGGGTGCTGTTGATCAGCAGCATTGCTGGCGTGATTACTCACATTCCGGCCGGGCTCGGGGTGCTGGAGGCGGTGTTTGTCGCGCTGTTGCAGCATGAGGTGTCACGGGGCAGCTTGATCGCGGGGTTGATTGCCTACCGGGCGATCTATTTCATCCTGCCGCTGTTGGTCACGGTGGTGATGTACCTGGTGATCGAGGCGAAGGCCAAGGCGTTGCGGGTCAAGCCTGGGGTCAAGTGAGCGGTTGCTTGAATCACGAGGTGCTTGTGCTAGCCTCTTCGCGAGCAAGCCCGCTCCCACAGGGATTCGCAGAGAGTCTGAGCCCGGGTTCACACAGGTCTCTTGTGGGAGCGGGCTTGCTCGCGAAGAGGCCCGCCTGAACGCCACATGTCTACCGCTCCTGAATAATGCTCAACCGCTCGCCCACCACCATCTCCGTGATCCAGCTCACCAGGATCGAGGTGTAGGCCTGTTGTGACACGGGGTCGCTCAGGGAATGGTCGGCGCCGTCGATGATCCGATGGGTCAACGAGTGGGTCTGCTGGCACGCCGCTCGATAACTCATGATGGTGGCGTGGGGCACATGGTCATCGGTCTCGGACTCCACCAGCAGCACATCGCCCGTGAATTGCGAGCAGGCCTGCAAGGCCCGGTTGGTGTCGGCGTGGACCAGGGTGCTGCGATAATCCAGCAGGTCGGTCTTGTCCAGGTCACGCTTGGGCGTGTGCCACTGCTCGTCCCGGTAGAGCGCCGGAACCCGCAAGGCCAGCCAGCGCACCGGACGCAACGACGTCAGGATCGAGGCCAGGTAACCGCCGTAGCTGGTGCCGACCACCGCGATCGCCGATGTGTCCAGGCCGGGGTGGGCCAGCAGTCGGTCATAGGCCGCCAGCAAGTCCCGCAGGTTGTCCTCCCGCGTAACCCGTGACAACGGAATTCCCGCGCCCCCCGTGTGCCCGCGCAAGTCGAAGGTCAGGCATACGCAGCCCAGGCCGGCGATGCCCTTCGCCCGTTCAAGATCACGTTCCTGGCTGCCGCCCCAACCGTGCACGAACAACACACCGGGGACCTTTGATTTTGGGCTCAGGAAGGTCCCGTTCATATGCTCATCATCGATGGCAATCTGGATGGTTTCGCTTCTAGCCGTCATAGGATTGAACCGTTACGTATTTGAGTAGGAAGTCACCGTTTTCTGCCTCGCCGCGATAAACCTCCGTCGCGCCGGGGGGCAGCGGCTGATCGGTGTAGGTTTCGACCGAGGACACCCGGACCGCGCGGACCGAAGGATCCTCGACAAACACCTGCAGTGCCGCGAGCTCCGCGCTGCTGGCACCGCCCATACGCCAGGATTGCTCCAGCACGCCGCCGCGAGGCTGGCCACCGGTATCCGTCCCTTGGGCGATGTCGTAATTGCGCCGCGACGCAAAGAACGTCGGAAATGCCTGGTTGGCGGCGTCATCGAACACCTGGGCCAGACGCACCGCCTCGCGCACATCGTCTTGCAGTTCCAGACCGAGCAACTCGATGTAGCCACCTTGGGCCACCAGCAGGTCGGAACCGCCATAGACCTCCTGCCCTTCGTTGTCATGGGTCAGGTGTTGCACGCCGCAGTAGCTCAAGACCCTGCCATTGATGAAGCTTTGGCCGACGCTCTGGGTCTTGATCTCATTGAGGTTCTGCTCCAGCACAATGCCCTCGCTGAACACCGCCTGGGCGTCTGGCGCCGCGACGATTTCGTCGAATTGCGCGATGCTTCGGATGACCCGCTGGCCACGTCCGGCGCAAGCATGGATTGGCTTGAAGCGAATCGGTCCGGCGTAAAGCAGATGCTCGGCGGCCTGGCGCGCATCCTTGAGGGAGAACACGCTGACGCCGTCGAGTACAACGCCCCGGGTCAGCTTGGCGAACAGCGGCGACCAGCCCTGCGGCGCAACCGCGTCCTTATTCAACAGACCATGGGCGATCGCCTTGGTGCAGATGAAATCGTGGTCGACGTAACCGCCCCAGAGATCATCCGGCCCCTTGACGCCCAGGCGCAATGCAGCCTCCGCGCCGATCAGGGTTTGCGTGGGCAATAGGTACAGATCCCGTCCGGCGTGTTGCTGGTTATCGTAGCTGCCACCGTATTCCAGGCCAAGGATATTCGCCAACCAGCGCGCCAGCGCCCGATTGGTTTCGACTTCATGCAGCGGCGCCTGGGGATTGACCGAGTGAGCTACTACTAATTTGTCACGATGGATCGACGTCATGCGTTGTCCTTTAAACTGCGCTCAATAGCCGTAGCCATAAGGATTGCAGAGATCAGGCCAACGGCACGGCGGAGGACGAACGGTCGAGGAACCGGGGGTGATGGCGGATGATGTGGCACGGGGCCTGTTTCATTCTGCACGACGGGAAGTGGGGATCCGGCAAATTGCACGACGCCACTGCGGATTTTCTGTGGCGAGGGAGCTTGATCCCGCTGGGCTGCGCAGCAGCCCCTAACGATTAAAATGACACACCGCGGTGTAAGTTCTCTGTGGGGCGCTGCGCACCCAGCGGGAGCAAGCTCCCTCGCCACGGGTCGGTTTCAGCCTTTGGAAGCGCTCGGCGGACTTACCCCAAACCTCGCCCGGTAATCACTCGGCGCCAGCCCGGTGATTTTCTTGAAGGTCGAGCGAAAGGCACCGGGGTCCTGATAGCCCACGGTCCAGGCAATGTGATCGATGGTGCCGTTGGTGAACTCCAGCATTTCCCGGGCCTTGCCGACTCGCAGGTGCTGGCAGTATTCGGTGGGCTTGAGTCCGGTGGCGGCACGGAACCGGCGCAGGAAGGTGCGTTCTTCCAGGCCGGCCTGCTCCGCCATTGCGCCGAGGGAGACATCCACCGCGCCGCTGCGCTGCAGCCAGTGCTGCACCTTGAGGATCGCGCCGTCACCGTGTCCCAGGATCGGCGCGAAATTGCTGCCGCACTGACTCGCGCTGTCGCTGTGCTCGACCACCAGGAATTTCGCCGTGCGCGTGGCGATGCTGGGTCCGAGCAGACGGTCCACCAGCCGCAGCCCGAGCTCCGACCAGGCCATCAGCCCCGCCGTGGTGATCAGGTCACCGTCATCGACGATGGGTTTGTCGGCGTTGAGCTTGATCTTCGGATAACGCGCCGCGAAAGACTTCGCCGACGTCCAGTGGGTGGTGGCGCTGCGACCGTCGAGCAGGCCGCTTTCGGCCAGAAGGATCGAACCCACGCAAACCCCGCCCAATACGGTGCCGTCGGCATGCTGAGCCCGAAGCCAATCCATCAGGACCGGCGTGGCAAGCTTTTCATTGAAGCCGGCAATGGAGGGCGGGATCAGCAAGGCAATCAGTTTGCCCGGCGCTGCGTCCTCGCTGTCGAACACCCGCAGCGGCGCCTCACCGTTTTCCGTGCGCCAATGACTCACCCGCAGCCTCGGCAACTGCACACTGGCCTGCTCGGTTGCGATCCTGGCCGCGACCGTGAACAGATCGGTCAGGCCGTGCACCGCCGCCAATTGCGCGCCGGGATACATCAGCACGCCAAGTTCAGCGAATGCCCTTTCCTGCGCCATTGTCAGTTTTACCTCGCCTATTGTCGTTACGGCCAATCCTCCCATCGCCGGGCTTGGCCAATACTGGCTTCACCGCAATCAACCCGAGGAAGTCCCCATGTCCAAGCAAGCGCTCATCGTAGTCGATATCCAGAACGACTACTTCCCCCAAGGAAAATGGCCATTGGTCGGCGTCGAGGCTGCAGCCGAAAACGCCGCCAAAATGATCGAAGCGTTTCGCCAGGCCACAAACCCGGTGGTGCACATTCGCCACGAATTCACTTCCGACGAAGCGCCCTTTTTCACGCCAGGCTCCGAAGGCGCGCAATTGCATACCAAGGTGCTCAACCGTGCCGATGAGCCGGTGGTGCTCAAGCATTTCGTCAATTCGTTTCGCGAGACCGAACTGCAGGCGATCCTCGATCAGCAAGGCGTTGAGCAGGTGGTGGTGGTCGGTAGCATGAGCCATATGTGTATCGATGGCATCGTGCGGGCGGCAGCAGACCTGGGCTACGGCGTCACGGTGATTCACGATGCGTGCGCGACTCGCGATCTTGAATTCAACGGCGTGGTCGTCCCGGCCGCACAAGTCCATGCCGCGTTCATGTCGGCGCTGGGGTTTGCCTATGCGAAGGTAGTGAGTGCAGAGGAGTTTCTGAGCGACAGCCAAGCGCAGGCGCAGTGATAAACAGCGAGCAAAATTGGGCTACTTGCCCTCCCAGATCGGGAGGGCAAGACTTACCAGGGCATCAATGAAGTGGCCTATGCTCCGGAATGTCGACCAGCGTCAACGTGCAGCCACCATGGCCATTGACTCTCAAGGCTCTCCCATCCGCAACCTTCAAGGCCACCCCAAGCTGTTCCCACGCCGGACGAAAATCCCCTGTTTTAGCGATCGTCAAATCAATGAAGTCCGGACCATATTCAACGGTCCATCGGATCACCAGGCAGCCTCCATCTTTCCACTCATGACTGATGCCGTCATCTTCAAATAACACGCCGCTGGAGGTGCCTGAAGGTGCGGGAAAAATCACCAGCTCGCGACGCCGATCAAGGGCGGGATCGTTAAGCTTGTGGCATTCACCGGTCGGTATCGCAGCGCCCCCTCGTACCAACAAGGGCAAACGTTCCAACGGCGCATCCAGGGAAACGTATTGGCCGCCTTCGTACCAGTCACCGGTGTGCCAGTCGCACCAGCCTGTCGTATTCAGGGGTAGCCATACCTCGCGCTCGCGTGCGCCTTGCTCTACGACGCTGGCGACGAGGACGTCCCGGCCAAGAAGGAACTCGTCGTTTTCCTTGAACGTTTGAGGGTCATGCTCGTGGTCGAGAAACGTTGGTCGCAGAATGGGCTCGTCTTCGTGACTGGCTTGCCACAGCAAGGTGTAGAAATAAGGCATCAACCGGTATCTGAGCCTGATCGCGTCGCGGACCGCATCGGTGACCGAAGGATGCATCCATGGCTCATTGACCGTGCCATCGTCGTTCCAGGAGTGAATGGTGAAGCGTGGATGCATCACACCGTTCTGGACCCAACGGACAAACAGCTCGGGATCCGGCTTGTTGCCGGAGAACCCACCTACATCGTGGCCCACGTTGTACAACCCCGACAGGCTCATGCCAAGGCCCATGCGAGTGTTGTAGCGAAGTGTTTTCCAGTGGGTCCGGTTGTCACCGCTCCAGGTCTGGACATAGCGCTGCATGCCGGCACACCCTGAACGTGAAATAAGGTAGGGCCGTTCTGATGGTGAAAACCGCTGTTGTGCCTCTAAAGACGCTCTCATCATCAGCAATGCCATGACGGGCCGGATATGTTTGATCGCTATCTCGCGCCCGAAGCCATGACAGCGCGCCTCACCGTCCCACACTTCGAATTCATTGTTATCGTTCCACGTGCATTCAATGCCCAGTTCCAGTAGCTGTGATGTGACATTTGACTGCCACCAACCGACAGCGTCCGGGTTGGTGAAGTCCAGATGAGAGCCTTCGTCGTCCCAGAAGACCGACCGCTCTGGCATGTCGTGTTCAGAGTCACCGATGAACATCTTTTGGTGGGCGACCTCGGCGTAGCGCGGGTGGTCCTGAAGCAGGCATGGCTTTATGTTGGCGATCAGCCTGACGCCGGCATCACGGTAGGCCTGGGCAAGCGCCTTGGGGTCCGGGACCTTTTCACGGTTCCAGTTGAACACATAGCGTTTTTCGCCAATGGAGGTGTACCCGGATGACAGCTGAAAAGAGTCACAGGGAATATCGTGCTGACGGCACAGATCAAGAAACTCCAGCAACTGTTCCTGGGCATTATCGGCATCGGTATAACGCATGGTTGAGCCGCTGTAGCCCAGGCTCCATTTAGGCAGGAACAAGGTGCGTCCGGTCAGGCGAACGAAAGCCTTCGTCACATCCAGTACGCGGGGGCCTGCAAGTACCCAGTAGTCGAGGTCACCGGCATCCGCCTTGTACCGACGATAGGGTCGGTGATAGTTATCCAGCTCGTTCCCCAGATCAAACAGGCTGGTGTTCAGGTTGTCATAAAACATCCCGAAGCTGGCGTGCTCCTGGTGCGTGATGACAAAGGGAATATGCTTGTACAGCGGGTCGGTGCTCGCAGCGTCATAACCCATTGCATCCAGGTTACGCATTTCAAAACGTTTGCCGGCGCGATTCAAATCGCCGGTTTTTTCGCCGAGCCCGTAATAGCGATGTTCCGGCGCGCGAAGCTGGTAATGCTCCAGGCCTTCACCATGAGCATCAAGCAAATAAGCACCGGTGGGCCGATCCGAGACCAACGGCCTCCAGTCCTGGCCATCATGGTATTCCCACTGTAGCCACAGCGGTTGATGCACCGTGATGCGTAGTTTTTTGGTCGTGAGTACCAACCGATCCTGACCTTCTTCGACCCGGTACGTGGGCAAAGAGAAATCCGCCAACGACTCGCGGGCCCGGCCCTCCCAGGCAACGTCCTCCCGGGGCGCGATGCTCCAGGTCCGATCCAGTGCCAACGTGCCAGCCCGCATGAGCAGGACACGCGCCAAACCGTCTTCGAGGATATGGATTCTGAAGAGATGCCGTCCCTCGACCAGGAGCTCGACGTAGCCTTTTTCCTGGGCCTGTAGCGTCCAGACTTTAAGTGACTTCATTGTGCACGCACCGCTTTTGATTTGGACGTTCTGTCCGCGATAAACAAAATCATGAAAAACGCACCTATAAAATCAAAGAGCCCCATCGCAATGAACAATGGGTTGAACCCTATCTTGTCCACGCTGACACCGATGATCAGCGAGAAAAGAAAGCTGGCAATCCAGGCGCATGAACCTCGCATTCCGTTCACCGTTGCCAGCTCATCCCGATCAAACGTTTCGACGACCAGTGCGCTCAACATGCAGGAAATAATCTGGTGGCCAAAACCGCCAAGCGAAATAAGCGCTATCGCAACATAGGGGTCTTTCACCTGGGTCATCACGGCGAGCGAAAACATCAGGAACGCGCCGGTGATTGAACTGGCGACGATCGAGTTCACCCGGGTGCATTTGAAAAAACGATGGTAAGCGCGTGACAGATAACCGCTGGCGATACTGCCCAGATCCGCCGCCAGAAACGGAACCCAGGCAAACAGTACGATTTGCTTGAGGTCCATTCCTCTTTCGTTGGCCAGATACAGCGGCACCCAGAAACTCATGACGGCCCATGCCGGCTCTGCCATGAAGGCAGGAAGCGCGATACCGTAGAATCGCTTGTCCCGGCCGATCTTCTTCAACGCCTTGAAAAATGGCATTTGCTGGCCGATTTTTTCGCCGTCTTGTTGGATATGCAGCAACTCATCAGGCGATAAGCGCGGATGGATATCAGGGGCGTGGTAGAGCCACGCCCAGACGGCGGCCCAAATCAGGCCGATCCCCCCGGAAATCAGGAATGCGCCCTGCCAGCCCAGGGATACATGGGCGAGGTAGATGATGGGAGGCGCGAGCATCGCCCCCAGGGAAAAGCCAACCCCCGCCCAGCCCGCAGCGACAGGTCGTTCCTTTTTTGGAAACCAGTCCCCTATCGCCTTGGCATTGGCCGGTGTGGCCGCGGCCTCCGAAGCGCCCATGAAAAAACGCAGGATCGCCAGATGGACCCAACTTGCAGCCCCGGCATGAAGCAGGCACATCACTGACCATACGACGGCGCATACCACGAAGCCGAGCTTGAGCCCGATCGCATCGATCAGCCAGCCGCAGATGGGCTGGAAAACGGTATAGGCAAGTTGAAACGAGGCGACCACCCACGAGTACTGTTCAGTCGACATGCTGAACGTGGTCTTTAGTTCCGGCGCCAGGATGCCCAGGGAATTGCGGGTTATATAGTTGACGGTGACGCCGAGCAAAAACAGGGACAGCATCCACCAACGCAGATGCGGGATGAATTTTAGCTTGGCCGAAAGTCGAGCATTGCGTTCGATATCGATAGTCATCAATTCTTCGCCTGTCGCCGGATTTTCCGGCGTGTTGTTTTTATTTGAGGCTTGAACGCTATGGCACTGCTCATGGCTCGTACAGAAGCAAGCATGTATGGATTTACATTCCTCTCCAGCGCAGCTCGGCAGAAACCCAAGGACGCTAGGATTGGTGGCCCTTTTCTGCTATGAAAGCCTTTACATAAATTGTCTCAATGGATAAGCCGCGATGGGGAAATTACGCATTGCTGAAATCGCGGCACAGACGGGCCTGTCCATCGCGACGGTGTCGCGAGTGCTTGCTGGCAAATCGAATACCCGTCCGGCCACGAGAGAAAAAGTATTGGCGGCGGCTCGTCAGCAGGGCGTGCTGGAAGACCTCGCCAATGGTCGCTTCCTGCTCAACGGGCTGACCATTTTCGCGCCCTCGCGGGCCTTCAACGTACGCGCTGATATCTTCTATTACAAAGTCATCCAGGGCATCACGCAGGCGGTCGCGCAACATGACGTTCGCGTCCGCTACTGCGAGCTTGAAGAGGTCGACAGCGACGCCTTGTTGTTTCTGGAAAAGATGAACCAGAAGGACACCGGTGCGGCGATCCTGATTGGTATCGATGATCCGCACATACACCAACTGGCGGCCGACCTCAGCAAGCCGACGGTGCTGATCAACTGCATCGATCGCAGCATGCGCCTGCCCTCGATATCGCCCGACCACTTTCTAATCGGCCACTATTCGATCAATTATCTGTTTCAAATGGGGCACCGAAATGTCCTGACGCTCCAGTGCCTCAGGCGGTACACGATGGATCTGCGAATACGTGGAATTCGTGATGCATGGAAGGAGCAAAATCTCGAATTTGTCGAAGCAAAACACCTGATGGTTGCCGAGGGTTTCGGCAGTGCTGAATCTGAGGCGCGGATAGCGACCTTCTTGGAAAACTGCGCACCTGACGACCGACCGACTGCCATTCTGGCCGGGGGTGACTTCATGGCGGCCGGGGCCGTTAAAGCGCTGCAGAATGCTGGCTTGAGGGTTCCCCAGGATGTTTCAGTGATGAGCATGGACGGGTTCAACCTGGCCGACATCAACGACATCCCGCTCACCACCCTTCACGTGCCCCGCGATGAATTGGGCGCAGAAGCGATCAGGGTCTTGAGGCAGCAGCTGTTCGAACCGCGATCGCCTTGTGGCAATCTTCTTCTCGGTGGCCAACTCATCACCGGCAGCTCAGTGCGACGCATCAAGCACAGCGCCAAGCAGACGCCGGTCTATCAGAAGATTATTTATGACTGATTGATTCGCGGTTTTGCACAGAGCGAAAAAAACCCTCCTGGCTTTGCAGCGAAGAGGGTTTTTTATCGAACTTGAAGTGTCAGTGAGCGAGGAGCCTCATCGACTGATACCACTGAGTCCTAGAAAGGAATATCGTCGTCAAAGCTGTCGAAATCCGGAGCCGGTTGCGGCGCGGCCTGTTGTGGGGCCGGGCGCTCGCGTTGTGGCTGTGGCGCCGACTGCGGGCGAGGCGCTTGCTGGCGCGGAGCCGACTGCTGGTAGTTGTTGCCACCCTGCTGCTGGTCGCCTTGCGGACGGCCACCGAGCAATTGCATGGTGCCTTGCATGTCGACCACGATTTCGGTGGTGTAGCGCTTGATACCGTCCTTTTCCCACTCGCGGGTCTGCAGCTTGCCTTCGATGTAGACCTGCGAACCCTTGCGCAGGTATTCGCCGGCAATCTCAGCCACTTTGCCGAACATCGACACGCGGTGCCACTCGGTCTTCTCGACCTTCTGGCCGGTTTGCTTGTCGGTCCATTGTTCGCTGGTCGCCAGGCTCAGGTTGGTCACGGCGTTGCCGTTAGGCAGGTAGCGAACTTCTGGATCCTGGCCGCAAGTACCGACCAATATGACTTTGTTAACCCCACGGGCCATAACGTTCTCCTAGGCTTCGCACGCTGCCGGGGCCGGGTTGTTCACCAGGCGCTCGAGCGTCGCACGATCCAATAATTCGGTGTCCAGTTTGATATACACGGCCGCCTCGTCGGCGACCACCACTGCATCGGTTACTCCCACGACGGCCCTGAGGCGCTCGGCCAGGCCTGCTTCGCGGATGGCTTCGGGCGACAACGGCAAGCGCAGGCTCGTCACATACGGAGGTTCGCGCATGGTAACAGCAAAGGCCAACCAAAGTGCAGCCAGCGCGGCACATCCCAGGAACACAACCGACAAACCGCCATGCTGGAACAACCAGCCGCCGAGGATGCCGCCCAGTGCCGAACCCAGGAACTGGCTGGTGGAATAAACCCCCATCGCCGTGCCCTTGCCGCCCGCCGGAGAAACCTTGCTGATCAACGACGGCAGTGACGCCTCGAGCAGGTTGAACGCAGTGAAGAACACTACCGTGCCGATCACCAAGGCCCGCAGGCTGTCGCCGAACTGCCAGAAGAATAGCTCAGTGAGCATGAGCGTCACGACGGCGCCGAGTAAAACTCGTTTCATTTTGCGTCGCTTTTCGCCATAGATGATGAACGGAATCATCGCGAAGAACGAAATAACCAGTGCCGTCAGGTACACCCACCAATGCTGCTCCTTGGGCAGGCCGGCCTTTTCCACCAGCGCCAGCGGCAGGGCCACGAAGCTGGACATCAGCATGGCGTGGAGTACGAAGATGCCCAGGTCCAGGCGCAGCAGGTCGGGATGCTTGAGTGTCGGCACCAGCGCCTGGCGGGCCACGCCGGATTCGCGATGCTGCAACGGCCCGGTGGAACGCGGCACGATGAACGCAACGATCAGCACACCCACCAGCGCCATGGCCCCGGTCGCGAGGAACAGGCCCGACAAACCGAAAGCCCGCGTCAACAACGGTCCTACAACCATGGCGACAGCGAACGACAGACCAATCGTCATGCCGATCATCGCCATGGCTTTTGTCCGATGCTGTTCGCGGGTCAGGTCTGACAGCAATGCCATGACAGCGGCGGAAATAGCACCGGCGCCTTGCAGGATCCGTCCTGCGATCACGCCCCAGATCGAGTCCGCGTTCGCCGCGAGCACGCTGCCGAGGGCGAACACGATAAGCCCCAGGTAAATGACGGGACGTCGACCGATACGGTCGGAAATGATCCCGAAAGGGATCTGGAAAATCGCCTGGGTCAGGCCGTAGGCGCCGATCGCCAGCCCGATGAGGGCCGGGGTCGCGCCCGCCAGGTCCATGCCATAGGTCGCCAGTACCGGCAACACCATGAACATGCCCAGCATGCGAAAGGCGAACACCAGGGCCAGGCCGCTTGCCGCGCGGGTCTCGCCGCTACTCATGCGTTCGCTGTGGGGATCGTGCATGGAAAAACCTCGTGTGAACCGGCGGGGATTCTACCAGTCCCATCGATTGAGGGGGTATATGGCGACCGTTTGCCGCGCAGTCTTCATGTATGGCACTTGATAGTGTGTATCCATCCAGTATTTACCCGTATACTCCTACGTTTTCGACGCCCGCCGAGCGAGGCCACTTTTGGACAAGATCCTGATTCGTGGGGCCCGTACCCACAACCTGAAGAACATCGACCTGACCCTGCCACGGGACAAGCTGATCGTCATCACCGGCCTGTCCGGATCCGGCAAATCATCGCTGGCTTTCGACACCTTGTACGCCGAAGGCCAGCGACGCTATGTCGAATCGCTGTCGGCCTACGCCCGGCAGTTCCTGTCGATGATGGAAAAACCCGACGTCGACACCATCGAAGGCCTGTCGCCGGCGATCTCCATCGAACAGAAGTCGACCTCCCACAACCCCCGTTCGACGGTCGGCACGATCACCGAGATCTACGACTACCTTCGCCTGCTCTATGCGCGCGTCGGTGTTCCCCGCTGCCCCGATCATGACATTCCGCTGGAAGCCCAGACCGTCAGCCAGATGGTCGACCTCGTGCTGGCCCAGCCCGAAGGCAGCAAGCTGATGCTCCTGGCGCCGGTCATCCGCGAGCGCAAGGGCGAGCACCTGATGGTCTTCGAAGAGCTGCGCGCCCAGGGGTTCGTTCGTGCGCGGGTCAACGGCAAATTGTGCGAGCTCGACGAGCTGCCGAAGCTGGATAAACAGAAGAAGCATTCCATTGATGTGGTGGTGGACCGCTTCAAGGTCCGCGCCGATCTCCAGCAACGCCTGGCCGAGTCCTTCGAGACCGCGTTGAAGCTGGCCGACGGCATCGCCCTGGTGGCGCCGATGGACGACGAGCCTGGCGAGGAGATGATCTTTTCCGCGCGCTTCGCCTGCCCGATCTGCGGCCATGCGATCAGCGAACTGGAACCCAAGCTGTTCTCCTTCAACAACCCGGCTGGCGCCTGCCCGACCTGCGACGGCCTGGGGGTCAAGCAGTTCTTCGACACCAAGCGCCTGGTCAATGGCGAACTGACCCTGGCCGAAGGCGCGATTCGTGGCTGGGACAGGCGCAACGTCTACTACTTCCAGATGCTTGGGTCGCTGGCAGCCCACTACAAGTTCAGCCTGGACAAGCCGTTCAGCGAGCTGCCCGCCGACCAGCAGAAATTCATCCTGCACGGCAGCGGCTCGCAGAATGTCGACTTCAAATACCTGAACGACCGTGGCGATATCGTCAAGCGCTCGCATCCGTTCGAAGGCGTCGTGCCGAACCTGGAGCGGCGCTATCGCGAAACCGAATCGGCCAGCGTGCGCGAAGAACTGGCCAAGTTCCTCAGCACCCAGCCCTGCCCCGATTGCCGCGGCACCCGCTTGCGCCGAGAAGCGCGGCATGTGTGGGTCGGCGAGAAGACGCTGCCGGCGGTGACCAACCTGCCGATTGGCGATGCCACCGATTATTTCGGCGGCTTGAAACTCACCGGTCGTCGTGGCGAAATCGCCGACAAAATCCTCAAGGAAATCCGCGAGCGCCTGCAATTCCTGGTGAACGTCGGGCTGGATTACCTGACCCTCGATCGCAGCGCAGACACCTTGTCCGGCGGCGAAGCCCAGCGTATCCGCCTTGCCAGCCAGATCGGCGCCGGCCTGGTGGGTGTCATGTACATCCTCGACGAACCGTCCATTGGCCTGCACCAGCGGGATAACGACCGCCTGCTCGGGACCCTGAAGCATCTGCGGGATATCGGCAACACAGTCATCGTCGTAGAGCATGACGAAGACGCGATTCGCCTGGCGGATTACGTGGTGGACATCGGCCCGGGCGCGGGCGTCCACGGTGGGCACATTGTCGCCCAGGGCACTGCCGCCGAGGTCATGGCGCATCCCGACTCGCTGACCGGCAAATACCTGTCGGGCCGGGTGAAGATCAAGGTTCCGGCCAAGCGCACGCCACGCAACAAGAAACTGTCGCTGACCCTCAAGGGTGCCCGCGGCAACAACCTGCGCAACGTCGACCTGGAGATCCCGATTGGCCTGCTCACGTGTGTCACCGGCGTGTCAGGTTCCGGCAAGTCGACGCTGATCAACAACACGCTGTTCCCGCTCAGTGCCACCGCCCTGAACGGCGCCACGACCCTGGAAGCCGCCGCTCACGACAGCATCAAGGGCCTGGAGCATCTGGACAAGGTCGTCGACATCGACCAAAGCCCGATCGGTCGTACGCCGCGCTCCAACCCGGCGACCTACACCGGGCTGTTCACCCCGATCCGCGAACTGTTCGCCGGCGTACCGGAGTCCCGCTCACGGGGTTACGGCCCGGGGCGTTTCTCGTTCAACGTCAAGGGTGGGCGCTGCGAGGCCTGCCAGGGCGATGGCCTGATCAAGGTGGAAATGCACTTCCTGCCTGACATCTACGTGCCATGCGACGTGTGCAAGAGCAAGCGTTACAACCGCGAGACCCTGGAGATCAAGTACAAGGGCAAGAACATCCACGAAACCCTGGAGATGACCATTGAAGAGGCCCGAGTGTTCTTCGACGCGGTACCGGCTTTGGCGCGCAAACTCCAGACGTTGATGGATGTAGGGCTGTCGTACATCAAGCTCGGGCAGTCGGCAACGACCTTGTCCGGCGGCGAGGCGCAGCGGGTCAAGCTGTCGCGCGAGCTGTCCAAGCGCGATACCGGCAAGACGCTGTATATCCTCGATGAGCCGACCACCGGTTTGCACTTCGCCGATATCCAGCAGTTGCTCGATGTACTGCATCGTCTTCGCGATCACGGCAACACCGTGGTGGTCATTGAACACAACCTGGACGTGATCAAGACCGCTGACTGGCTGGTGGACCTGGGCCCGGAAGGCGGTTCCAAGGGCGGCCAGATCATTGCCGTAGGGACGCCGGAGCAGGTGGCGGAGATGAAGCAGTCCCACACCGGGTATTACCTCAAGCCACTGCTGGAGCGTGATCGGGACTGATTCTCCCTGGCACAAAAAAGCCCCTGTCATCTCATCGATGGCAGGGGCTTTTTGTTCGTTTCCTGTAGGAGCGAGCTTGCTTCTACAATGACCACATCAGAACTGCGACTGCAGGTAGTTTTCCAATCCGATCAGCTTGATCAGGCCCAACTGCTTCTCCAGCCAGTAGGTATGATCTTCTTCGGTATCGTTGAGCTGGATACGCAGGATCTCGCGGGTCACGTAGTCGTTGTGCTGCTCGCATAACTCAATGCCTTTGCACAGCGCGGCGCGAACCTTGTATTCCAGGCGAAGGTCGGCGGCGAGCATGTCGGGCACGGTGGTCCCGACGTCCAGGTCGTCCGGGCGCATCCGCGGCGTGCCTTCGAGCATAAGGATCCGGCGCATCAACGCATCAGCGTGCTGTGCCTCTTCTTCCATCTCATGGTTGATACGTTCGTAGAGCTCGGTAAAACCCCAATCCTCGTACATCCGCGAATGGATGAAATATTGATCACGGGCTGCCAGCTCGCCGGTCAGCAACGTGTTGAGGTAATCGATTACGTCTGGGTGACCTTGCATCGCCCTACATCTCCACAAGCTTTGAAAGGCTCTAGTTTGAACCAAGCAGACTGCAAGGTCACTCGTCTAGCGCAACAAAAGTGAAGAAAATCCAAGAAAAGCAGGTTAAATAACGCAAAAACCGCCCTAATGAGGGCGGTTCTGCTTCTCGTTTAGACTTAGTTAAGCTGTACGCCCAGCGCCTTTGCGATACCTTCTCCGTAAGCAGCGTCTGCCTTGAAGAAATGCTGCAGTTGGCGATCAACCACATCCGCCGAAACGCCACCCATCGCGCCAGCAACGTTGCTGATCAGCAGCGCTTTCTGCTCGTCGCTCATCAAGCGGAACAGCGCGCCAGCGTGGCTGTAGTAGTCAGTGTCTTCGCGGTGATCATAACGATCCGCCGCACCGCTGAGGGCCAATGCCGGCTCCGCATAATGCGGTGCCTGCTTCGGCGCTTCGACATAGCTGTTAGGCTCGTAGTTGGGAGCCGCGCCACCATTGCTGCCGAACGCCATCGCGCCGTCACGCTGGTAGGTATTGACCGGGCTGCGCGGCGCATTCACCGGCAATTGCTGGTGATTGGTACCCACGCGGTAGCGGTGTGCATCGGCGTAGGCAAATACGCGGCCCTGCAGCATGCGATCAGGCGAAAGACCCACACCCGGCACCATGTTGCTCGGCCCGAATGCCGCTTGCTCGACCTCGGCAAAGTAGTTCAGCGGATTGCGATTGAGTTCGAGCTCACCGACTTCGATCAGCGGGAATTCCTTCTGTGACCAGGTCTTGGTCACATCGAACGGGTTCTCGTAATGACCCGCAGCCTGAGCCTCGGTCATGATCTGGATGCAAACGCTCCATTTCGGGAAATCACCGCGCTCGATCGCGTTGAACAAGTCGCGCTGGGCATAATCCGGGTCGGTACCCGCCAGGCGAGCGGCCTCGGCCGGTGCCAGGTTCTTGATCCCCTGCTTGGTCTTGTAGTGCCATTTCACCCAGTGACGCTCACCTTGGGCATTGATCAGGCTATAGGTATGACTGCCGAAGCCGTGCATGTGACGGTAGCCGTCAGGAATGCCGCGGTCAGAGAACAGGATGGTGATCTGGTGCAGCGCCTCTGGAGAGTGCGACCAAAAATCCCACATCATCTGCGCGCTTTTGAGATTGCTTTGCGGCAAGCGTTTTTGCGTGTGGATGAAGTCCGGAAATTTCAGCGGATCGCGGATGAAGAATACAGGCGTGTTGTTGCCAACGATGTCCCAGTTGCCTTCTTCTGTGTAGAACTTCAAGGCGAAACCGCGTGGATCGCGCTCGGTGTCAGCGGAGCCGCGCTCACCGCCAACGGTGGAGAAGCGAAGGAAAGTTGGCGTCTGCTTGCCCACCGAATCGAACAGCTTCGCGCTGGTGTATTGGGTGATATCACGGGTTACGGTGAAGGTGCCGTATGCACCTGACCCTTTCGCGTGCACGCGGCGTTCGGGAATGTTTTCGCGGTTGAAATGAGCAAGCTTCTCGATCAGGTGGAAATCATCGAGCAGCAGCGGGCCACGTGGGCCGGCGGAGCGAGAGTTCTGGTTATCGGCGACAGGAGCGCCGCTGGCGGTCGTAAGCGTTTTTATCTGGCTCATGCTCAATTCTTCCTAGGTCGGTCTTCGGACTGCCGGCTAATCGGCTGGAGAGGAGTATTGATCAACAATGTAACGGCCACAAATTTATTAAATTGTGCGCATCAATAGAGAATCTCTACCAACAACCCCAACAGCAATAGTGGCGCCTTGGCCCTATGGAAGCTTGTACGAATAAGCTGTTTTTCTTACGCACACAAAAAACCGGGCACTAGGCCCGGTTCTTTGTTGCAGACTGTCGTCTTACTCGGCGCTTACAGCTTCGCCGGCAGTAGCACGATCAACCAACTCGACGTACGCCATAGGCGCGTTGTCGCCAGCGCGGAAACCGCACTTGAGGATGCGCAGGTAGCCACCCTCACGGGTAGCGTAACGCTTGCCCAGGTCGTTGAAGAGCTTACCAACGATAGCTTTCGAACGAGTACGGTCGAAAGCCAGGCGGCGGTTAGCCAGGCTGTCTGTCTTGGCCAGAGTGATCAGCGGCTCGGCAACGCGGCGCAGTTCTTTGGCTTTCGGCAGTGTAGTTTTGATCAGCTCGTGCTCGAACAGCGACACCGCCATGTTTTGAAACATGGCCTTGCGGTGCGAGCTGGTGCGGCTCAGGTGACGACCACTTTTACGATGACGCATGGTTCATTCCTTACCAAACACAACGTTCGGTGATTACGACGATCAGGCAGTCGCCTTGTCGTCCTTCTTAAGACTTGCAGGCGGCCAGTTGTCGAGGCGCATGCCGAGGGACAGACCGCGGGAGGCCAGAACGTCCTTGATTTCAGTCAAGGATTTCTTGCCAAGGTTCGGAGTCTTCAACAGCTCTACTTCGGTACGCTGAATCAGGTCGCCGATGTAGTAGATGTTTTCCGCCTTAAGGCAGTTAGCCGAACGTACAGTCAGTTCCAGATCGTCAACCGGGCGAAGCAGGATCGGATCGATCTCGTCTTCCTGCTCGACAACCACTGGCTCACTGTCACCCTTGAGGTCGACGAACGCAGCCAACTGCTGTTGCAGGATGGTTGCAGCACGGCGGATAGCCTCTTCAGGATCCAGGGTACCGTTGGTTTCCAGATCAATAACCAGCTTGTCCAGGTTGGTACGCTGTTCGACACGGGCGTTTTCCACCACGTATGCGATACGGCGAACCGGGCTGAACGAAGAGTCAAGCTGCAAGCGACCGATGCTGCGGCTTTCGTCTTCATCGCTCTGACGCGAGTCTGCCGGTTCATAACCACGACCACGAGCTACGGTGAGCTTCATGTTCAGGGCGCCGTTAGACGCCAGGTTAGCGATTACGTGATCGGGGTTAACGATCTCGACATCATGATCCAGCTGAATATCGGCAGCGGTAACCACCCCCGAACCCTTCTTCGACAAGGTCAGCGTAACTTCGTCACGACCGTGCAGCTTGATAGCCAGACCTTTAAGGTTCAACAGGATTTCAATTACGTCTTCCTGTACACCTTCGATGGCGCTGTACTCGTGGAGCACACCGTCAATCTCGGCCTCGACTACTGCACAGCCGGGCATTGAGGACAACAGGATGCGGCGCAGCGCGTTGCCCAGGGTGTGGCCGAAACCACGCTCGAGAGGCTCGAGTGTGATCTTGGCGCGGGTTGGACTGACAACCTGCACATCAATATGGCGGGGTGTCAGGAACTCATTTACCGAAATCTGCATGGATGCACCTATTTTCTAGCCCTTACTTGGAGTAGAGCTCGACAATCAGGCTTTCGTTGATGTCGGCGGACAGATCACTGCGAGCAGGAACGTTCTTGAAAACGCCCGACTTCTTCTCAGTGTCTACTTCTACCCATTCTACGCGGCCACGTTGGGCACACAGATCGAGAGCTTGGACAATGCGAAGTTGGTTCTTTGCTTTCTCGCGAACAGCAACCACGTCACCAGCGCGAACCTGGTAGGACGGAACGTTTACGGTCTGGCCGTTAACGCTGATCGACTTGTGCGATACCAGCTGACGGGATTCGGCACGAGTAGAACCGAAACCCATACGGTATACAACGTTGTCCAGGCGGCATTCGAGCAGTTGCAACAGGTTTTCGCCGGTTGCGCCTTTCTTGCCAGCAGCTTCTTTGTAGTAGCCGCTGAATTGACGCTCGAGAACGCCATAGATACGACGGACCTTCTGCTTTTCACGCAGTTGGGTGCCGTAGTCGGACTGGCGACCGCGGCGTTGGCCGTGGATACCAGGTGCTGCTTCAATGTTGCACTTCGATTCGATCGCGCGCACGCCGCTCTTCAGGAAGAGATCGGTGCCTTCGCGACGAGCGAGTTTGCATTTTGGACCAATGTAACGAGCCATTCTTTACAATCTCCTGGATTACACGCGGCGCTTCTTCGGCGGACGGCACCCGTTGTGCGGGATTGGCGTCACGTCGGTGATGCTGGCGATCTTGTAGCCACAGCCGTTCAAAGCGCGGACTGCGGATTCACGACCTGGACCTGGACCTTTGACGTTGACGTCGAGGTTTTTCAGGCCGTATTCCAGCGCAGCTTGACCAGCACGCTCAGCAGCTACTTGAGCAGCGAACGGGGTGGACTTGCGGGAACCGCGGAAACCCGAACCACCGGAGGTAGCCCAGGAAAGAGCGTTACCTTGACGGTCGGTAATGGTCACGATGGTGTTGTTAAAAGAAGCATGGATGTGGGCGATGCCATCAACCACTGTCTTTTTAACTTTTTTACGAGGACGAGCAGCAGGTTTTGCCATGATTAAATTCCTGTCGATTCGCTGGGGCGATTACTTGCGGATCGGCTTACGCGGACCTTTACGGGTACGCGCGTTGGTCTTGGTACGCTGACCGCGTACTGGCAGACCACGACGATGACGCAGACCGCGATAGCAACCGAGGTCCATCAAGCGCTTGATTTTCATGTTGATTTCGCGACGCAGGTCACCTTCAGTGGTGAACTTCGCCACTTCGCCACGCAGCTGTTCAATTTGCTCGTCGCTCAGATCCTTGATCTTTGCCGCTGGGTTAACCCCAGTCACTGCACAAATTTTCTGTGCAGTAGTGCGACCAACACCATAGATGTAGGTCAGCGAGATAACAGTATGCTTGTTATCTGGAATGTTGACGCCTGCAATACGGGCCATTCAGTGGGACTCCAATTGACAGCTACCTACGCCCCGGAAGCCAAGAAATAGGGCGCGAGATAATATCGCTGTAATAACAAATAATCAACCCGGCAGCGCACTAGCTGCCGGGCTTAAAGCACAATCACACTCAGCCTTGGCGCTGTTTGTGACGCGGTTCCGCGCTGCAAATTACCCGAACAACACCTTCGCGGCGAATAATCTTGCAGTTACGGCACAGCTTTTTCACCGATGCACGAACTTTCATCACCAACTCCTCGAACCTTATGGACGCTACTCAGCGCAACATGCCGCTGCCGTAGCCCTTCAGGTTGGCTTTCTTCATCAGGGATTCGTACTGGTGCGAAACGAGGTGCGATTGTACTTGGGACATGAAGTCCATCACAACCACGACCACGATCAGCAACGAGGTCCCGCCAAGGTAGAACGGTACGTTTGCCGCAACCACCAGGAACTGGGGAAGCAGGCAGACGGCCGTCATGTAAAGAGCACCGAACATGGTCAAGCGAGTCAGAACGCCATCAATGTAGCGCGCAGACTGCTCACCAGGACGGATGCCCGGAATAAAGGCACCGGACTTCTTCAGGTTTTCCGCTACGTCTTTCGGATTGAACATCAACGCCGTATAGAAGAAGCAGAAGAAAATAATCCCTGCACTAAACAGCAGAATATTCAACGGCTGACCAGGAGCGATCGACTGCGAGATGTCCTGCAACCAGCCCATACCTTCAGACTGGCCGAACCAGGCACCCAACGAAGCCGGGAACAGCAGGATGCTGCTCGCGAAAATGGCCGGGATAACGCCGGCCATGTTCACCTTCAACGGCAAGTGGCTGGTCTGCGCAGCAAACACCTTGCGGCCCTGCTGACGCTTGGCGTAGTGAACAGCAATACGACGCTGGCCACGCTCAATGAACACCACGAAACCGATAATCGCTACTGCCAGCAAACCGATGGCAACCAAGGCAAAAATGTTGATATCGCCCTGACGCGCAGACTCGAAAGACTGCCCGATTGCTCTCGGAAGACCGGCGACGATACCTGCGAAAATCAACATCGAGATACCGTTGCCAACACCACGCTCAGTAATCTGCTCACCCAGCCACATCATGAACATTGCGCCCGCCACAAACGTGGTTACCGCAACGAAATGGAAGCTAAAGTCACCAGTGAACGATACGCCCTGCCCAGCCAGGCCAATGGACATGCCAATGGCTTGAACGAGAGCGAGGACGACAGTGCCGTAGCGGGTGTACTGGCTGATCTTGCGACGGCCAGCTTCACCTTCCTTCTTCAACTGCTCCAGCTGCGGGCTGACGGCGGTCATCAACTGCATGATGATCGATGCCGAGATGTACGGCATGATCCCCAATGCAAAAATGCTCATCCGTTCCAGCGCGCCGCCGGAAAACATGTTGAACAAGCTAAGAATGGTCCCCTCATTCTGTCGAAACAGGTCCGCGAGTCGGTCCGGGTTGATACCTGGAACCGGGATGTGTGCGCCTATTCGGTAGACGATAATCGCCAGGAACAGAAAACGCAGACGAGCCCAGAGTTCAGACATACCGCCTTTGCCGAGCGCAGAGAGAGCACCTTGCTTAGCCATTTATTCCTCGAACTTGCCGCCAGCTGCTTCGATAGCCGCACGCGCACCTTTGGTGGCGCCGATTCCCTTTCCGATGGTGACAGCACGAGCAACTTCGCCCGACAGCATGATTTTCACACGCTGTACGTTCTGGTTGATCACGTTGGCATCCTTCAGGGACTGCACGGTGACGATGTCGCCGTCCACTTTGGCCAGTTCGGACAGACGCACTTCTGCGCGGTCCATGGCTTTCAGGGAAACGAAACCGAACTTCGGCAGGCGACGATGCAGCGGCTGTTGACCGCCTTCAAAGCCTGGAGCAATAGTGCCACCGGAGCGGGAGGTCTGACCTTTGTGGCCACGGCCACCGGTCTTGCCCAAACCACTACCGATACCACGGCCCGGACGATGCTTTTCGCGACGGGAACCCGGCGCTGGACTCAGATCATTGAGTTTCATCGATTAACCCTCGACACGCAGCATGTAGTAAGCCTTGTTGATCATCCCGCGATTCTCGGGAGTATCCAGGACTTCTACAGTGTGACCGATGCGACGCAGACCCAGACCCTTAACGCACAGTTTGTGGTTAGGGATGCGGCCGGTCATGCTTTTGATCAGCGTAACTTTTACGGTAGCCATGATCAGAAGATCTCCTTGACGCTTTTGCCACGCTTGGCGGCAATGGATTCAGGAGACTGCATTGCTTTCAAACCCTTGAAAGTGGCGTGAACCACGTTTACAGGGTTAGTCGAGCCGTAGCACTTGGCCAGAACGTTCTGAACGCCAGCAACTTCGAGGACAGCACGCATAGCGCCGCCAGCGATGATACCGGTACCTTCAGAAGCAGGCTGCATGTACACCTTCGAAGCGCCATGGGCGGACTTCATTGCGTACTGCAGAGTGGTGCCGTTCAGATCAACCTGGATCATGTTGCGGCGAGCAGCTTCCATTGCCTTCTGGATCGCAGCAGGCACTTCACGCGACTTGCCACGGCCGAAGCCAACACGGCCCTTACCATCACCCACCACGGTCAACGCGGTGAAAGTGAAGATACGGCCGCCTTTAACGGTTTTGGCTACGCGGTTAACTTGAACCAGCTTCTCGATGTAGCCTTCGTCGCGCTTTTGGTCGTTATTTGACATAACTTAGAACTCCAGCCCAGCTTCACGAGCAGCATCAGCCAGCGCCTTGACGCGGCCGTGGTACTTGAAGCCAGAGCGGTCGAAAGCCACCTGCGAGACGCCAGCGGCTTTAGCACGCGTAGCGACCAGCTGGCCAACCTTAGTGGCCGCGTCGATGTTGCCAGTGGCACCATCACGCAGTTCTTTATCCAAAGTCGAGGCACTTGCCAGGACTTTGTTGCCGTCGGCCGAAATGACCTGGGCGTAGATGTGCTGCGACGAGCGGAACACGCAGAGACGCACGACTTCGAGTTCGTGCATTTTCAGGCGTGCTTTGCGAGCGCGACGCAGTCGAGTAACTTTTTTGTCGGTCATTTGCTATGCCCTACTTCTTCTTGGCTTCTTTACGACGGACGACTTCGTCCGCGTAGCGCACACCCTTGCCTTTGTACGGCTCTGGTGGACGGAAGTCGCGGATCTCGGCGGCCACTTGACCTACCAGCTGCTTGTCGATGCCCTTGATCAGGATATCGGTCTGGCTAGGAGTCTCAGCGGTGATGCCTTCCGGCAGTTCATAATCCACTGGGTGCGAGAAGCCAAGAGCCAGGTTCAGCACTGTGCCTTTTGCTTGCGCTTTGTAACCAACACCGACCAGCTGGAGCTTGCGCTCGAAGCCTTGGCTTACGCCTTGGACCATGTTGTTTACCAACGCACGAGTGGTACCAGCCATTGCGCGAGTCTGTTGATCGCCATTGCGAGCAGCGAAACGCAGCTCACCAGCTTCTTCAACGATCTCAACGGACGAATGGATGTTCAGTTGCAGAGTGCCCTTGGCACCCTTCACCGAAAGCTGTTGGCCTGCGAATTTGACTTCGACACCGGCTGGCAGCTTAACGGGGTTCTTAGCGACGCGTGACATGCTTATCCCCCCTTAGAACACAGTGCAAAGAACTTCGCCGCCGACACCGGCAGCGCGCGCAGCACGATCCGTCATCACACCTTTGTTGGTGGAGACGATAGACACGCCCAGGCCGCCACGAACTTTCGGCAGATCCTCAACGGACTTGTACTGACGCAGGCCAGGACGGCTAACGCGCTTCACTTCCTCGATGACCGGACGGCCTTCGAAGTACTTCAGCTCGATGGACAGCAGAGGCTTGATTTCGCTGCTGATCTGATAACCCGCAATGTAACCTTCGTCCTTCAGGACTTTGGCAACAGCTACCTTCAAAGTAGAAGATGGCATGCTTACGACGGACTTTTCAGCCATCTGGGCATTACGGATACGAGTTAGCATGTCCGCTAACGGGTCCTGCATACTCATGGGCTAGACGCTCCTAATACACAAAAAATTAGCCTTTCGGCTAGTACGTGTCGCCGAGCGCATCCGCGCAATAAAAACACGGGCTCAGGCGAGCCGGGTATTCTAGACACACCCCAGAAATGAATCAAGCCCCAAAAGGGGCTTGATTCAAGTTCAAGGCCACCGATGGTCAGGATCTTGCGACCCCGAACATCGTGACTTTGACAGTGCTTACCAGCTGGCTTTAACCAGACCTGGAACGTCACCACGCATAGCAGCTTGACGCAGCATGTTACGGCCGAGGCCGAACTTGCGGTACACGCCGTGCGGACGACCAGTCAGGCGGCAGCGGTTACGCATGCGCGAAGCGCTCGCGTCACGTGGCTGCTTCTGCAGTGCTACGGTAGCTTCCCAACGCGCTTCTGGACTTGCGTTCAGATCAACGATGATAGCTTTCAGCGCTGCACGCTTGGTGGCGTACTTGGCAACGGTGAGCTGACGCTTCAGCTCACGGTTCTTCATGCTCTTCTTGGCCATTGTCCTACTCCAATCAGTTGCGGAACGGGAATTTGAAAGCACGCAGCAATGCGCGACCTTCTTCATCCGTCCGAGCAGTGGTGGTCAGGGTAATGTCCAGACCGCGGAGAGCATCGATCTTGTCGTAATCGATTTCCGGGAAAATGATCTGCTCTTTTACGCCCATGCTGTAGTTGCCACGACCATCGAAGGACTTGGCATTCAGGCCGCGGAAGTCGCGAACCCGAGGCAGGGAGATCGACAGCAGACGATCCAGGAACTCGTACATACGCTCACGGCGCAGGGTCACCTTGACGCCGATCGGCCAACCTTCACGGACTTTAAAGCCAGCGATGGATTTCCGAGCGTAGGTCACGACGACTTTCTGGCCGGTGATCTTTTCCAGGTCGGCAACAGCGTGCTCGATGACTTTTTTGTCGCCGATCGCTTCGCCCAGACCCATGTTCAGGGTGATTTTGGTAACGCGCGGAACTTCCATCACGTTCGAAAGCTTAAGTTCTTCCTTAAGTTTCGGTGCGATTTCCTTCCGGTAAATCTCTTTTAGTCGTGCCATGGTCTTCTACCTAGCAGTGTTCAAGCATCAACCGCTTTTTGGGTCGACTTGAAGACACGAATTTTCTTACCGTCTTCTACTTTGAAACCAACGCGGTCAGCCTTGTTGGTTTCGCCGTTGAAAATGGCGACGTTGGAAGCGTGCAGTGGCGCTTCTTTCTCGACGATACCGCCCTGTACGCCCGACATCGGGTTAGGCTTGGTATGACGCTTGACCAGGTTCAGACCACCAACAACCAGACGGTTGTCAGCAAGAACCTTCAGCACCTTACCGCGCTTACCCTTGTCTTTGCCGGCGATCACGATGATCTCGTCGTCACGACGAATCTTTTGCATGTCGGATCTCCTTACAGCACTTCTGGGGCGAGCGAGACGATCTTCATGAACTTCTCAGTACGAAGTTCACGGGTCACTGGCCCAAAGATACGGGTGCCGATTGGCTCTTGCTTGTTGTTCAACAGAACAGCAGCGTTGCCATCAAAGCGGATGATGGAGCCGTCAGCACGACGAACACCGTGGCGAGTGCGGACTACAACAGCAGTCATCACTTGACCTTTCTTCACCTTACCGCGAGGAATTGCTTCCTTGACGGTAACTTTGATGATGTCACCGATACCAGCGTAACGACGATGGGAGCCACCCAGCACCTTGATGCACATAACGCGGCGAGCGCCGCTGTTATCGGCCACATCGAGCATGGATTGAGTCTGAATCATATAATTTCTCCGACCCCTAGCCCTTAGACTTCCACAGCGCGTTCGAGAACATCAACCAGCGCCCAAGATTTGGTCTTGGCCATCGGACGAGTTTCACGAATAGTGACCTTGTCGCCGATGTGGCACTGATTGGTTTCGTCGTGCGCGTGCAGCTTAGTCGAACGCTTAACGTATTTACCGTAGATCGGGTGCTTAACGCGACGCTCGATCAGAACGGTGATGGTTTTGTCCATCTTGTCGCTGACAACACGGCCAGTCAGCGTACGGACAGTTTTTTCGGCTTCAGCCATGATCACTTACCTGCCTGCTGGTTGAGCACAGTTTTCACGCGAGCGATGTCACGCTTAACTTGCGAGAGCAGATGAGACTGCCCCAACTGGCCAGTTGCTTTCTGCATGCGCAGATTGAACTGGTCGCGCAGCAGGCCGAGCAGTTGCTCGTTCAGCTGCTGTGCGGATTTTTCACGAAGTTCATTCGCTTTCATCACATCACCGTCCGTTTAACAAAGGAGGTGGCGAGCGGCAGCTTTGCAGCAGCCAGGGCGAAAGCCTCACGCGCCAGCTCTTCAGAAACACCCTCGATTTCATACAGGACTTTGCCTGGCTGAATCTGGGCAACCCAGTACTCCACGTTACCCTTACCTTTACCCATCCGAACTTCGAGTGGCTTCTTGGTGACAGGCTTGTCCGGGAATACACGGATCCAGATCTTGCCGCCACGTTTTACGTGACGGGTCAGAGCACGACGCGCTGACTCGATCTGACGAGCGGTGAGACGACCACGAGCAACAGACTTCAGCGCGAACTCGCCGAAGCTGACTTTGCTACCGCGCAATGCCAGGCCACGGTTGTGACCGGTCATCTGCTTGCGGAACTTCGTACGCTTTGGTTGCAACATTTGGCGTACCCCTTACTTAGCAGCTTTTTTACGAGGCGCTGGTGCTTGTGGCTTCAGTTCTTCTTGGCGACCACCAATTACTTCGCCTTTGAAGATCCAAACCTTTACACCGATCACACCGTAGGTGGTGTGAGCTTCGTAGTTGGCATAGTCGATGTCGGCACGCAGGGTGTGCAGTGGCACACGACCTTCGCGATACCATTCAGTACGTGCGATTTCAGCACCGCCGAGACGACCGCTCACTTGGATTTTGATGCCTTTGGCACCAATGCGCATTGCGTTCTGTACAGCGCGCTTCATAGCGCGACGGAACATTACACGACGCTCCAGCTGCTGAGCTACGCTCTGCGCAACCAGCATACCGTCGAGTTCCGGCTTGCGGATCTCTTCGATATTGATGTGCACAGGCACACCCATTTGCTTGGTCAGGTCCTGACGCAGTTTCTCAACATCTTCACCTTTCTTCCCGATAACGATACCTGGGCGAGCGGTGTGGATGGTGATACGTGCAGTCTGAGCCGGACGATGGATATCGATACGGCTGACGGACGCGCTTTTTAGTTTGTCTTGGAGATACTCACGCACCTTCAGATCAGCGAACAAGTAGTCCGCATAAGTCCGACCGTCTGCGTACCAGACGGAGGTGTGCTCCTTGACGATTCCCAGGCGAATGCCAATGGGATGTACTTTCTGACCCATCTCTTCGACTCCGTTACTTGTCAGCAACCTTGACAGTGATATGGCAAGACCGCTTGACGATGCGATCAGCACGGCCTTTGGCACGTGGCATGATGCGCTTCAGCGAACGCCCTTCGTTGACGAAAACGGTGCTGACCTTCAGGTCATCAACGTCTGCGCCTTCGTTATGCTCGGCGTTGGCTACGGCCGACTCCAGCACTTTTTTCATGATCTCGGCGGCTTTCTTACTGCTGAAAGCCAACAGGTTGAGCGCTTCGCCCACCTTCTTCCCGCGGATCTGGTCGGCGACCAAGCGGGCTTTCTGGGCGGAGATTCGAGCGCCCGACAACTTAGCGGCTACTTCCATTTCCTAACCCCTTAACGCTTGGCTTTCTTGTCTGCCACGTGCCCGCGATAAGTGCGGGTACCGGCGAACTCGCCCAGTTTGTGGCCGACCATGTCTTCGTTAACGAGAACTGGGACGTGTTGACGACCGTTGTGTACAGCAATGGTCAGACCGACCATTTGTGGCAGGATCATCGAACGGCGCGACCAGGTCTTAACTGGTTTGCGATCGTTCTTTTCCGCCGCCACTTCGATCTTCTTCAGTAGGTGAAGATCAATAAAAGGACCTTTTTTCAGAGAACGTGGCACTGTCGTATCCCTCTATTTACTTGCGACGACGGACGATCATTTTGTCGGTACGCTTATTACCACGAGTCTTCGCGCCCTTAGTCGGGAAGCCCCATGGCGATACCGGATGACGACCACCAGAGGTACGACCTTCACCACCACCATGTGGGTGGTCAACCGGGTTCATGGCAACACCACGAACGGTTGGGCGAACGCCACGCCAGCGCTTGGCACCAGCTTTACCCAACGAACGCAGGCTGTGCTCGGAGTTCGAGACTTCGCCCAGGGTCGCACGGCATTCAGCCAGTACTTTACGCATCTCACCAGAACGCAGACGCAGGGTCACGTAGACACCTTCACGAGCGATCAGCTGAGCCGAAGCACCAGCGGAACGAGCGATCTGTGCGCCTTTACCTGGCTTCAATTCGATGCCGTGTACGGTGCTACCAACTGGAATGTTACGCAGTTGCAGAGCGTTGCCCGGCTTGATCGGTGCCAGGGCACCTGCGATCAGCTGGTCGCCAGCGCTCACGCCTTTAGGGGCGATGATGTAGCGACGCTCGCCATCTGCGTACAGCAGCAGAGCGATGTGAGCAGTACGGTTTGGATCGTATTCGATACGCTCGACGGTGGCAGCGATGCCATCCTTGTCGTTGCGACGGAAGTCGACCAGACGGTAATGCTGCTTATGACCACCACCGATGTGACGAGTGGTAATACGGCCATTGTTGTTACGACCACCAGACTTCGATTTTTTCTCGAGCAGCGGTGCGTGAGGAGCGCCTTTATGCAGCTCCTGGTTGACCACCTTGACCACAAAACGGCGGCCAGGGGAAGTCGGTTTGCATTTAACGATTGCCATGATGCACCCCTTCCTTACTCAGCACTGCTGCTGAAATCGAGATCTTGGCCTGGCTGAAGGGAGATAACTGCCTTCTTCCAGTCATTACGCTTGCCCAGACCGCGAGCAGTGCGCTTGCTTTTACCCAGAACGTTCAGGGTAGTCACGCGCTCTACTTTCACGCTGAACAGGCTTTCGACGGCCTTCTTGATTTCCAGCTTGGTTGCGTCGGTCGCAACCTTGAAAACGAACTGGCCTTTCTTGTCTGCCAGAACCGTAGCCTTCTCGGAAACGTGCGGGCCAAGCAGAACTTTAAATACGCGTTCCTGGTTCATCCCAGCAGCTCCTCGAATTTCTTCACGGCCGACACGGTGATCAACACCTTGTCGTATGCGATCAGACTGACCGGATCGGAACCTTGCACGTCACGAACGTCGACGTGTGGCAGGTTGCGAGCAGCCAGGTACAGGTTCTGATCAACAGCGTCAGACACGATCAGGACGTCAGTCAGGCCCATGCCGTTCAGCTTGTTCAGCAGATCTTTGGTTTTCGGTGCTTCGACAGCGAAGTCCTGAACCACGACCAGACGATCAGTACGCACCAGCTCAGCAAGGATGGAACGCATTGCTGCGCGATACATCTTCTTGTTCAGCTTCTGGGAGTGATCCTGAGGACGAGCTGCGAAAGTGGTACCGCCGCCACGCCAGATTGGGCTACGGATAGTACCGGCACGAGCACGGCCAGTACCTTTCTGACGCCATGGGCGCTTACCGCCACCGGAAACGTCGGAACGGGTCTTTTGCTGCTTGCTACCTTGACGGCCGCCAGCCATGTAGGCCACGACTGCTTGGTGAACCAGCGTCTCGTTGAATTCGCCGCCAAATGTCAGTTCGGAAACTTCGATCGCTTGAGCGTCATTTACATTTAATTGCATGTCAGCTTCCCCTTAACCGCGAGCCTTGGCTGCTGGACGTACAACCAAGTTGCCGCCAGTAGCGCCAGGAACAGCGCCCTTGACCAACAACAGATTGCGTTCAGCGTCCACGCGCACTACTTCGAGGGACTGCACGGTCACGCGCTCAGCGCCCATATGACCGGACATTTTCTTGCCCTTGAATACACGACCAGGAGTCTGGCACTGGCCGATAGAGCCTGGAACGCGGTGGGATACGGAGTTACCGTGGGTGTTATCTTGCCCGCGGAAGTTCCAACGCTTGATCGTACCCTGGAAGCCTTTACCCTTGGACTGACCGGTTACATCAACCAGTTGACCAGCGGCGAAGATTTCAGCGTTGATCAGATCGCCAGCCTGGTACTCGCCTTCTTCAAGGCGGAATTCCATTACGGTACGACCAGCGGCAACGTTCGCCTTGGCGAAGTGGCCAGCCTGAGCTGCTGTTACACGCGAAGCGCGACGCTCGCCGACAGTGACTTGCACTGCACGATAGCCATCGGTCTCTTCAGTTTTGAACTGGGTGACGCGATTCGGCTCGATCTCAATGACCGTGACCGGAATGGAGACACCTTCTTCGGTGAAAATACGGGTCATACCGCATTTACGACCGACTACACCAATAGTCATGTTGTAAACCTCATGAGTGTACGGGGCTTTCACCCGCTATGGCCGCCCATTTCAGAGCGTTACACGACTAAGACCGAGTCTTAGCCGAGGCTGATCTGCACTTCCACACCGGCCGCAAGATCGAGCTTCATAAGAGCATCAACGGTTTTATCCGTTGGCTGGACGATGTCCAGAACGCGCTTATGAGTACGGATCTCGTACTGGTCACGCGCGTCTTTGTTGACGTGCGGGGAGACCAGAACGGTGAACCGCTCTTTACGGGTAGGCAGTGGAATTGGACCACGCACTTGAGCACCAGTACGTTTCGCGGTTTCCACGATTTCCTGGGTGGATTGGTCGATCAGGCGATGGTCAAAAGCCTTCAACCTGATACGGATTTGCTGATTTTGCATTGGATTTCAGACTCCGGCTGCTATTCCCACCGGGCGCAATACGCCCGTTAAAAGGAGGCGCAATTCTATAGACGCCCCTGATAGGTGTCAACCCAATAAAAAAGCCCCCGCTAAGCGGGGGCTTTCCTGTCCATCGAACCGACTCTGAAAGAGTCTTATTCGATGACTTTGGCTACGACGCCGGCGCCGACGGTACGACCGCCTTCACGGATAGCGAAACGCAGGCCGTCTTCCATTGCGATGGTCTTGATCAGGGTAACAGTCATCTGAATGTTGTCACCTGGCATTACCATTTCAACGCCTTCTGGCAGCTCGCAGTTACCAGTCACGTCAGTTGTACGGAAGTAGAACTGTGGACGGTAGCCTTTGAAGAACGGAGTGTGACGACCGCCTTCTTCCTTGCTCAGAACGTAGACTTCTGCGGTGAACTTGGTGTGCGGCTTGACGGTGCCTGGCTTGACCAGAACCTGGCCACGCTCAACGTCGTCACGCTTGGTGCCGCGCAGCAGCACGCCGCAGTTCTCGCCAGCACGACCTTCGTCGAGCAGCTTGCGGAACATTTCAACGCCGGTGCAGGTAGTTTTCTGAGTGTCGCGCAGACCGACGATCTCAACTTCTTCCTGGATACGGACGATGCCACGCTCAACACGACCAGTCACAACAGTACCGCGACCGGAGATCGAGAATACGTCTTCGATTGGCATCAGGAACGGCTTGTCGATAGCACGCTCTGGCTCTGGGATGTAGCTGTCCAGAGTTTCCACCAGCTTCTTGACAGCAGTGGTGCCCATTTCGTTGTCGTCTTGGCCGTTCAGAGCCATCAGAGCCGAACCGATGATGATTGGAGTGTCATCACCTGGGAAGTCGTAAGTGCTCAGCAGGTCGCGCACTTCCATCTCAACCAGTTCCAGCAGCTCAGCGTCGTCAACCATGTCAGCCTTGTTCAGGAAGACAACGATGTACGGAACGCCTACCTGACGGGACAGCAGGATGTGCTCACGGGTTTGTGGCATCGGACCATCGGCGGCCGAGCAAACCAGGATCGCGCCGTCCATCTGGGCAGCACCGGTGATCATGTTTTTTACGTAGTCGGCGTGACCTGGGCAGTCAACGTGTGCGTAGTGACGCACGGCCGAATCGTATTCAACGTGAGCGGTGTTGATGGTGATACCGCGAGCTTTTTCTTCCGGGGCGCTGTCGATCTTGTCGAAGTCAACCTTGGCCGAACCGAAAACTTCGGAGCAGACACGGGTCAGAGCAGCGGTCAGGGTAGTTTTACCGTGGTCAACGTGGCCGATGGTGCCAACGTTGACGTGCGGTTTGTTCCGTTCAAATTTTTCTTTAGCCACGACAATTAACTCCTAGCTTAAAGGGGCTGGATCAGCCTTGCTTTTTGGTAACAGTCTCGACGATATGCGACGGAGCTGTATTGTATTTTTTGAATTCCATAGAGTAGCTTGCGCGACCCTGAGACATGGAGCGAACGTCGGTTGCGTAACCGAACATCTCACCCAACGGAACCTCGGCGCGGATAACCTTGCCGGAAACCGTATCTTCCATACCCAGAATCATGCCACGACGACGGTTAAGGTCGCCCATGACATCACCCATGTAGTCTTCAGGCGTAACGACTTCTACCGCCATGATAGGCTCAAGCAACTCACCACCGCCCTTCTGGGCCAGTTGCTTGGTAGCCATGGAAGCAGCCACCTTAAACGCCATCTCGTTGGAGTCGACGTCGTGGTAAGAACCGTCGAACACGGTCGCCTTCAGGCCGATCAGCGGATAGCCGGCAACAACGCCGTTCTTCATCTGCTCTTCGATACCCTTCTGGATCGCTGGGATGTATTCCTTCGGAACCACACCACCTACGACTTCGTTCAGGAATTGCAGACCTTCCTGACCTTCGTCAGCAGGAGCAAAACGGATCCAGCAGTGACCGAACTGGCCACGACCGCCGGACTGGCGAACGAACTTGCCTTCGATTTCACAGCTCTTCGTGATGCGCTCACGATAGGAAACCTGAGGCTTACCGATGTTGGCTTCGACGTTGAACTCACGGCGCATCCGGTCAACCAGGATGTCCAGGTGCAGCTCGCCCATGCCGGAGATGATCGTCTGACCAGTCTCTTCATCAGTCTTGACGCGGAAAGACGGGTCTTCCTGAGCAAGCTTGCCCAGAGCGATACCCATTTTTTCCTGGTCATCCTTGGTCTTAGGCTCAACGGCAACCGAAATAACCGGCTCCGGGAAGTCCATGCGAACCAGGATGATTGGCTTGTCAGCGTTGCACAAGGTTTCACCAGTGGTGACGTCCTTCATGCCGATCAAGGCCGCGATGTCGCCAGCGCGTACTTCCTTGATTTCTTCACGGGCGTTTGCGTGCATCTGCACCATACGACCCACGCGCTCTTTCTTGCCTTTTACCGAGTTGATCACGCCGTCGCCGGATGCCAACACGCCCGAGTAAACTCGAACAAAGGTCAAGGTACCCACGAATGGGTCGGTAGCGATCTTGAACGCCAAGGCCGCGAACGGCTCGTCATCACTTGCGTGACGCTCCATTTCCTCTTCCTCGTTATCAGGGTTGGAACCCTTGATAGCAGGAATGTCGGTTGGAGCAGGCAGGAAGTCGATCACAGCGTCGAGAACCAGGGGAACACCCTTGTTCTTGAAGGAAGAACCGCAAACAGCCAGAACGATCTCACCAGCGATAGTGCGCTGACGCAGAGCGGCCTTGATTTCGTCGTTGGTGAGTTCTTCACCCTCGAGGTACTTGTTCATCAGCTCTTCGCTGGCTTCGGCTGCAGCCTCAACCATGTTGCTGCGCCATTGCTCGGCTTCTTCCAACAGCTCGGCAGGAATTTCCTTGCGAACAGGAACCATGCCCTTGTCGGCATCATTCCAGTACACGGCCTGCATGTTGATCAGGTCGATCTGGCCCTGGAAGTTGTCTTCCGAACCGATAGCGAGCTGGATAGGCACCGGAGTGTGACCCAGACGCTGCTTGATCTGACCGATCACGCGCAGGAAGTTGGCACCAGCACGGTCCATCTTGTTTACGTAAACAAGACGTGGAACGCCGTATTTGTTGGCCTGACGCCATACGGTTTCCGACTGAGGCTCAACACCAGAAGTACCACAGAACACAACGACCGCGCCGTCGAGTACACGCAGGGAACGCTCAACTTCAATGGTGAAGTCTACGTGGCCCGGGGTATCGATTACGTTGAAGCGATGCTCGTGCGGGTACTGCTTCTCGGAACCTTTCCAGAAGGCGGTGATAGCAGCAGAAGTAATGGTAATACCACGCTCCTGCTCCTGAACCATCCAGTCTGTGGTCGCGGCGCCGTCATGCACCTCGCCCATTTTGTGACTTTTGCCGGTGTAAAAAAGGACGCGCTCGGTGGTGGTGGTTTTACCAGCATCCACGTGAGCAACGATACCGATGTTACGGTAGCGGTTAATCGGTGTAGTACGAGCCATAAAGCCCTCGCAAATTGAGTGACGCTAAAATTAGAAGCGGTAGTGCGAGAAAGCCTTGTTGGCTTCAGCCATACGGTGCACGTCTTCACGCTTCTTAACTGCAGCACCTTTACCTTCAGCAGCGTCCAACAGTTCACCAGCCAAACGCAGGGCCATGGACTTCTCGCCGCGCTTGCGGGCGAAGTCTACCAGCCAGCGCATTGCCAGGGCGTTACGACGGGAAGGACGAACTTCGACCGGAACCTGGTAAGTAGCACCGCCTACACGGCGCGACTTCACTTCGACCAGCGGAGCGATGGCGTCGAGAGCTTTCTCGAAGATTTCCAGGGGATCGCTGTTCTTGCGTTCCTTAACTTTGTCCAGTGCGCCATAAACGATACGCTCGGCAACGGCTTTCTTGCCGCTTTCCATAACGTGGTTCATGAACTTGGCGAGAATCTGGCTTCCGTATTTCGGATCGTCCAGAATCTCACGTTTGGCTGCTACGCGACGTCTTGGCATGATAAGCCCTCAAGCGGTCTTCAGGTTAGCCCGGGACAGCAGATGCGTGCCCGACCTTACTCTTATCGACTCAATAAAAATGAAAAACTGCAAAACGACCGATTACTTCGGACGCTTGGTACCGTACTTCGAACGACCCTGGTTACGACCTTTAACGCCGGAAGTATCCAAAGAACCGCGAACGGTGTGGTAACGAACACCTGGCAAGTCTTTTACACGACCGCCGCGGATCAGCACCACGCTGTGCTCTTGCAGGTTGTGGCCTTCACCACCGATGTACGAGGAAACCTCGAAACCGTTGGTCAGACGCACACGGCATACTTTACGCAGTGCCGAGTTAGGTTTTTTCGGCGTGGTGGTATACACACGGGTGCATACGCCACGACGTTGCGGGCAGTTCTGCAGCGCAGGCACGTCGGATTTCTCGACGATACGCTTACGCGGCTGACGTACCAGCTGGTTGATAGTTGCCATCTACTAGCTCCACTGTTGTCTTGCGACGCTATTGTCTTGCAAGAAAAGCAAAATGGCAGGAACGAATTCCCGCCAAATTTAGGGGATCAAGAGTCTAAAGAGGATCTTGTCCCCAGTCAAGGCAAGGCCCCGACCTCCCCGCCCGCCAGATCTCGACAATTTGTCTCGATCCGCCGAACGGGATGACCAGGGCCAGGCACTCAATCAACGCCGAACTCAGTTACCGCTCGAGTTCAGTGCTTCGGTCAGTGCAGCTTCCACTTCACTGGCGCTTACGCGCAACGGCTTGTCTGCATCACGGCGACGCTTGCGCTCGCTGTGATAAGCCAAACCGGTACCGGCCGGGATCAGACGACCCACGACCACGTTTTCTTTCAGGCCGCGCAGGTAATCGCGCTTGCCGGTTACCGCCGCTTCGGTCAGTACGCGAGTGGTTTCCTGGAAGGAAGCCGCCGAGATGAACGATTCGGTGGACAACGACGCCTTGGTGATACCCAGCAGCACGCGAGTGAACTTGGAGACGAACTTGTCTTCCGTCGCCAGACGCTCGTTTTCCACCAGCACGTGAGTCAGTTCCATCTGGTCGCCCTTGATGAAACTCGAGTCGCCGGATTCAGCGATCTCGACCTTACGCAGCATCTGACGCAGGATGGTCTCGATGTGCTTGTCGTTGATCTTCACGCCTTGCAGACGATAAACGTCCTGGATCTCGTTCACGATGTACTTGGCCAGCGCACTCACACCCAGCAGACGCAGGATGTCGTGTGGATCGCTCGGACCGTCGGAGATAACTTCGCCGCGGTTTACCTGTTCGCCTTCGAAGACGTTCAGGTGACGCCACTTCGGAATCAACTCTTCGTACGGATCGCTACCGTCGTTCGGGGTGATAACCAGGCGGCGCTTGCCCTTGGTCTCTTTACCGAACGCGATGGTGCCGCTGACTTCAGCCAGGATCGAGGCTTCTTTCGGACGACGGGCTTCGAACAAGTCGGCAACACGCGGCAGACCACCGGTGATGTCACGGGTTTTCGAGGTTTCCTGCGGGATACGAGCGATTACGTCACCGATCGCGATCCGCGCACCGTCCGCCACACCGACCAGGGCGTTGGCTGGCAGGAAGTACTGAGCGATTACGTCAGTGCCTGGCAGCAACAGATCCTTGCCGTTGTCGTCGACCATCTTCACGGCTGGACGGATGTCCTTGCCCGCAGCTGGACGATCTTTTGCGTCGAGTACTTCGATGTTGGTCATACCGGTCAATTCGTCAGTCTGACGCTTGATCGTGATGCCTTCTTCCATGCCCACGTAGGTCACGGTACCTTTCATCTCGGTAACGATTGGGTGAGTGTGCGGATCCCACTTGGCCACGATGGCACCAGCGTCGACCTTGTCACCTTCCTTCACCGAAATCACAGCACCGTACGGCAGCTTGTAGCGCTCGCGCTCACGACCGAAGTCGTCGGCAATTGCCAGCTCACCGGAACGGGACACAGCCACCAGGTGGCCGTCCACTCGCTCAACGTGCTTCAGGTTGTGCAGGCGGACGGTACCGCCATTCTTCACCTGGACGCTGTCGGCTGCGGAGGTCCGGCTTGCCGCACCACCGATGTGGAACGTACGCATGGTCAGCTGGGTACCCGGCTCACCGATGGACTGGGCAGCAATAACGCCGACCGCTTCACCGATGTTCACCTGGTGACCACGAGCCAGGTCGCGACCGTAGCACTTGGCGCAGATGCCGTAGCGGGTTTCGCAGCTGATTGGCGAACGCACGATCACTTCGTCGATGCTGTTGAGCTCGATGAATTCGACCCACTTTTCGTCAACCAGGGTGCCGGCAGGAACGATGACGTCCTCGGTACCTGGCTTGAATACGTCACGGGCAATGACACGACCCAATACGCGCTCACCCAACGGCTCTACAACGTCACCGCCTTCAATGTGCGGCGTCATGACCAGGCCGTGCTCGGTGCCGCAATCGATCTCGGTCACGACCAAGTCTTGCGCCACGTCTACCAGACGACGAGTCAGGTAACCGGAGTTCGCGGTTTTCAACGCGGTATCCGCGAGACCCTTACGAGCACCGTGAGTGGAGATGAAGTACTGGAGTACGCTCAAACCTTCACGGAAGTTCGCAGTAATCGGCGTCTCGATGATGGAGCCGTCCGGCTTGGCCATCAGGCCACGCATACCGGCGAGCTGACGGATCTGCGCAGCAGAACCCCGTGCACCCGAGTCGGCCATCATGTACATCGAGTTGAACGATTCCTGGTCAACTTCGTTGCCGTGGCGGTCGATGACTTTCTCTTTCGAGAGGTTGGCCATCATCGCCTTGGAAACTTCGTCGTTCGCCTTGGACCAGAGGTCGATTACCTTGTTGTACTTCTCGCCCTGGGTTACCAGGCCGGACGCGTACTGGCTTTCGATCTCTTTCACTTCTTCGGTGGCAGCACCGATGATGCGGGCTTTTTCATCAGGGATAACGAAGTCGTTAACACCGATGGAAACGCCGGAGATGGTCGAATAGGCAAAACCGGTGTACATCAACTGGTCGGCGAAGATCACGGTCTCTTTCAGACCAACCACGCGGTAGCACTGGTTGATCAGCTTGGAGATCGCCTTTTTCTTCATCGGCAGGTTGACGACATCGAACGACAAGCCTTTTGGCACAACCTGGAACAACAGCGCACGACCGACAGTGGTGTCGACGATGCGAGTGTTGGTCACGCTGTTGCCATCACGATCGTTTACGGTTTCATTGATCCGCACCTTGATCTTGGCGTGCAGTGCGGCTTCGCCAGCACGGAACACACGGTCGACTTCCTGCAGATCCGCGAACACACGACCTTCGCCCTTGGCGTTGATCGCTTCACGAGTCATGTAGTACAGACCCAATACAACGTCCTGGGACGGAACGATGATTGGCTCACCGTTGGCTGGCGACAGGATGTTGTTGGTCGACATCATCAACGCACGCGCTTCGAGCTGGGCTTCCAGCGTCAGCGGTACGTGCACGGCCATCTGGTCGCCGTCGAAGTCGGCGTTGTACGCAGCACAGACCAGAGGGTGCAGCTGGATAGCCTTGCCTTCGATCAGTACCGGTTCAAACGCCTGGATGCCCAGACGGTGAAGGGTCGGTGCACGGTTGAGCAGCACTGGGTGTTCGCGAATCACTTCGGCGAGAACGTCCCAGACCTCTGGCAGTTCGCGCTCGACCATTTTCTTGGCGGCTTTGATGGTGGTCGCAAGACCACGCATTTCCAGCTTGCCGAAGATGAACGGCTTGAACAGCTCCAGCGCCATTTTCTTGGGCAGGCCGCACTGATGCAGACGCAGGGTCGGGCCTACGGTAATTACCGAACGACCGGAGTAGTCAACACGCTTACCGAGCAAGTTCTGACGGAAACGACCTTGCTTACCCTTGATCATGTCAGCCAGGGATTTCAGAGGACGCTTGTTCGAACCGGTGATAGCCCGGCCACGACGACCGTTGTCGAGCAGTGCGTCGACCGCTTCCTGCAACATACGCTTTTCGTTGCGCACGATGATGTCCGGAGCGGACAGGTCGAGCAGACGCTTCAAGCGGTTGTTACGGTTGATCACTCGACGATACAGATCGTTGAGGTCGGAAGTCGCGAAGCGACCGCCATCGAGCGGAACCAGTGGACGCAGGTCTGGCGGCAGAACCGGCAGAACGGTCAGCACCATCCACTCTGGCAGGTTGCCGGAACCCTGGAAGGCTTCCATCAACTTCAGACGCTTGGACAGCTTCTTGATCTTGGTTTCGGAGTTGGTTTGCGGAATCTCTTCGCGCAGACGACCAATCTCGTGCTCCAGGTCGATCGCGTGCAGCAGTTCGCGGACAGCTTCGGCACCCATGCGGGCATCGAAATCGTCGCCGAACTCTTCCAGCGCTTCGAAGTACTGTTCGTCATTCAGCAGCTGGCCCTTTTCAAGGGTGGTCATGCCTGGATCGATAACGACATAGCTCTCGAAGTAGAGAACGCGTTCGATATCACGCAGGGTCATGTCCATCAGCAGGCCGATACGGGACGGCAGCGATTTCAGGAACCAGATGTGAGCAACTGGCGAGGCCAGTTCGATGTGCGCCATGCGCTCACGACGAACCTTTGCCAGCGCGACTTCAACGCCGCACTTCTCGCAGATCACGCCGCGATGCTTCAAGCGCTTGTACTTACCGCACAGGCACTCGTAATCCTTTACCGGGCCAAAGATCTTGGCGCAGAACAGGCCGTCACGCTCGGGTTTGAACGTACGGTAGTTGATGGTTTCCGGCTTTTTAACTTCACCGAACGACCACGAACGGATCATCTCAGGCGAGGCCAATCCAATACGGATGGCGTCGAACTCTTCGACTTGACCCTGGTTTTTCAGCAAATTCAGTAGGTCTTTCAAGGCCTTTCCTCCTGGCGGAGCAGAGAGCGGGCAAGACAGCCCCGCTCTCGATTCGCGTCACGTGTTATTCGGTTTCCAGATCGATATCGATGCCGAGGGAACGAATTTCCTTGATCAACACGTTGAAGGACTCGGGCATGCCCGGCTCCATACGGTGATCGCCGTCCACGATGTTTTTGTACATCTTGGTCCGGCCGTTCACATCGTCCGACTTCACTGTGAGCATTTCTTGCAGAGTGTATGCAGCACCGTATGCTTCCAGTGCCCAGACCTCCATCTCCCCGAAACGCTGACCACCGAACTGCGCCTTACCACCCAGCGGCTGCTGGGTAACCAGGCTGTAAGAACCGGTAGAACGAGCATGCATCTTGTCGTCTACCAAGTGGTTCAGCTTCAGCATGTACATGTAGCCAACGGTAACCGGACGCTCGAACTTGTTGCCGGTACGGCCGTCGAACAGCTGCATCTGGCCGCTTTCCGGCAGGTCTGCCAGTTTCAGCATGGCCTTGATTTCGCTTTCCTTGGCACCATCGAACACCGGGGTAGCCATCGGAACGCCGCCGCGCAGGTTCTTCGCCAGATCCAGGATTTCCTGGTCGGAGAAGGTGTCCAGCTCTTCGTTGCGCCCGCCGATCTCGTTGTAGATCTCGTGCAGGAACTTGCGCAGGTCTGCGACTTTGCGCTGCTCTTCGATCATGCGGTTGATCTTCTCGCCCAAGCCCTTGGCCGCGAGGCCCAGGTGGGTTTCAAGGATCTGACCAACGTTCATACGCGAAGGTACGCCCAACGGGTTGAGGACCACATCGACCGGGGTGCCATTGGCATCGTGCGGCATGTCTTCAACCGGCATGATCACGGAGACCACACCCTTGTTACCGTGACGACCGGCCATCTTGTCGCCCGGCTGGATGCGGCGACGGATTGCCAGGTAAACCTTGACGATTTTCAGCACGCCTGGAGCCAGGTCATCGCCCTGCTGCAGCTTGCGCTTCTTGTCTTCGAACTTGTCGTCCAGCAGACGGCGGCGATCAACGATGTAGGCCTGGGCCTTCTCGAGCTGCTCGTTCAGAGCATCTTCAGCCATGCGCAGTTTGAACCACTGGCCATGCTCAAGACCGTCGAGGACTTCGTCGGTGATTTCCTGACCTTTCTTCAGGCCGGCGCCGCCTTCGGCTTTGTGGCCGACCAGGGCGGAGCGCAGACGCTCGAAAGTTGCGCCTTCAACGATACGGAACTCTTCGTTCAGGTCCTTGCGGATCTCGTCGAGCTGAGTCTTCTCGATCGACAGTGCACGAGCATCACGCTCAACGCCGTCACGGGTGAAGACCTGTACGTCGATGACCGTACCCTTGGTGCCGGTAGGCACGCGCAGGGAGGTGTCTTTTACGTCGCTGGCTTTTTCACCGAAGATCGCACGCAGCAGTTTTTCTTCCGGAGTCAGTTGGGTCTCGCCTTTCGGAGTGACCTTGCCGACCAGGATGTCGCCCGCGCCTACTTCAGCACCTACGTAAACGATACCGGCTTCGTCCAGCTTGTTCAGTGCAGCCTCACCCACGTTCGGGATGTCCGCAGTGATTTCCTCTGGGCCAAGCTTGGTGTCACGAGCCACGCAGGTCAGTTCCTGGATGTGGATCGTGGTGAAGCGGTCTTCCTGAACCACACGCTCGGACAGGCAGATGGAGTCTTCGAAGTTGAAGCCGTTCCATGCCATGAACGCGATGCGCATGTTCTGACCCAAGGCCAGTTCACCCATATCGGTGGACGGGCCGTCGGCCATGATGTCGCTACGCTGAACCCGATCACCCTTGCTCACCAGCGGACGCTGGTTGATGCAGGTGTTCTGGTTCGAGCGGGTGTATTTGGTCAGGTTGTAGATGTCGACACCGGCTTCGCCAGTTTCAACTTCGTCATCGGCAACACGAACCACGATACGGCTGGCGTCGACGGAGTCGATCACACCGCCACGACGAGCCACGACGCAAACGCCGGAGTCGCGAGCAACGTTGCGCTCCATACCAGTACCAACCAGCGGCTTGTCGGCACGCAGGGTAGGTACAGCCTGACGCTGCATGTTCGAACCCATCAACGCACGGTTGGCGTCGTCGTGCTCGAGGAACGGGATCAGCGACGCTGCAACCGAAACTACCTGCTTCGGCGATACGTCCATCAAGGTGACGTCTTCCGGCGCCTTGACGGTGAACTCGTTCAAGTGACGAACAGCTACCAGCTCGTCGACCAGGACTTTCTTCTCGTTCATCGTGGCAGAAGCCTGGGCGATCACATGATCAGCTTCTTCGATGGCGGACAGGAAAACGATCTCGTCGGTAACCAGGGCGTCTTTCACCACGCGGTACGGGCTTTCAAGGAAGCCGTACTGGTTGGTGCGCGCATAGGCAGCCAGGGAGTTGATCAGACCGATGTTCGGACCTTCCGGCGTTTCGATCGGGCATACACGACCGTAGTGAGTCGGGTGTACGTCACGAACTTCGAAGCCTGCACGCTCACGCGTCAGACCGCCTGGGCCGAGTGCGGAGACACGACGCTTGTGGGTGATCTCGGACAGCGGGTTGTTCTGGTCCATGAACTGGGACAGCTGGCTCGAACCGAAGAACTCCTTCACCGCCGCAGCCACAGGCTTGGCATTGATCAGGTCTTGTGGCATCAGGCCTTCGCTTTCAGCCATCGACAGGCGTTCCTTGACCGCACGCTCTACGCGCACCAGGCCAACACGGAACTGGTTCTCGGCCATTTCGCCTACGCAGCGAACACGACGGTTACCCAGGTGGTCGATGTCATCGACGATGCCCTTGCCGTTACGGATGTCGACCAAGGTCTTGAGGACCGCAACGATGTCATCCTTGTTCAGCACGCCCGAACCTTCGATCTCGGTACGACCGATACGACGGTTGAACTTCATCCGGCCGACCGCAGACAGGTCATAGCGCTCAGGGCTGAAGAACAGGTTGTTGAACAGGGTCTCGGCAGCATCCTTGGTTGGTGGCTCGCCAGGACGCATCATGCGATAGATCTCGACCAAGGCTTCCAACTGGTTGCCGGTGGAGTCGATCTTCAGCGTGTCGGAGATGAACGGACCGCAGTCGATGTCGTTGGTGTACAGGGTCTCGATACGAACGACCTGGGCCTTGACGATTTTCGCCAGGATCTCGACGGTCAGCTCGGTGTTGCACTCAGCGATGATCTCGCCAGTGGCTGGATGCACGATGACCTTGGCCGAAGTGCGACCCAGGACGTAGTCCATCGGCACCTGCAGCTCTTTGATCCCGGCTTTTTCCAGCTGGTTGATGTGGCGAGCGGTAATACGACGACCTTGCTCGACAATAACCTTGCCCTTGTCGTCCTGGATATCGAGGACCGCAATTTCACCGCGCAGGCGCTGAGGCACCAGCTCCAGGCTCAGGTTTTCACCTTGCACATGGAAGACGTTGGTGGTGTAGAACGCGTCCAGTACTTCCTCGGTGGTATAGCCGAGCGCGCGCAGCAGCACCGATGCAGGCAGCTTGCGACGACGGTCGATACGCACGAATACGCAGTCTTTCGGGTCGAACTCGAAATCCAACCACGAACCGCGGTAAGGAATGATGCGCGCGGAGTAGAGCAGTTTGCCGGAGCTGTGCGTCTTGCCACGGTCGTGGTCGAAGAACACGCCCGGAGAACGGTGCAGCTGGGAAACGATTACACGCTCGGTACCGTTGATTACGAAGGTACCGTTTTCAGTCATCAGGGGGATCTCACCCATGTAGACTTCTTGCTCTTTGATGTCCTTGATCGCTTTGTTCGACGATTCTTTGTCGAAAATGATCAGGCGCACTTTTACCCGCAAAGGTACGGCGTAAGTTACACCGCGCAATACGCATTCTTTGACATCAAATGCCGGTTCGCCCAGGCGATAACCGACGTACTCCAGCGCAGCATTGCCGGAGTAGCTGATGATCGGGAAAACGGATTTGAAGGCCGCATGCAGGCCCACGTCGCGGAACTGATCTTTAGTCGCTCCCGCTTGCAAGAATTCACGATACGAATCCAGCTGGATGGCCAGGAGGTACGGCACATCCATGACGTCCGGCAACTTGCTAAAGTCCTTGCGGATACGTTTTTTCTCAGTATATGAGTAAGCCATCAGCGTTCCCCAGCTTGGTCACCTGCTTGTTTGGCCCCTCCCGACGGGAGCAGCCAGAAAATCGTGCAAACCCCATGGTTTGCGCCACCACATCGGGTGGTTACAGCTCGCGATCAGCACCGACCCAGTCGGCTGCCAATAACGGAAAAAGGCCGGTGGCAAGAGCCACCAGCCATCAGCCTGTCGCTTAACGCTCGGGCTGGAGACGCAAAGTCGATGCTTACTTCAGCTCGACTTTAGCGCCTGCTTCTTCCAGAACTGCTTTGGCTTTGTCAGCTGCGTCTTTGGCAACAGCTTCCAGAACCATGGCAGGAGCGCCGTCAACTACAGCCTTGGCTTCTTTCAGGCCCAGACCGGTCAGTTCACGTACTGCCTTGATCACGTTTACTTTCTTCTCGCCAGCTTCGGTCAGCATGACGTTGAATTCGGTTTGCTCTTCAGCAACGGCAGCAGCAACAGCTGGACCAGCGGAAGCAGCAGCAGCGGTAACACCGAATTTTTCTTCGAAAGCTTTGATCAGCTCAACAACTTCCATTACGGACATGTTGGCAACGGCTTCGAGGATGTCGTTTTGAGAGATAGTCATGAAACTAAATTCCTGAATTGGGGGACGGCCTACGCGACCATCGAAATAAACAAAAAACGCGAAAAGAGGTGTCGAGCCTTAGGCTGCGGCAGCTTCTTTCTGGTCGCGCAGTGCCGCCAGGGTACGAGCCAATTTGCTGGTGGCGCCTTGCATCACGCTCATCAGCTGGGAAATTGCTTCGTCACGGGTCGGCAGAGTCGCCAATACGTCGATCTGGTTAGCTGCGAGGAACTTGCCCTCGAACGCAGCTGCCTTAATCTCGAACTTGTCCTGACCTTTGGCGAATTCCTTGAACAAACGGGCAGCAGCGCCAGGATGTTGGGTGGAGAACGCAATCAAGGTCGGGCCGGTGAACACGTCGTTAAGGACACTGTATTCAGTGTCAGCAACAGCGCGCTTGAGCAGGGTGTTACGTACTACACGTACGTAAACGCCAGCTTCACGAGCCTCTTTACGGAGTCCGGTCATAGCGCCTACTGTTACGCCACGGGCATCAGCCACGACAGCGGACAGAGCAGCTTTGGCAGCCTCGTTGACTTCAGCGACGATGGCCTTCTTGTCTTCGAGTTTAATTGCCACGGGTTTAACTCCTGCTTGTTACCGTTTCATCCGATCGAAACCGAATGTCGTTTTGGTGTCTGATTCGGTAAGGAACCGGGAGCACCATCTGCGTAGGCTTGTGGTTTAAGACTTGCGTCGCCTACGGTCTTGGACAGCCCCCGCCAGGCAGGGACCCCAATATGTCGACTGGCGCAATCGCTTGCGCCAACCTTTGTCTTACGCGTCGAGCGAGCTCTGATCAATGATCAGACCTGGGCCCATAGTGGTGCTCAGGGTAACGCGCTTGACGTAGATACCTTTCGAAGAAGCTGGCTTGATGCGCTTCAGATCGGCGATCAGGGCTTCAACGTTTTCCTTCAGCTTGACGGCGTCGAAGCCAATCTTGCCAACGGAAGTGTGGATAATGCCGTTTTTGTCGGTGCGATAACGAACCTGACCAGCCTTGGCGTTCTTGACCGCGGTGGCTACGTCTGGGGTTACGGTGCCGACTTTAGGGTTAGGCATCAGGCCACGTGGACCGAGGATCTGACCCAGCTGGCCTACAACGCGCATGGCATCCGGGGATGCGATCACGACGTCATAGTTCAGGTCGCCGCCTTTCATTTCAGCAGCCAGATCGTCCATGCCTACGCGATCAGCACCAGCAGCCAGAGCAGCTTCAGCTGCTGGACCCTGGGTGAACACGGCAACGCGAACGGTCTTGCCAGTGCCGTGTGGCAGCACGGTAGCGCTACGTACGACCTGGTCGGATTTACGTGGGTCAACGCCCAGGTTCACAGCAACGTCGAACGACTCGCTGAACTTGACAGTCGACAGCTCAGCCAGCAGAGCGGCGGCATCTACAAAGTTGTAGGCCTTGCCTGCTTCGATTTTGCCGGCGATAGCCTTTTGACGCTTGGTCAGCTTAGCCATTACACACCCTCCACGTTAAGGCCCATGCTACGAGCAGAACCGGCGATAGTACGCACGGCTGCATCCATATCAGCTGCAGTCAGATCCGCGTTTTTGGTTTTCGCGATTTCTTCCAGCTGAGCACGGGTAACGGTGCCAACCTTAACGGTGTTTGGACGAGCGGAACCGCTGGTCAAACCTGCAGCCTTCTTCAGCAGAACAGAAGCAGGGGTGCTTTTTGTTTCGAAAGTGAAGCTACGGTCGCTGTAGACAGTGATGATCACTGGAGTCGGCAGACCTGGCTCAAGACCCTGAGTACGGGCGTTGAAGGCCTTGCAGAATTCCATGATGTTCACGCCGTGCTGACCCAGAGCAGGACCAACAGGTGGGCTTGGGTTAGCCTGAGCGGCCTTCACTTGCAGCTTGATGTAAGCGGTAATCTTCTTGGCCATGAGGCACTCCAATTACGGGTTCGAACGCCTCGAAAGGCTCCCCGGTTGCTTGCGCGTTTATCCCAGTGACGACAAAACCCCACAGCCTTGGGCTGCGGGGTTGGGATGCCTGTTCGATCAGACCTTTTCGACCTGACTGAACTCCAGCTCTACCGGAGTAGAGCGACCGAAAATGAGCACTGCCACTTGGATCCGGCTCTTTTCGTAGTTAACTTCTTCAACCGTGCCGTTGAAATCAGCGAATGGACCGTCGGTGACACGTACAACCTCACCTGGCTCAAACAACGTTTTCGGCTTCGGCTTGTCGCTACCATCAGCGACGCGACGCAGAATCGCTTCCGCCTCTTTATCGGTGATCGGCGCAGGCTTGTCGGCGGTACCGCCAATGAAGCCCATCACACGAGGGGTATCCTTGACCAAGTGCCAAGTCCCTTCGTTCATATCCATCTGTACCAGCACATAGCCCGGAAAGAACTTGCGTTCGCTTTTGCGTTTCTGGCCATTACGCATTTCAACCACTTCTTCAGTGGGAACCAGAATCTCGCCAAAGCCATCTTCCATGCCAGCCAGCTTCACACGCTCTATCAGCGAGCGCATAACATGCTTCTCGTAACCCGAGTAAGCATGCACAACGTACCAACGCTTAGCCACGGGACACCCTTAGCCAACAATCAAGGAAACAAGCCAGCCGAGCAGGGAATCGAGCCCCCACAACAGCAACGCCATTACCAGAACAACAGCCACAACGATCAACGTGGTCTGCGTGGTTTCTTGGCGAGTCGGCCATACGACTTTACGAATCTCGGTGCGAGCTTCCTTAGCGAGTACAAAGAAAGACTTGCCCTTGGCTGTCTGCAGGCCTACAAAGGCAGCTACAGCAGCAATAGCAAGCAATGCAAGTACGCGGTACAGGATCGGCGAAGCAGAAAAATACTGATTGCCAACAACGCCAACAACTACCAAAGCGACTACCACTAGCCACTTGAGCAGATCGAAGCGAGAGCCTTGAGCTTCAGCTTTAGGAGTCATCTATGAAGATCCTGTGAAAAGAAAGCCAGACACACCGAGTGAATCTGGCAGGTCAGGAGGGAATCGAACCCCCAACCTACGGTTTTGGAGACCGTCGCTCTGCCAATTGAGCTACTGACCTAAAACAAAATCAGGCCGACCATTATGCCGGCCCGAAAAAGACATTACAACTGTTTACTCGATGACTTTGGCTACGACACCGGCGCCGACGGTACGACCGCCTTCACGGATAGCGAAACGCAGGCCGTCTTCCATTGCGATGGTCTTGATCAAGGTAACAGTCATCTGAATGTTGTCACCTGGCATTACCATTTCAACGCCTTCTGGCAGCTCGCAGTTACCAGTCACGTCAGTTGTACGGAAGTAGAACTGTGGACGGTAGCCTTTGAAGAACGGAGTGTGACGACCGCCTTCTTCCTTGCTCAGAACGTAGACTTCTGCGGTGAACTTGGTGTGCGGCTTGACGGTGCCTGGCTTGACCAGAACCTGGCCACGCTCAACGTCGTCACGCTTGGTGCCGCGCAGCAGCACGCCGCAGTTCTCGCCAGCACGACCTTCGTCGAGCAGCTTGCGGAACATTTCAACGCCGGTGCAGGTAGTTTTCTGAGTGTCGCGCAGACCGACGATCTCAACTTCTTCCTGGATACGGACGATGCCACGCTCAACACGACCAGTCACAACAGTACCGCGACCGGAGATCGAGAATACGTCTTCGATTGGCATCAGGAACGGCTTGTCGATAGCACGCTCTGGCTCTGGGATGTAGCTGTCCAGAGTTTCCACCAGCTTCTTGACAGCAGTGGTGCCCATTTCGTTGTCGTCTTGGCCGTTCAGAGCCATCAGAGCCGAACCGATGATGATTGGAGTGTCATCACCTGGGAAGTCGTAAGTGCTCAGCAGGTCGCGCACTTCCATCTCAACCAGTTCCAGCAGCTCAGCGTCGTCAACCATGTCAGCCTTGTTCAGGAAGACAACGATGTACGGAACGCCTACCTGACGGGACAGCAGGATGTGCTCACGGGTTTGTGGCATCGGACCATCGGCGGCCGAGCAAACCAGGATCGCGCCGTCCATCTGGGCAGCACCGGTGATCATGTTTTTTACGTAGTCGGCGTGACCTGGGCAGTCAACGTGTGCGTAGTGACGCACGGCCGAATCGTATTCAACGTGAGCGGTGTTGATGGTGATACCGCGAGCTTTTTCTTCCGGGGCGCTGTCGATCTTGTCGAAGTCAACCTTGGCCGAACCGAAAACTTCGGAGCAGACACGGGTCAGAGCAGCGGTCAGCGTGGTTTTACCGTGGTCGACGTGACCAATGGTGCCAACGTTGACGTGCGGCTTATTACGTTCGAACTTTTCCTTAGCCATCGAAATCACCCCTAGGAGAAGAATTTAGCGAGTCACACAAGCCATTAAAACAAAGGCAGATATTTTCATATCTGCCTTGTTATATGGAGCTCTTGAGCGGATTTGAACCGCTGACCTCACCCTTACCAAGGGTGTGCTCTACCAACTGAGCTACAAGAGCAAAACACTTTGCACAACCTGCAAACTTGGAGCGGGTAGCGGGAATCGAACCCGCATCATCAGCTTGGAAGGCTGAGGTTCTACCACTAAACTATACCCGCGGAGCTTGCAGCTCACGCTAAAAATGGTGGAGGGGGAAGGATTCGAACCTTCGAAGTCGTAGACGTCAGATTTACAGTCTGATCCCTTTGGCCGCTCGGGAACCCCTCCTAAGCGAGCCGGCATTCTATATCATGCCAGCCTTCTGTCAAGCATTTTCTCATTAAAAACCTGAGGTTAGCTGCGTTGACGTCGCTTCGTATCGCTTACCTTTAAAGGTCTTCGCTGCGAAGCGGGCGCCATTCTATGCAAACTACCCTGCGGGTGCAACCCCTTCGCATGGCATTATTTTATGTTTTAACTCATTGAATTCTTTAGAAAGGTTTTGAAGCAGTGTTTCATTTACCTTTCCCGCGCTTTCCTGGGGAACCTGGACCCAGAAGCCACCCCCCTCAGGAACATTCGGCGAGCTCGGCGCTACCGAACGACCTGCAATGCCTGAGGCAGCCAGACGCTGCTCCAACTGCCTGGCCAGCTCCGGACGGACAAAACCACCTAAGTAGACACAGTTTTTGGAGGCCTCACCTGGCCTGCCTGAATCACGCCTGACAAGCGCATCAGCAGTTTCGCTCAAGAGATGAATATCCTGTTGCGAACCGCGATACAAACTCAACGGCGTGACATCCTTGGCGCGAAGCGGGGCTTCCTGCTGGTGCCAGACGTAATAGAAGACATTTAAAACCAGCAATAGTAGAAACAGCCACCGCATAGGAACCTCAAGACAAAGGACAAGCCATCGCCAAACCGACAAAAACGAGATCTGGAACCACCTTGGCATCGGGAACAACCCCGGATACCAGATTGGCATCCCCCCCTGTGAGAAACACTACGAAATCCTTTCCCCAATATTGCCGCGCCAATTCAAGCTGAGTCAGCACAAACCCTCTGAGCATCAACATGCAACCGCGCTCCACCGCCTCGACAGTCGCACGACCTGGAGCGAGGCTCTCATGGGCGCGCTCGGCTGCTATATCGTCATAGCGGATTTTACGCGTGTGGGTGCGCAATTGATTACGCATCAAAGGCATACCTGGGCAAATGAACCCTCCGAGATGTCCGCCATCCGCAGCCACAAAGTCAGCCGTAACAGCAGTACCAAAATCAAGGACCAAGCATGCCCCCGAAGCGAGATGGAACCCACCAAGCAAGGCCAGCCATCGATCGAGCCCCAATCGCCCGTAATCTTCGTAGCCATTTCGCACACCCGCCATTTCCCGCGCAGGCACCGCGAGAACTACCGACACCCCGAACGACTCAACCAGCGAAGCGACCAACGAATCCGTCTCCGCCTGGGTCCTTACACTAACAAGACGACATTTCTTGAGCTGGAATTTCTCGGCATCACTCAGGCTCGCCAGCAGATCGCTATCGGAGCTGACCACGCCATCCTCGACTGGCGTCACCCCGTCAGGACGAAGAACGCGCCACTTGATGAAGCTATTGCCGCAGTCGAGCTCAAGAATCATCACGCAACCTCAAACTGAGCTCACCGCCGCTAAAGTTCTTTTCCACACCATCTACCTTCAAACGCAACGCACCCTGATGATCAATGCCCAGCACAATACCGTCGACCTTATTAACACCCGCAATCAGAGATACAGCTCGCCCCTGCCAAAGATGATACTGCTCCCACTCCGACTGAAGCGCTGCAAATCCTGACGCATGATGAAGCTCCAGATATCGCTGCAGCTTCGCACCCAATCGTGCCACCAGCTCATTTCGATCGTAACTCCTGCCAGCCTCAAGACACATCGAAGTCCATTGCTGGTCGACCTCGTCAGTCGATTGCATGTTCACGTTAATCCCGACACCTAGGACAACATGGCAAACGTCTGCAGGATCTCCCACCAATTCAAGCAAAATACCGGCGATTTTTTTCTCACCCACCAAGACATCATTGGGCCATTTCAGCCCCGCCCCTGCGATCCCCATATCACGCAAGACATGCATGACCGCCAGCCCGACGACGAGGCTCAGCCCTTCGAGCTGCCGCATACCGCCGTCAATGCGCAACACCAGACTGTGATAGAGGTTTTCAGCAAACGGACTGACCCACTTACGACCTCGACGGCCGCGACCCGCAACCTGTCGCTCAGCCAGGACCAAGAAAGGTGCCACCCCACCACGCTCGATGAGACGCAACGCCTCGGCGTTGGTGGAGTCGATAGAGTCGAATAAATGGACAGACCATTCACCAAGGCCTTTTTTGCAAATCTCTGCCGCGTCCAAAAGCAATAGGGGGTTAGCCAATTGATACCCCTTACCCCGGACCTTATGAACAGACAATCCTAAATCCGCCTCCAAGTGCTGCAACTGCTTCCATACAGCACTGCGACTGATGCCCAGCGCAACACCCAGCGCCTGCCCCGAATGAAAGCGGCCATCCTTCAGAAGTTTTAGCAACGTGAGCATGCGGACTGCGCCCTGATAATGAGGCCCGCATGATAGCCATGCGCAAGACGGTTGCATAGAAACACAAAATTACTTTCCTGCGGGCAAAACAAAACCCCTACCTGCGTCAGCAGATAGGGGTTTCGGAATTTAATCTTGACGATGACCTACTCTCACATGGGGAAACCCCACACTACC
>NZ_JAESPG010000009.1:0-202868 GCF_016756915.1 Pseudomonas sp. HB05
TCCCGAACTCAGAAGTGAAACGATGCATCGCCGATGGTAGTGTGGGGTTTCCCCATGTGAGAGTAGGTCATCGTCAAGATTAAATTCCGAAACCCCTATCTGCTGACGCAGGTAGGGGTTTTGTTTTTGAGAAAAAAAGGGATGACCAGGTCATCCCTCCAATATCCATCCATCAAGCCTCGGGTACCGGGCAGCTCAAGTCTCCCTCCTTGCACTTTAGGTAGGTCTTGAGCGCCTCGACCCGTGCCTTCGTCAAGTTTGTAATGCACTCATCGTGAATCATGGGATAGACGCTACCGCCTTCGACTCCGGACGCGGAAAAGCTGCATTCAGCGTCACGGAATTCGATCCATGCACGTTGGGCCTTGACCAGCAACTGCTTGGCGTGGGCATTGTCCATCAAGCGTGCTGTGATTTGTTTGTACAAGCTGTTCAGTTCCTTGTCGGCAGCTTTGTTCTCCTGGGCTGCGCATTGATTCATATCACCTTGAGTGGTGGCATTGGCGCAAGCATCAGCCTGAACAGTGCTGATGAACAGCAGGGGAATCAGGGGAAGCAGCAAACGGGTGGACATTATCAATGTCTCCTTGAAGGGTGAAACTGGCGCGGGAATGTACCCAAGCGATGGTCCGATACAACTTTCCGGTTGGACTCGTGGTCTTACAAGCCTACTGTTGAACACAGGAGGTGACCCCATGCATTTATCCGATCGTATAGAAAGAAAGATCTTACTCAAGGCGCCGCGTTCACAAGTCTGGCGAGCCTTGGCCAATGCCGAGGTCTTTGGCCAATGGTTTGGCGTGAATCTGGTGGGTAAACGATTCGTTGCGGGGGAGCGGACCCAAGGAAAGATTACCTACCCTGGCTATGAGCACCTTACTTGGGATGTGGCGGTGGAGCGGGTCGAGCCCGAGCGGGTATTTTCGTTTCGTTGGCATCCTTATGCCATCCAGCCAGAGATGGATTATTCTTCGGAGTCCGAGACGCGCGTGCAATTCGAGCTTGAGGATATGAATGGAGGCACCCTGCTGAAGGTAGTGGAATCGGGATTCAACGATATCCCCGAGGCGCGCCGACTCAAGGCCTTCCGTATGGACAGTCGTGGCTGGGATGAGCAAATGGCTAATATTGAAGAGTTCTTGAACAAGGCATGAATTCCAGGTTGACGTTCCTCGGCAGGCGTGGGAAACGGTGGTATCCCAACGGTCCCCTTAAGAGGCTAAGGGTTTACGGAAGGGTGGGTATGGCGAATGTCTTACACGCGTTGGTTGCTATCTCTTCTATTCCACTTTGGATCCCACGCGTATTCTGACCCCATCCACTGAAGCACAGGGAGTGCTCAGGATCAGGGATGATCGGCCTTGCAAGGAAAGCTATCGACAGGGAGTCGTAATGGTCTTGGAAAAACCCGCTTCGGCGGGTTTTTTTTCGTCTGTTGAAAAGTTGTCGAAAACGCTACATGGCGAAAAACTTACACGCCATTGCTGCTTTATCGTCTTTGCCCTCGTACGCGACGGGACTAATCTATGTGCAACCGTTGAGTACAGGGAGTGCTCGGGGTCACGGATGATGGGACCAGGCATGGAGTGCCGGACAGGAGTCTAATAGGTCCTCAAAAACCCGCCTAGGCGGGTTTTTTTTTCGTCTGCAACAAAGTAGGTCTCTCATGCCAGACGTCGGGCCAGTACTCGATCCGAACCATCAGCAGCCAGTGCCTGCCCACCAGGGGTACGCTCCGAGCCATCAGCAGCCAGTGCGCGGCCACCGGCGGTACGCTCCGTACCGTCTGCTGCTACGGACTGCTGTTGATCAAGCGCTTGGGTAAAGAAGCGGTCCTGTTGCTGGCTTGGCAGGGCAACTGCCGTGGTGCTCAAGGCGAAGGCAATAATGGCGAGCGACGAATTGAAAGTTTTCATAGCATGACTCCGGTATCAATGGGGTGAGTGCCGGGTCGTTCAGATATCGAGATCTGCTGAACCCGTTGCAGCTGGACGGTTGTCTTACTGCATGGGTTCAGAATAAGAATGAGGAGGGGGACGTCGTTAGTCCGAAACTGCCTTGCGTTTGCCTGATCCTGTTTGCCTGTCGAATCAGGCGCTGCTGGCCTGTAATGCCATGGCTCGCAGACGAGCGATGTCTTTGCTGGGCGAGGCGCCAAATAAACGGCTGTACTCACGGCTGAACTGGGAAGGGCTTTCATAGCCCATCTTGTAGCCGATTGACGAAACGTCGCCGTTCTCGGCCAACAATAACCGTCGGGCTTCCTGCAGGCGCAGTTGTTTCTGGTATTGAAGCGGGCTCATGGCGGTCACGGCCTTGAAGCGATGATGCAGGGCCGAAGGGCTGAGATTGATCATTTGCGCCAGGCTCTCAATGCTCAACGGTTCGGCATAGTGGCTGTTGAGCCACTCGATGGCCCGGCTGATGCGGTGGGTCTGGGTGTCAGGAATCGCGATTTCATGCAGGCGCCGGCCTTGGGTACCGCGCAACAGTCGGTAGAAAATCTCCTGCTGGGCCAACGGCGCAAGGGTGGCGATGTCTTCCGGGCTGTCGAGCAACCGCAGCAAGCGCAGCATTGCGTCGAGCAAGGGTTCATCAATGCGATCCAGGAACAATCCACGATTGGCCCTTTCGGTCGGTACGCCGATGGGGCTGGCATCAGCGATCAATCTACAGATCTGGGCCGGATCAATGTCCAGGCGAATGCACAGGTACGGTTGCTCGGGACTGGCCTCGATCACTTGGCCGGCCAGAGGCAGCGTCACCGAGACTACCAAATAATTGAGCGGGTCATAGACATAGCGTTCATCCGCCAGCGTGACTTCTTTGCGCCCTTGGACAATGACGCAGAGCGCCGGCTTGTGTACGACATGCAGGGCTTCGGTGGGTTGGTCGCTGCGGATAAGGTGCAGCGCCTCGATGGCCGTGGCGTGAGCGCCATATTCCGGGGCGAAGCGCTTCATCAGGCTCGCCAGTTCGGCGCGACGCAGGTCTACGCGGTTATCGGGCGTGATGGTGATGGACGTGGATACCGACATGCCGATCAATCTCCCTGGCCAATTCAATGGATCGCGCTAGTAAAGCGGATTGCAGCCGCGACGGCCAGAGGCGTTATCGTTACAGGATCGTGCAAATGCGCAGGAGAATCCGGCTAACCGAAGCGCAGAGCGAATCCCTAATCTGGACCTGTCGAAACGCTCCACCCAGGAGCCAACACATCCAGACGAGGGATTCATCATGTCCGATATTCAGAACAAAGTCGTGGTCATCACTGGCGCTAGCAGCGGGATAGGTGAGGCGGCAGCACGCTTGCTGGCGGCCCGGGGGGCTTGCGTCGTATTGGGTGCCCGACGCGTGGACCGTTTGCAGACGCTCGTGCAAGAAATTGAGGCCGCTGGCCAGCGAGCCGCTTGCAAAGCCGTGGACGTGACCCGTCGCGATGACGTCCAGAACCTGATCGATTTCGCCGTCGAAAAATTCGGCCGACTCGATGTGATCATCAATAACGCCGGCGTCATGCCCCTCTCCAAGCTCGAGGCCCTCAAAGTCGATGAGTGGGACCGGATGATCGACGTCAACATCCGCGGCGTCCTCCATGGTATTGCCGCAGGCCTGCCACTGATGCAGCGCCAACGCAGCGGCCAGTTCATCAATATTGCCTCCATCGGTGCCTACGCGGTCAGCCCAACGGCCGCGGTTTACTGCGCCACGAAATTTGCCGTGCGGGCCATTTCCGAAGGCCTGCGCCAGGAGGTGGGTGGAGACGTTCGCGTAACGGTAATTTCCCCGGGCGTCACCGAATCGGAACTGGCCGAGAGTATTTCCGACGAAGGCGGACGCGCCGAGATGCGCGAGTTCCGCAGGATCGCCATCCCCGCTGAGGCCATTGCCCGGGCCATTGCCTACGCCATCGAACAGCCGGCGGACGTGGACGTCAGTGAGCTGGTGGTACGGCCAACGGCCAGCCCGTACTGAGGCGTACCGGTTCGACATCCGTTTCAGCCAGGCAGAACATCCGCTTGCCTGGCTGAAATTTACCGCTACGCCTTTTCCAACCGCGCCGCAGCCCGCTGAGTGATCTGCGAACGCACCCGGAGCGACTCCGCCGAGCGCCGGTTGGCCTCTTCCAGCACTTTAGCTGGCGCAGTGTCCGGACTCCCTGAGACAAACGGCGGGGCGGGGGCGTACTCAAGCTGCAATTGCACGAGCTCGGCGGTGTCCCGGTCGAACAGTTCTGCCGCCAGGGTCAGGGCAAAGTCGATGCCCGCCGTGATGCCACCGCCCGTGAACAGATTGCCATCGCGTACCACGCGGTCCTTGATGGGGGTCGCGCCCAACGGTTGCAGCAGGCTGTGGAAAGCCCAATGGGTGGTGGCGCGCTTGCCGCGCAACAAACCCGCCGCGCCGAGTACCAGCGAACCGGTGCACACCGAGGTGATGTACTTGGCGTGGGCTGCCTGGCGCTTAATGAAAGCCAGGGTCTGCTCGTCTTCCATCAGCGGACCGACGCCGCTGCCGCCGGGGACGCAGATCACGTCGAGCGTCGGGCAATCTTCGAACGTAGTGGTCGGCAGCAAGACCAGCCCGGTGCTGGCGGTAACGGGTGCCAGGTCTTTCCAGATCAGGTGGACTTTCACGTCGGGCAGGGAGGCCAGCACGTCATAAGGGCCGGTGAGATCCAGTTGCTGCACCTGGGGGAATAACAGAAAACCAATCTGCAATGTCATGTCGCTTTCTCCTGTGGATGGTCCCCGAGGGGTGGACGGTTTCACTGTAGGCTCGTAGGATCTGGCGTATTCGCCAATCAGCCCACGAATCACGCCAATATGCCAAATACGCCGAAATCCATTCATGTGCTGGCCTTTGCCAACGTTCAGGTGCTGGACGTCACAGGGCCCTTGCAGGTGTTCGCGTCGGCCAACGATCTGGCCCGTGCGCAAGGCTTGCCGATGCCGTATGCGCCGACCGTCGTCGCTGCCGGTGGCGGGGCGGTGATGTCTTCGGCAGGGTTGGCGCTGATGGCCGATCCGCTCCCCGACGAAGACAGCGACACGTTGTTGATCGCCGGTGGTTGGGGCGTATACGAAGCCGCCGAGGATCCGGCCCTGGTGGCCTGGGTCAAACACCAAGGAGTGCGCTCGCGAAGGGTCGCGTCAGTGTGTACCGGCGCGTTCCTGTTGGCGGCAAGTGGTTGGCTGGACGGGCGCCGGGTGGCGACTCACTGGACCCGCTGCGAACAACTGGCCAAGCAACACCCGCAATTGCAAGTCGAACCCAATCCAATTTTCATCAAGGACGGCTCGGTCTGGACGTCGGCCGGGGTCACGGCCGGGATCGACCTCGCACTGGCGTTGGTCGAAGAGGACCTTGGTCGGGCGATGGCCCTGGAGGTTGCGCGGCACTTGGTGGTGTTTCTCAAGCGCCCTGGTGGGCAATCGCAGTTCAGCGCTACCTTGGCGCTACAAAAACAGGGCGGTCGCTTTGATAAATTACATGCCTGGATCGCCGAGCACCTGACGCGGGACCTGGGCTTGTCGAGCCTGGCTGCCGAGGCGGGCATGAGTGAACGCAGTTTTGTCCGTCATTACCGCGCCGAGACCGGCCAGACCCCGGCCCGCGCCGTGGAACTGATCCGCGTCGAGACCGCCCGCCGCCTGCTTGCCGACAGCGCGGTGCCGGTCAAGCGCGTCGCCCTGCAATGTGGCTTCGGTAGCGAAGAAACCCTGCGCCGCAGCTTTTTGCGAGCCGTGGGCGTGACGCCCCAGGCCTATCGGGAGCGATTCAACGCTCAAGCAGATCCAGTAACGCCTTGACCGTAGCCTCGGGGGCTTCCTGAGGAATGTTATGGCCGACGCCGGCTAGCACGCGGCGTTCGTAGTGCCCGGTAAAATGCCCGGCATCTTCGTCGTGTTCGGACGGCGGTCCCACACCATCATCGGCCCCGCGCAGGGAAATGCTCGGCACGCTGATGGCCGGTTGCGCCGCCAGTTGCTCCTCCATCCACTTAAGCGTCGGATCTCCCGGCGCGTACATGAAGCGATGCCGGTAGGAATGAATCACCACGTCGACAAAGTCCGGGTTCTCGAATGACGGGGCGGTGAGCGGATACAGCTCGGCGCCGCGTTTCCAGGTTGGCGACCAGAGGCGCCAGAGCAATTGGCACAGTTCACGCCGATTCTGCGTCAGGCCTTCGACGCCCCGGGCGGTGTGAAAGTAATACTGGTACCACAGGCGATGTTCATCTTCGGGACCCAGCGGTTGGGTCGAGCCAGGAATGTCCTGCACGATATAGCCGTCGCCCGCGACCAGGCAGCGCACGCGTTCGGGCCACAGGGCGGCGACGATGCAGGCGGCGCGGCCTCCCCAGTCATAGCCGCACAGCGCCGCTTGGGGAATGTCGAGCGCGTGCATCAGGTCCAGCAGGTCCTGGGCCAACGCCGCCTGTTGCCCGGAGCGGGCGATGGCTGGGTTGTTGAACCGGGTTGGGCCGTAGCCGCGCAGGTACGGCACGATGACTCGATAGCCGCGTTGGGCCAGGGCCGGGGCAACTTCATCGAAGGTACGCGGATCATAGGGGAAGCCGTGCAGCAGGATGATCGGGTCGCCGCTGGCAGGGCCGTGTTCTTCGTAGGCGATGCGCAGCAGTGGCGTCACCGCGAAATTGACCTTGGGCGCAGATATCATGTCGGTCTCCGGCTTCAATCGGTTGGGGTCAGGCGGGCTCCTGGTTCAGGTATTTGGCCCGGTCCGGTGTGAACGTCACGACCATGTTCGTGCTGGAGCAGGTCAGGGTGCGCTCCTGGGTCAGGTCGATGTCGAGGTCTTCGCCGCGCAGGCCCTGCCATTGGGCCAGGTACTTGAGACAACCGAACTTGGCGGTTTTCTTCAGGCTGCGGCTGACTCCGCCTTTCCAACCCAGCACCGGCAGTTCACCGGCCAAACAGCGTTGCGCCAGTTCGGGGAACCTCGCCGCCCGGTCGCGACCGATTTCCCAGCATTTGATAAGGCCCTTGTCCTGTTCGTCCCAGAGTTCTTCGCGGGTCAGCCCTGATCGGGGCTCGGTGATGATTGAGCGTTTGATATGGGTCATGTCGGGTCCTTGAATCGGGTTTTAGGGCAGCTCCGCTGCACCCTTGCGTGCATCGATCTTAGGAGAGGGATGCGGGGCTGGCAACCTGGCACAGGCATAAGGATGAAATGTGGACGGTCGCCACAAAAGGAACATTTCCACTACTAGTCCGAGCGCAGCTCACGGCTGCCAATGATTTTTCTCTCCACTCAACTTGCGATCCAGGAAGGTCGCCGCGCTGATCAGCGCCAAATGGCTCAACGCCTGGGGAAGATTGCCGAGGTGATAACCGTGGCTGTCGAATTCCTCGGCATACAATCCCAGCGGATTGGCGTAGCGCAGCAACTGCTCGAATTCCAGTTGGGCTTTTTCCACGCGGCCGGCGCGGGCCAGGCATTCGACGTACCAGAACGAGCAAGCGACGAATGAGCCTTCGGTGCCGATGAGACCGTCGATGGGGTCGTCGTCGGTGCGGTAGCGATAGACCATACCGTCGCGCACCAGGTCCTTTTCGATGGCGTCCAGCGTCGACAACCAGCGCGGATCACGGGCGCTGACGAAGCGCACCAGCGGCATCAACAGCATCGAGCCGTCGAGGGCGGTGCTGCCCAGGCGCTGGACGAAATGCTGATGCTCGTCGTTCCAGAAGTTCGTCCAGATGTCTTCGTAGATGGCCTGGCGCGTCTCATCCCAGCGGGCGAACGGGGCGGGCAGGGAGCGTTTGCTTGCCAGGCGAATGGCGCGGTCCACGGCGACCCAGCACATCAGCCGCGAATGCAAAAAATGCTGCTCCTCGCCGCGCATTTCCCAGATGCCGACATCCTTGTCCTGCCAGATCGTGCACACCTGGTCCACCACATCGACCGTGTGTTTCCAGCCCTGATGGGAAATGGCTTCGCCGTATTTGTTGACCAGGTACACCGCGTCCATCAACTCACCGAAGATGTCCAACTGCACTTGCTCGTACGCCAGGTTGCCGATGCGCACCGGCCGCGCGTTGCCGTAGCCGCTCAGGTGTGTCAGTTCGGTTTCGGGCAGCTCAAGCCGACCGTCCAGGCCGTAGAGGATGTTGAGTTTGGTCGGTTGATCGCGGCAGTCGCTGACCCGGCCACGCAGCCAGCGCATGTAGGCGTTGGCTTCATCGACAAAGCCCAGGCGCATGAATGCGTAGACGGTGAACGAGGCGTCGCGGATCCAGGTGTAGCGGTAATCCCAATTGCGCTCGCCACCGCGTGTTTCCGGCAGGCCGAAGGTGGCGGCGGCGAGGATGGCGCCTTGTTTACGTGACGTCAGCAGTTTCAGCGCCAGCGCGGAGCGGTTGACCATTTCTCGCCAGCGACCGCGGTAGTTGGATTGGCTGATCCAGCCGCGCCAGAACGCCAGGGTTCGCTCCAGGCACAGCGTGCTGGTGTTATCCACCAGGCGCGTGTCGTCGATGCCTCCGAGAAGAAACTCCGCCGTCTGGCCTTGCGCCAGGGTGAACTCGGCCACCGCCGCCTGGCCGTCCAGCGTCATGTGCTGGTCGGCGCACAGGCGCAGGCTCGGTTGTTGCGCGGCCTCGAAGATGACGTGGTCGCCGTCCTGGCGCGCCGTGGTCGCGGCACGGGAATAGTCATGGCGCACCGCGCAACGCATGCGAAATGTCGCACTGCCGACCGTCATGCGCACCCGCCGCATCAGCACAGGCAGGTCATCCTCGCTGTCGCCGATGGGCAGCAGGTCGGTAATCTCCACCACAACGCCGTCGCTTAGCCAGCGGGTCTGCAGGACGTTGGTGTCGGGTAGGTAGATTTGCTGGCGACGGGCGTCTGGCAAGTCCGGCGCGAGTTGGAAGATACCGGCCTCGGCGGTGTCCAGCAGCGAACAGAAGATCGACGGGCTGTCGAATTCCGGCCAGCAGAAAAAATCTACGCTGCCACGATCGTTGACCAGCGCGGCAGTGCGCATGTCGCCAATGATCCCGTGGTTCTCGATGGGGCTTTGCGGTTCGTCATGATCAGCCATTGCCGCGGAACCCCGGATAGAGGCTCATTCCGCCATCGATGAACAGCGTGGTGCCCACGACATAATCGGACAAATCCGACGCCAGCCAGACCACCGCGTTGGCGACATCTTCCACATCGCCGACCCGACCGTAGGGGATGAGCTCCAGGATTTTCTGCTCATTGTCGCCCTCCATGGCCTCCCGGTTGATCGCCGTGCGGATGGCGCCGGGGGCGATGCTATTGATGCGGATGCGCTGGTGACTGGTTTCCTGGGCCAGGGTCTGCATGAGCTGGTCGATGCCGCCCTTGGATGCTGCGTAGTTGACGTGGCCGGCCCAGGGAATGCGCTGGTGCACCGAACTCATATGGATGATCTTGCCAGCGGCGCGGGACACGCCTTGGCGAATGCCCTGGCGGTTGAAGATTCGCAGGGCGGCGCGGGCGCAGAGGAACTGGCCGGTGAGATTGACGCCGATGACGGTGTTCCAGTCGTCCAGGCTCATGTCGACGGCGGCAGCGTCTTTTTGCAGGCCGGAGTTGGCGACGAGAATGTCCAGCGTACCGAAGGCGTCGAGGGCCTGGGCGAACAAGCGTTCAACGTCCTGCTCCTTCGACACGTCGGCGCCGATGGCGATGGCGCGGCCGCCACTGTCGTTGATCTCGCGGGCCAGCTCTTCGGCCGGGCCGGCGCTGGAATGGTAGTTGAGGACCACGGCGGCACCGGCCGCCGCCAGCGCCTTTGCCGAGCCAGCGCCAATGCCGGAGCTGGCGCCGGTCACCAAGGCTACTTGTCGGGCGAGGGAAATCTGCATGGGTAGCACCTTGAACTGAGGGCCTTACTTGCTGACTGGCGCCACGTGCCGAGAGTTCATTTGCGGGAAACAGTCTTCACATTTCACCCACAGTTTTGCGCTTTCCCCGGCCCGGTCGTTTATGGCAAGTTGCAGGCCCTTGTTGAGGCCGCGTCCCATGGCAAACCCCTATCGTGAATTGTTCACAGCCCCCGGCAGCCGCGGCTTCGTGCTGGCGGGGATGGTCGCGCGCATGCCCATATCAATGACCGGCATCGGCCTGATCACCATGCTTGCGCAACTCAAGGGCGGCTATGGATTGGCCGGCGCGGTGGCGGCAACGTTTGCCTTGGCGACCGCGTTCTGCGCGCCCCAGGTGTCGCGGCTGGTGGACCGTTTCGGCCAGGGGCGGGTGTTGCCGGTGTCAGCGTTGCTGGGCGGCGGGGCGTTGTTGATGCTGTTGTTGTGCACGCGATTGCAGGCGCCCCATTGGACGCTGTTCCTGTTCGCCGCGCTGGCCGGTTGCATGCCGAGTATGTCGGCGATGGTGCGGGCGCGCTGGACCGAGGTGTATCGCGGCCAGCCGCAATTGCGCACCGCTTATGCGCTGGAGTCGGTGCTGGACGAGGTCTGCTTCATCGTAGGGCCGCCGTTGTCGGTGGGTTTGTGCGTGGTGGCGTTTCCCGAGGCGGGGCCGCTGGCCTCGGTGTTGCTGCTGGCGATCGGCGTCACGGCGTTTGTCCTGCAGCGTGGCACCGAGCCGCCGGTGCATCCGCACCAGGCGCATCATCAGGGCTCGATCATTGGTTCAGTCGATGTGCTTTTGCTGCTGTCGTTGATGGTCGCCATGGGTGTCATCGTCGGGGTGGTGGACGTGGTCAGCGTCGCGTTCGCCCAGCAGCAGGGGCAGCCCGCGGCGGCGAGCATCGTGCTGTCGGTCTATGCGATCGGTTCGTGCCTGGCCGGGCTGGCGTTCGGCGCGCTGCGCTCGAAACTGCCATTGCCGCGGCTGTTCCTGTATGGCGGCGTAGCGACGGCAGTCACCACGCTGCCGTTGCTGTTGGCGAGCAATATCCTCGGCTTGTCCCTGGCCGTGTTCGTCGCCGGGTTGTTCTTCGCGCCGACGCTGATCGTCGCCATGGCCCTGGTGGAGCGTATCGTGCCGCCGGCCCGGCTGACCGAAGGCCTGACCTGGCTGGTGACCGGCCTGAGCATCGGCGTGGCGATCGGCGCGGCCGGTTCGGGGTGGCTGGTGGATACGTTTGGCGCACGCAGTGGGTTCTGGCTGGCGATTGCGGCCGGGGCGGTGGTGCTTGGGTCGGCGGTGCAGAGTTATCGCCAGCAAAGGTGAGCGCAAAGCGCTGTGGCGAGGGGATTTAGCGAAACGTCGCACCGCCCCGCTGGACTGCGCAGCAGTCCCAACCCTTCTACTTGATATACATCAAGCTAAACGCGTTGTCCTTTTGAGGGGCTGCTACGCAGCCCAACGGGGATAAATCCCCTCGCCACAAGGTCGGCTCCGCTAGTGTTGTCACCAACCCCGCCCCGAATTCACCCAGAAATTCACCGACAGCGAGGTGGACACCGACTCCACCTGGTGAAACCAACCCTCCGGCAAAAACAGCAGGTCCCCGGCCTCCAGCGTCACCCGCATGAACGTCACGTCCCGGGCGCTGGGGAAACGCTCGTAGTCCGGCGCGTCCGGGTTGAAATCACAGCCGTCCAATCCGCCTTGGGGCGCGGTCGACCAGGTGCCCAGTGCCTCGCGGTGATGGGGCGCGGCGAGGGTGAAGGTTTTCTGGCCCCAGACCTGGGCGAACAGGTTGTCGGTGTCGTCGCGGTGCAGCGGCGTGAGGGTGCCCTTGGGGCCGATCCAGATGCGCGGCGGAATGAACAGCGACGGATCGAAATAGGGCGGATATTTGATCAGCTCCATCAACTGCGCCGGCAAGATATTGTTGCCCATGTAGGCCGGTGGTTCGCCGTCGGCGCGCTTGGGCGCCGGGCTGTCGAGGGAGGCGATGAAGTCCGCCATGGAGGTGGAGCGAAAGTCCCGCTCGGTGGAAAAGGTCTTCTTCGTATAATCGCCATGGCGGGTGATGCCTTGCAGCTTGGCGAAATGCACCAGGGTTTCTTCCCGGCTGAGCTTGAACAAGGGCCAGTCCTGCAGCGCATCGCTGATGATCACTGGGATGCCATGGGGCAGATAGCGCGCCTGGAAGTCTTGCACCGATAGCTTGCTGCGCGGCTGACGCTCGATGCTGCGTTGGATTGGCCGGCTGGCGGTGAGGGTTTCGCTGAAGCGCGATGGGGTGGGGTAGCGCTTGTTCATGTCGACCTTTTCCACCGGCCGATTGCCGTGGCGCGCATGGTCGATGATCTGCGGCAATAACGTCGCCAGGCCCATGTTGCCGCCGATCTTCAGGCGACCGCTGGCGAACAGTTCCTCGACGTTGGCCAGGCCGGCCATGATCCCGAGAAAGTCCGTTTCCGCCACTTCGATGGTCACGTCGGGGCTGGCGTGGCGGCCAGCCTGGGTGTGGCTGCTGGCCTTGACCTCGGACCAGAACGCCTGGTGCGGGCCGAACACGAATTGGAAAACGCCTTCGATGCCAACGGCGCCGGCATTGGCGAACAGCTTGCCCAGGATGGTTTGCAGGTCCACGGCGATCACTCTTGCGGGTTTTGGTCTTAGCAGGTAACGAGGGCCTGGATCAGAAATTTAGCCCTCGCCACCCGACCATCGCCTAAGTAAATGACTCTCTGGCCATCCGTCGGGAAAGGCCCCGTACCTGTAAAGTTTGACAGTAGCCAGTAATTCAGGAACGGGATTGAATAACACTTCAATACACAGAGGACGTTCAACCATGACTACTTCAAAAGCAACCGGAATAAATAAACTCGATCACTATACTGATTTTTCAGGTCGAAACACCAACGGTTGGGTGTTAGTGCAAAACGCATCCATCAAAGAGGGGCAAAAGGGTAACTATTACTGTGAACTGGTCGCGGTTGGTAAATTTCCCAGATTGGCTCATACAGGAATTTCTTTCGCCTTAGGTAAAAGTTATGAGATGAGCGTTCTGGCTCGAGGAACCTCTGAAACTTATGGGCGTGCGTATCTGGCTATGACTGTCTATGGCGCTGCAGAAGAAGGGAACGAAAACTTTAAAGTAACACCTCATTGGGAGACCTATAAGTTCACGTTTACTATGACGAGTGAGGACGCGGGTGCTGGAGAAATCTGGATCCGTCAAGCACTTGTTGATTTTGGCGATCCAATTGTTGATGTTGATAATATTCATATTCGAGAGCTTTAGCAGTTCTACGTGTTTGTAATTCTTTAACTTGTTTGAGATTAGAGCTGGGAATGGTTTCGCACTATTCTCAGTTCTTTTTCCTTTTGTTGCGACCGGTTCGGCCTGGTGTTTTGTCCTCATTCCCGACCATCGCCCTAGCGCGTCGCGACGATGAACAACCTTGGAAACGGCAGCAGGACCGAGCCATCGTCCAGGGCTGGATACGCCTGTTCGATGGCCTTGTGGTACTGCGTCAGATAGTCCTCGCGTTGCGCTTCGTCCAGGGGTTCGAGGAACGGACGCAGGCCGCTGCCCTTGAACCATTCCACGATTCCCGAGGCACCACCGGCCAGCGGATGGTGGTAGGTGGTGCGCCACACGTCGACGCGAGTGCAATGGGGTTTGAGAATCTTGAAATAGGTGGCGGCATCCTCCACCTCGGTCCGCGAATCAGCCGCGCCGGCCAGTTGGCTGGCCCAAGGGCCGTTGGCGGCGATGTCCCGCATCAAGCGGTGGGACGGCTGGTGCAGGGTGTCGGGCATCTGGATCGCCAGGCTGCCACCTGGCTTGAGCTTGTCCACCAGCGATGGCAGCAGGGTGGCGTGGTCCGGCAGCCATTGCAGCACGGCGTTGGCGAAGATCACGTCGAAGGGGCCGTTTTCGTTCCAGCGGCCGATGTCGGCCGTGTCGAATGACACGTTGGGCAAGCGCTTGCGGGCGGCTTCGACCATATCGGCGGAACTGTCGAGGCCACGCACCGTTGCGCCGGGAAAATGGTCCACCAACAATTCGGTGGAGTTGCCGGGGCCGCAGCCCAGGTCGATCACCTGGCGCGCCTGCATTTGCGGGATCGCTGCCAGCAGATCGCGGGACGGGCGGGTGCGTTCCTGTTCGAAAGCAACATATTGTTGGGCGGACCAGCTCATTGTGTTCTCCTTGGGCAGACCAAAGCCATGGGGCGGACATTATAAGCCGCATCCGGACGTGGGGCCGGTGACTAATTTTCCACGGCCCGGCCTCGTTATTCTTTTTATACAAACGATCGGAGAAAACCGCAGTGACCCAACTGACCCTGCTGTGCCTGCCATATTCAGGCGCCAGTGCGATGGTTTACAGCCGCTGGCGGCGCAAGGTGCCACAGTGGCTGACGGTGCAACCGGTGGAATTGCCGGGGCGCGGGGCGCGTTTTGCCGAGCCGCTGCACACCGACATGGGGCCATTGGCGAAGCAACTGGCACGGGAGCTGTACCCGACGCTCCGGGCTCCTTACGCCCTGTTCGGCCACAGCCTGGGGGCTTTGCTGGCCTGCGAGCTCGCCCATGCCCTGCGCGAGCTGGGTTGCCCGGAACCGGTGGCGCTGTTTGCCTCGGGCACTGCGGCGCCGACGATGCGCGCCGATTACGATCGCGGCTTCGCCGAGCCGAAAACCGATGCGGAACTGATCGACCAGTTGCGCACCCTCAATGGCACCAGCGAAGAGGTGTTGGCCAACGAAGAACTGATGGCCCTGACCTTGCCCGTGCTGCGGGCGGATTTCCTGCTCTGCGGGCGCTACCAACCCAAGCTCCGATCACCGCTGAACTGCCCCGTGCATGTGCTCGGCGGCGCGGCCGACAAGGCCACCACGGAACAACTGATTGGCTGGAGCAGGGAAACCTGCGGCAGTTTCTCCGTGGACATGCTCGCGGGCGGGCATTTCTTTATCCATGAACACGAAGCCCGGGTGCTGCGGCTGATCAAGGATCAGTTGAGCATGCATCATCGCCGGCATGGCCTGGCGATCAGTGCTTGAGCTGATTTCCAGGCTTGCCGCAAGACAATCCCTTGCGGGGAGCGACCGATTTCAGCCGTGGAATACCAGGAACAACAGCACGATATTCACGACCAGCGACACCAGCGCCAACGTTCGCCAGACCTTCAGCGGTTCTCTCTCCAGCAGGGGCCGGGGCCTTACGCTCAAGCTGCGGCGCTCGCCCTGTTCCAGCAACAGCAACCATTCCTCGGCGGTTTCAAAGCGCTGGCCCGGGTCCGCCGCGACGGCACGTTCGAGGCTTTGGCCAAGCCATTCGGCCAGGTCCGGTCGATAGCGGCTGGCGCTGACCGGCACACCAAAGCGCGGGCGTTGGAAGGCTTCGACTTCACCGTAGGGATAGTGCCCGGTCAGCAGGAAATACAAGGTCACGCCGACCGAGTACAAATCCTGTTGAGCAGTCGGCGCGGCACCGCCGAAGGCTTCCGGGGCAATGTAGCTGGGCGTGCCAGGCAGAACGTTGGCCTGGTCCTCGGACAAGCCTGGGCAATACGCCAGGCCAAAATCCAATAGGCGAAGTTCGCCGTCGTCGCCCAGGTGCAGGTTTTCCGGCTTGATGTCGCGGTGGTAGATCTGCCGTCGATGCAACAGGCCCACCGCCCGCACCAGCCGTTGTGCCAAGTCCTGCCATTGCGCCAGGGGCAGCGTGCCGGTCCGGTCGAACATCTCGGCCAGGGTCATGCCCGAATATTCGCGCATCACGTAGTACAGATGCTGGCGCTGGGGCACGCCATGCACTTCGGGAAATTGCCTGCCGGCGACTCGCTTGAGAAACCATTCTTCCGACAACAAGGCCTGCCCAGCCCGGGAATCGTCCCGCAGTTGCGCGGGCAGGGTCTTCAGCAGCCAGGGCTGGCCTTGGCCGTCGTGGACCCGGTAAAGCAAGGATTGCTGGCTCTGGCCGAGCAAACTTTCGATCTGCCAACCCTCGAAGGCCTGGCCGGGCTTCAGCGTCGGCGGCAACGGCCACTGCTGGAGCTGGATCAACGCATCGCCGATGCTGGCTTCGCCCAAGGCATCGACGCGCACCAGCAACGCACTGGCGTTGTCCTGGCTGCCGGCCAGATGGGCGGCGTTCACCAGTGTCTGGGCCGCGAGTTCGAGGTCTGGCTGGTCGCGCAGAATGCCGGCGATGGCGGTGTCGCCGAGTACTGCCCACACGCCGTCACTGAGCAGCACGAAGGTCTCGTCCTCGCGCAGTTCCCCGTCGAGGAAATCCAGGATCAGGTGTTGATCCAGCCCCAGCGCGCGCTTGAGCACATGTTGCATGCCCTGTTGTTCCCAGACGTGATCTTCGCTGATCCGTTGCAGATGATCGGCTTGCCAACGGTAGACCCGGCAATCACCGACATGGGCCAGGGTGAAGCGCCGGCCCCGCAGCACCAGCGCGCTGACGGTGGTGAGCAGCGGTTGCCCGCCACCGTTGGCTTGCAACCAGCGGTTCTGTGCCAGTAACAGCCGGTCCAGCGCCTGGGCCACGCCCCAGGTTTGCGGCGTGGAGTAGTAATCCAAGGCCAGCGCTTGCAAGGTCGAGCGGGCGGCCAATCCGCCATCGGCGCATTGGCTCACGCCGTCGGCGATGGCGAACAGATAACCCTTGCTGGCGGCCAAGGCCGGGGCGGGGGTGACCAGGCGCAGGGCGTCCTGGTTTTCTTCCCGGGGGCCGATGGCGCTGGCCTCGGCGAAGCTCAATTGCAGGCTCATGGTGGGCTGTTATACCCGAGCAGCGGTGACGGCGGCCGAACCCCAAGTGGTTCTCCAGCGACGCTTGACGCCATGCAGGCCGAACCAGGCCAGGACACCGAGGCTGGCGAACAACCACAACGCCAGTTGATAGCTGCCGGTGCTCTGCTTGATCGCACCCATGCCCGCCGCCAGGGCGAAGCCGCCGATGCCGCCGGCCATGCCGATCAAACCAGTCATCACGCCGATTTCGCGACGGAAACGTTGTGGCACCAGTTGGAATACCGCACCGTTGCCTGCACCCAGGCCGAGCATGGTGCACACGAAAAGTGCCAGCGCCGCGTAGGAACTCGGCAGGTTGAAACCCACGGCAGCGATGCAGATAGCCGCCACGGTGTACATGCCCAGCAGGGTGCGGATGCCGCCGAAACGGTCTGCCAAGGCGCCGCCCAGTGGGCGCATCAGGCTGCCACCGAAGACGCAGGCGGCGGTGTAGTAGCCGGCGGTGACCGGGCTCAGGCCGTATTGGTCGTTGAAGTAGCCGGGCAGGGCGCTGGCCAGGCCGATGAAGCCGCCGAAGGTCACACTGTAGAAAAACATGAACCACCAGCTGTCGCGATCGCCCAGGGCCTTGAGGTAATCGGCCATGGATTTGGCCTTGGGGCGCTCGGGGGCGTTCTTGGCCATCAAGCTGAAGGCGATCAGGGTCAGGACCAGCGGGATCAGCGCGAAGCCGAACACGTTGGTCCAGCCGAACGACACCGCGAGGATCGGCGCGGCCAAGGCGGCGAACACGGTGCCCGAGTTACCGGCCCCGGCGATGCCCATGGCCTTGCCCTGATGTTGCGGCGGGTACCACTGGGACGCCAATGGCAGTGCCACGGCGAACGAGGCCCCGGCCATGCCCAGGAACAGCCCCAGCAGCAGCGCTTGTTCATAGCTGTGGATGCCGAGTTTCCAGGCACAGAACAAGGCACCGATCACGATGACCTGGCCGATCATGCCGGCGGTCTTGGGTGACAGGCGGTCGGCCAGCAACCCCATGAACAGGCGCAACACCGCGCCGGCCAGAATGGGCGTCGCCACCATCAAGCCACGTTGTTGGGTGCTCAAATGCAAATCGGCGGAGATTTGCACCGCCATCGGGCCGAGCAGGTACCAGACCATGAAGCTCAGGTCGAAATAGAGGAAGGCCGCGAACAGTGTCGGGGTATGGCCGGATTTCCAGAAGCTTGAATTCATCGCGCACCTCAGCTGTAAAAGTCTCGAGAAATGAGTCAGTGCTTTGAGCAGTGCGCCGCCTGTGGTCGCACCACCGGTCCCGCAGGACCAAAACAAAAAAACGCCGCAACCCGGATTGCTGGAGGGCAATGGGGTATGCGACGTCTTTGTCGTAGGTGGGGCAACCGCCGTTGGTTACCTGTGGGGTGGGTTAAGCGAGATCTGTGCCAACCTGATAATTCGGGGCGAGCCCTTCGCGAGCGGGCTCGCTCCCACAGTGGATTTGTGGCGTTCATAAATATGAAGTCCACTCCGGACTTCCTGTGGGAGCGAGCTTGCTCGCGAAGACGGTGGGTCAGTCGATATCGATGTTGAACGTTAGATCGCCATCGCGAGCAAGCTCGCTCCCACAGTTGATTTGTGGTGCGACAAATATGAAGTCCACCCCGGGACTTCCTGTGGGAGCGAGCTTGCTCGCGATGACGGTGGGTCAGTCGATATCGATGTTGAACATTAGATCGCAATCGCGAGCAAGCTCGCTCCCACAGTTGATTTGTGGTGCGACAAATATGAAGTCCACCCCGGGGCTCCCTGTGGGAGCGAGCCTGCTCGCGATGGCGGCAGGCCCTGCGCTACAAGGCTTTCAGCCCAGCAGCTCATTCATGGCAATGATCTGCTCCGCCACCTGGATGAGCTTCTGCTGGCGGCTCATGGCCTGGCGGCGCATCAGGGTGTAGGCCTGTTCCTCGTTGCACTCCTTCATCTTCATGAGCATGCCCTTGGCCAGTTCGATGCGCTTGCGTTCGGCCAGTTGCTGGTCCCGGGCCAGGAGTTGGGCGCGCAGGGCCTGGTCGCTTTCGAAGCGGGCCATGGCGACGTCGAGGATCGGTTGCAGGCGCGCGGCATGGATGCCTTCGACGATGTAGGCGCTGACGCCCGACTTGATCGCCTGGCGCATTACATCCGGGTCGTGCTCGTCGGTAAACATGACGATCGGTCGCGGCTGGTCACGACTGACCAGCACCACTTGCTCCATCACATCGCGTCCGGGTGACTCGGTATCGATCAGGATCACGTCCGGACGCACTGTTTCGACGCGCGCCGGCAGGTCGATGGTCAGGCCGGATTCGTCGATCACTTCGAAGCCGGCTTCAATCAGGGCCGCTTTCAGGCGACCGACTTTTTTCGCGGTGTCGTTGATCAGCAGGATACGCAGCATGGTCGTGGCTCCTGTCAGCGGCTGGCGAGAAGGGGAGCCGCATCGCTCAAGGCGTGCAGTTTGAAGCTGCGGGCGTACCCGGCCGGATCAGTGCCGTCCCAGGTGGTGCCGTCGATCAGTTGGCTGCTACGCATGTCCTGGCCTGGGGAGATTACGCCCAGCGCCGCGGCGGCTTCACGGTACAACTTGAGCTGCTGGACCTGGCGCGCGACGGCCAGGTAGTCCGGGTCTTCACGCAGCAGGCCCCAGCGACGGAACTGGGTCATGAACCACATGCCATCGGACAAGTATGGCAGGTTCACCTCGCCGCCTCCGTGGAAGCGCATGGCATGGGGGTCCTGCCAACTGTTGCCCAAGCCGTCGGCATAGATGCCCAGCAAGCGCGGCTCGATGCAGTCCAGCGGCGCGTCGAGGTATTCGGGTGCGCTCAACAGTTGTGCGGTGCTGCGACGGTTTTCAGTGCTTTGCTCGATGAAGCGGCTTGCTTCCAGGATCGCCATTACCAGCGCCCGGGCGGTATTGGGGTATTGCTCGACGAACGCGCGGGTGCAGCCGAGGACCTTTTCCGGGTGGTCGGGCCAGATGGTCTGGGTGGTCGCCAGGGTAAAACCGAGGTTTTGCTTTACCGCACTGGCGCACCAGGGCTCGCCCACGCAAAAACCGTCGATGCGCCCGGCTTGCAGGTGAGCGACCATCTGCGGCGGTGGTACCACGACGCTGTCGACATCCGATAGCGGATGGATGCCCTGGGCCGCGAGCCAGTAATAGAGCCACATGGCATGGGTGCCGGTGGGGAAGGTCTGGGCGAAGGTCAGTTTCGGGCGAGTTTGGTGCACGTGCCGTTCCAGTGCTTCAGGACTGGTCACGCCTTGGGCCTGGAGGCCGTGGGAGAGGTTGATGCTCTGGCCGTTCTGGTTCAACCCCATCAGCACGGCCATGTCCGTCGGTGCGACGCCGCCAATGCCCAGATGCACTGCGTAGATCAAGCCATAGAGGCTGTGGGCGGCATCGATTTCACCGCTGACCAGCTTGTCCCGCAGGTTGGCCCAGGATGCCTGGCGCTTGAGATTCAGGGTCAGGCCGTAGGGTTGGGCGAAGCCTTGGGTGGCGGCCACCACCACCGGGGCGCAGTCGCTCAAGGCCATGAAGCCGAGGTTGATCGCGCTCTTCTCCGGGGCATCGCTGCCATTGACCCAGGCCAGGGGCGTGGCTGGAACTTCATTCATCGATATCACCTTCCACATGAAAAGGCGCCGTGTCCTGGCCAGGAGAGGCCGGACGCCGACGCCGTTGTCCTTTGAAACAGTGCGGCACTCATTCCGTCGTTGGCATGGGGCGCTGATGACCAAAAAGGTGCAAGGCATATGCCAGCGCTGCGGTTTTGTGCGAGCGCCTCGCTTGCGACGCCGTTGCGCGGCTATAATCGCCGCCTCATTTCGTCGCCCGAGTCAAAGCCGCCCATGTACACCCTGGCCCGTGAACTGCTGTTCAAATTCTCCCCGGAAACCTCCCATGACCTGTCCCTGGACTTGATCGGCGCGGGCGGGCGCTTGGGCCTTAACGGTCTGCTGTGCAAGGCCCCGGCGAAACTTCCGGTGACGGTCATGGGGCTGGAGTTTCCCAACCCGGTCGGGCTGGCGGCGGGCCTGGACAAGAATGGCGCGGCCATCGACGGCTTTGCGCAATTGGGTTTCGGCTTCGTGGAAATTGGCACCGTGACGCCGCGACCGCAGCCGGGCAACCCCAAGCCACGACTGTTCCGTCTGCCCCAGGCCGAGGCGATCATCAATCGCATGGGCTTCAACAACCTGGGCGTTGATCACCTGCTGGCCCGTGTCGCGGCAGCCAAGTACAAGGGCGTGCTGGGCATCAACATCGGCAAGAACTTCGACACCCCGGTGGAGCGCGCCGTGGACGATTACCTGATCTGCCTGGACAAGGTCTACGCCCACGCCAGCTATATCACCGTCAACGTCAGTTCACCGAACACCCCGGGGCTGCGAAGCCTGCAGTTCGGTGATTCGCTCAAGCAACTGCTGGCCGACCTGGCCCGGCGCCGTGCGGAGCTGGCGGTCACCCATGGCCGACATGTGCCGCTGGCGATCAAGATTGCCCCGGACATGAGCGACGAGGAAACCGTCCAGGTAGCCCAGGCGCTGATCGAGACTGGCATGGACGCGGTGATCGCCACCAACACCACGCTGGGCCGTGAAGGTGTCGAAGGGTTGGAGCATGGCGACGAGGCGGGCGGCTTGTCTGGCGCGCCGGTGCGTGACAAGAGCACCCACACCGTAAAAGTCCTGGCGGGTGAATTGGCGGGACGTTTGCCGATCATCGCGGCGGGCGGGATTACCGAAGGTCGGCACGCCGCCGAGAAGATCACCGCCGGGGCGAGCCTGGTGCAGGTTTATTCGGGGTTCATCTACAAGGGGCCAGCGTTGATTCGCGAGTCGGTGGATGCGATTGCGGCGTTGGGGTGATTCCTAAGGTTGGTGAGGTCCATTTGTGGCGAGGGGATTTATCCCCGCTGGGCGTGAAGCGGCCCCTGTAAGCTGCTCTCGGTGTGTCAGGTTTATTGTGTGATCTTTTTGGGGTTGCTGCGCAGCCCAGCGGGGATAAATCCCCTCGCCACAGCAGTGTTTGCAGCTCAAGTCCAAGAAACCCGGGCATTAAAAAGGGCTCCTCGAAGGAGCCCCCTGGGCCGCAGCCCGCCGTCCGGATGGGACGTGCGTGGTTAAATCGGTTTGGATGTCAGATTGTCGAGTTCTTGAGTAATAGGCCCTGTGTCAGCCGACGGCGTGAAGTTCGTTGAGTCTGTGGATACCCGCAGTGCCGGTCATACCGTCCCAGTTGTCGCCGCGTCCTTCCCGCCAGCCATTGATCCAGGCTTGACGTACCGACGGTAGAGTAAAGGGGCAAAGCTCACGGGATTTACCACCAACGCCATATTGGTAACCGCGTAAAAAAGCTCTTTCCAACGGATCACGCTTAAGTCTTCTCATAGGGTGTTGCCCTCACTTGTTGACTGTTGCTTAGCGTCGACCTCTATCGAGGCCGGGGCAGAATCATTCTGCCGTTGGTGGCTCGTTGCCGGCGTGACGAGCCAAGGTGTTGACGCCGTTGCGACGTCAACCTGTGGTGAGTTCTAACCAAAGCGTCACACGGATGGAATGATCGTTTTGTCATAAGCACGTAACAATAAAGATGTTAGTGCGATAAGTAACACGATGTTCGACGCCCGCTTTTGAGCAAGACCCCTGTATGATCAGCCCTGCGCTGAAAGGCGGTCGCCGGAAACGAATGAGAATGTCCCCCTGTTGCACTCGGGCACTATTCGACGAAAGGGACGACTTTTCACAATTTGTTGCACAGAATTTTTTATCTGTCCTCGCATCTAAGCTCTTTGAACCTGAGCGGTGGGGACGGAGCGGCACACTTTCGTGCCACGCGGGTGCTCTTGAGAAAAGCACCTGATTGAACCCGGCCCGGCAATGCGTTGCCCGGCCCACTTAGCCAAAGGCTCTGGAAATCCCATGTCCGACCGTTTTGAACTCTTCCTCACTTGCCCCAAGGGCCTCGAAGGCCTGCTTCTTGAGGAAGCCGTCGGGCTTGGCCTTGAAGAGGCGCGAGAGCATACCTCGGCCGTTCGCGGCAGCGCTGACATGGAGACGGCCTATCGGCTCTGCCTCTGGTCCCGCCTGGCCAACCGCGTGTTGCTGGTGCTCAAGCGCTTCCCGATGAAGGATGCCGAAGACCTTTACCACGGTGTGCTGGATGTCGACTGGCAAGACCACATGCTCGCCGACGGCACCCTGGCGGTGGAGTTCAGCGGCCACGGCTCGGGCATCGACAACACCCATTTCGGCGCCTTGAAGGTCAAGGACGCCATTGTCGACAAACTGCGTACGCCGTCGGGCGAGCGCCCGTCCATCGACAAGCTCAACCCGGACCTGCGCATCCACCTGCGCCTGGACCGCGGCGAAGCGATCCTCTCCCTGGACCTTTCCGGCCACAGCCTGCACCAGCGCGGTTATCGCCTGCAGCAAGGCGCCGCGCCGCTGAAGGAAAACCTCGCCGCCGCGATCCTGATCCGCGCCGGTTGGCCGCGCATTGCCGCCGAAGGCGGGGCGCTGGCCGACCCGATGTGCGGCGTCGGCACATTCCTGGTGGAAGCCGGCATGATCGCCGCCGACATGGCGCCGAACCTGCGTCGCCAGCAATGGGGCTTTACCGCCTGGCTCGGCCATGTGCCGGCGTTGTGGAAGAAGCTTCATGAAGAAGCCTCTGAACGCGCCGCTGCCGGGCTGGCCAAGCCGCCGTTGTGGATCCGCGGCTACGAGGCCGATCCACGGCTGATCCAGCCGGGTCGCAACAACGTCGAGCGCGCGGGCCTGAGCGAGTGGATCAAGATCTACCAGGGCGAAGTCGCCACCTTCGAGCCGCGCCCGGACCAGAACCAGAAAGGCCTGGTGATCTGCAACCCTCCGTATGGCGAACGCCTGGGCGATGAAGCCAGCCTGCTTTATCTCTACCAGAACCTCGGCGAACGCCTGCGCCAGGCCTGCCTGAACTGGGAGGCCGCGGTGTTCACCGGCGCGCCGGACCTGGGCAAGCGCATGGGCATTCGCAGCCACAAGCAGTATTCGTTCTGGAACGGCGCCTTGCCCTGCAAGCTGCTGTTGATCAAGGTGTTGCCGGATCAGTTCGTCACGGGCGAGCGTCGGACCCCGGAGCAACGCCAGGCCGAGCGTGAGCAATCCGCCTACGACCAGACCCCGGATGTCCCGCAGGAGCGTCAGTACAACAAGAACGGCAACCCGATCAAGCCAGCGCCGGCACCGGCCCCCGTGGTCGAGCAGGCGCGCCTGAGCGAAGGCGGGCAGATGTTCGCCAATCGCCTGCAGAAAAACCTCAAGCTGCTGAGCAAGTGGGCCAAGCGTGAAGGCGTGGACTGCTATCGCGTCTACGATGCCGACATGCCGGAATACTCGATGGCCATCGACCTGTACCACGATTGGGTTCACGTGCAGGAGTACGTCGCGCCGAAGTCCATCGATCCGGAAAAGGCCTCGGCCCGCTTGTTCGATGCGCTGGCGGCGATTCCCCAGGCCTTGAACGTCGACAAGAGCCGCGTCGTCATCAAGCGCCGCGAGCGCCAGAGCGGCACCAAGCAGTACGAGCGCCAGAGCGCCCAGGGCAAGTTCACCGAAGTCAACGAAGGCGGCGTGAAGCTGCTCGTCAACCTCACGGATTACCTCGACACCGGGCTGTTTCTCGATCACCGGCCCATGCGTCTGCGAATCCAGAAAGAAGCGGCCGGCAAGCGCTTCCTCAACCTGTTCTGCTACACCGCGACCGCCAGCGTCCACGCTGCCAAGGGCGGTGCCCGCAACACTACCAGCGTCGATTTGTCGAAAACCTACCTCGATTGGGCGCGGCGCAACCTGTCGCTCAATGGCTTTTCCGACAAGAACCGCCTGGAGCAGGGTGACGTGATGGCGTGGCTGGAAGCCAGCCGTGACGAATACGACCTGATCTTCATCGATCCGCCGACCTTCTCCAACTCCAAGCGCATGGAAGGCGTGTTCGACGTGCAGCGCGATCACGTCCAGTTGCTGGACCTGGCCATGGCGCGCCTGGCGCCGGGCGGCGTGTTGTATTTCTCCAACAACTTCCGCAAGTTCCAACTCGAAGAGAACCTGACCGAGCGTTACGCGGTGGAGGAAATCACCGCGAAGACCATCGATCCGGATTTTGCCCGAAACAGCAAGATTCACCGCGCATGGAAAATCACGGCACGCTGATTTTGCTGATTGGATCCACCCAGGCCTTGAAATTCAAGGCTTTCGGGTGTTTTGGGGGCTGGCTAAAGTAGTGGCATATAGCTATAACTTAGCTGTGGCCGGGGCCGTTCAAATGCCTGGTCCTTTTCTGAGTTATGGGTATGGCATTACATCCGGTGCGTCCCAGGATCCTGGGTTTTATCAGCGAAGATGTTTCAGCGTGGCTGGTGGCTTCTTTGGTCCTGGCGGCGGGGGCTTTGCTGACCGGCTTGTTGGCCTGGGGCACGCTGAATCTGTTCAATCAGCAACTGCGCCAACGTTTCGCGCTGCAAGTCGACGAGCGCTACAGCCGCATCGAAGAGCGCTTTCAGGACCAGGTCCAACGCCTCGACAGCCTGAGGCGTTTCTTCGCCAACTCCGATGGGGTTTCCAACACCGAATTCCATGGCTACACCGAAGCCATGCTGCGCCATACCCGGGCCTTCGCCTGGGCGCCCCGGGTGCTTCGGGACGAGCGGCAGGCATTCGAGCACCAGGCGCGCGCCGAAGTCTCCGGTACGTTTACCATTCGTGAGCCGGACGAGGCGGGCCTGCTGCGAGAGGCCCCCGAGCGGGACGAATACGTACCGGTGCTGTACGTCCAGGGCCAGCCCTCCTATGGCGCACCGCTGGGCCTGGATCTGCTTTACCAACCCACGCGCCGCGCCACGCTGGAACGGGCCCGCGAACGTAACGCCATGACAGTGTCCAAGCCCCTGGACCTGGTCGGCGTCGATCCGATCTTTTCCAGGGGAATCATGCTGGCCGCGCCAGTGGTGCGGCATTCCGGAAGTGAACTGTTGGGTTTCGTCGTGGCTGCGGTCAGCATGCGCCAACTGATGTCTGATGGCCTGCCGGATTCCGGTCATGACAACTTGTCGATGCGGGTGCTGGACCTGTCCAGCGACGATCATCAAGAAGTGCTGTACGAGAGCCCTGACCGCCCGGGCAAAAGCGAGTTGTCGGCGACCCGGCTGTTGCGCCTGGCCGATCGTGACTTCCGGGTTGAGCTGCGACCCAGCCACTTGTTCCTGTCGAGCAATCATTCCAGCGTGATGAGCCTGACGGTGCTGGGCGGGTTACTCAGCCTGATGCTCAGTGTCTTGTTCTACACGCTGGTCAGCCAGCGGCAACGGGCCCTGGCGCTGGTGGAGCAACGGACCCAGGAACTGCGGGCCCGGGAAACGGAATTGCGCGGGACCCATGGCCAGTTGAGGGGCGTGCTCGACGCCGCGACACAGGTTGCGATCATTGCCACTGATTTGCGCGGTGTCATCACCACTTTCAATGCCGGTGCCGAGCAGATGCTCGGTTATCGGAGCTGCGATGTCTTGCAGAGCATGACCCTGGAAAGCCTCCATGTCCCGCGCGAGCTGCAGGAGCGGGCAGCCCAGCTCGCCGCTCGCTTTGGCAAACCGATCCCCACCTGCCACGCCATGTTGCTGGAAGGCGGCGAGCAGGGTGGCCAGCAGGCGCGGGAGTGGACGCTCGTACGCCGCGACGGCAGCTATCTGACGGTGAACATGCTGGCGACTCCGGTGCTGGACGACCAGGGGCTTTGGGTCGGGCACCTGGCGATCTGCATCGACGTCACCGAGCGCAAGCGCGTCCACGAAGCATTGGCCGCCAGGGATCTGTTGTTGAAGAAACTCAGCGCCCATGTGCCCGGCGGTATCTATCAGTTCAAGATGGATTTCAACGGCAGCTTCAGCGTGATCTACGCCAGCGATGGCATCCGGGATATCTACGAACTGGAGCCGGACGTCCTGGTGCGGCACGCCGAAGCGATTTTTTCCCGCATTCATCCATTGGACAGCGCGCGGGTTCGGGCATCGATCCGCACCTCGGCCGACACGCTGAGCCCCTGGCGCGAAGAGTATCGGGTGCAACTGCCACTGCGCGGCCTGCGCTGGGTCCGCGGCGAGGCGACGCCTGAGCAACTGCCGGGTGGCGGGGTGTTGTGGCACGGTTATATCTCGGACATTTCCGACCTTAAGCGCGTGGAAGAAGAGCTGCGGGCGTTGTCGGTGACCGACGCCCTGACCGGCATTCGCAACCGGCGTTATTTTCAGGAGCGGCTGACCTCGGAGTTGGCCCGGGTCGAGCGCGGCTCCGGGGAAATGGCGGTCATCATGCTCGACATTGATCATTTCAAACGCATCAACGATCAATATGGGCACGCGACGGGCGACCGAGTCTTGCAAGCGGTCTGCGAGCGCATCACCCAGCGACTGCGACGCACCGATGTGTTCTGCCGGCTCGGCGGGGAAGAGTTCGTGGTGCTGTGCCCTGACACCGACGGCGAAAGCGCCTACACGCTGGCCGTGGGATTGTGGGACGGCCTGCGCGGGGCGCCGATCGAGGAGGTGGGGGTCATCACTGCGAGTTTTGGCGTCGCCAGCCTCCGTCCCGGCGAAGGCGCCGATGCGCTGCTGCTACGAGCTGACTCGGGGGTCTATGCGGCCAAGCAGGCCGGGCGCGATCGGGTCGAGGCGCCGTTGGAATAGTGCCTTTTACGCTAACCACTGTGGGAGCGAGCCTGCTCGCGAAAGCGGTATTTCATTCAGCATCGATGTGTGCTGACCTACCGAATCGCGAGCAAGCTCGCTCCCACACTTGATCTCTGTCGTCCCGGCTCAGAGCACCGAAGCCGCCTGCGGGAGCTTCGGCTGGCGATACAGGTCAAGCAATACCTGGTCCAGCACCGAAGAAGCGCCCCATGGCTTCGGATCGTTGAGGATCGCCACGACCGCCCAGGTGTTGCCGTTGATGTCGCGGCTGAAGCCGGCAATGGCCCGGACGGTGTTCAGCGTGCCGGTCTTGATGTGGGCTTCGCCAGCCATGGCGGTGGTCTTGAGGCGCTTGCGCATGGTGCCGTCGGTTCCGGCGATGGGCATCGAGCTGATGTATTCCGCCGCATACGGACTGTGCCATGCCGCCTGCAGCATCGCCGCCATTTCCCGGGCGCTGACCCGTTCGGCGCGGGACAGGCCAGAACCGTTCTCCATCACCAGGTGCGGCGCGGTAATGCCTTTCTTGGCCAGCCACTGGCGTACCACCCGCTGCGCAGCCTTGGCGTCGTCGCCGTCGGCCTCGTTGCGAAACTGCGCGCCCAGGCTCAGGAACAGTTGCTGGGCCATGGTGTTGTTACTGTATTTGTTGATGTCGCGGATGATCTCCGCCAGGTCTGGCGAGAAGGCCCGGGCGAGTAATTTGGCGTTGCCCGGGGTCGCGGCCAGGCGATCGTTGCCCTGGATGCTGCCGCCCAGCTCCTTCCAGATCGCCCGCACGGCGCCAGCGGTATAGGTGGCGTGATCGAGCAATGACAGGTAGGTCTGGGAGCTGCATCCATCGCCGAGTTGGCCACTGACGGTGACGGTCATGCTGCCATCGGCGTTCGCCACCGGGTTGTAGCGAACGCCGCCGGCGCACTGCTTGCCATTGGCGGCCTTGACCACGTTTTCGATGCGGATGCTGGCAATCGGCGGCTCGACCGATACCAGCACCCGGCCGCCGTCGTTGCGGGCGACGAAGCGCAGGGCCTTGAGGTTGACCAACAGCGAGTCGGGCTTGACCAGGAAGGGTTTGTTCTCGTCGTTGCCGTCGTCGTTGAACTCGGGCAATTGTGGCTGGATGAAAAAACTCCGATCCAGCACCAGGTCGCCGGTCACCTGCTGCACGCCGTTGGCCCGCAGGTCGCGCATCAACAGCCAGAGTTTTTCCATGTTCAGCTTGGGATCGCCGCCGCCCTTGAGGTACAGGTTGCCGTTGAGGATGCCACCGCTGAGGGTCCCGTCGGTGTAGAACTCGGTTTTCCACTGGTGGTTCGGCCCGAGCATCTCCAAAGCAGCGTAGGTCGTGACCAATTTCATGGTGGACGCCGGGTTCACGGAGACATCGGCGTTGTACAGCGTCGGGGTGCCAGGGCCATCGAGCGGCACCATGACCAGGGACAGGGCGTTGTCTTGCAGCTTGCTGTTCTTGAGGGCCTTTTGCACATTCGGCGACAGGGCGGTGTTGATGGTGGCGGCGCTGGTGGTGACAGGAAGGGCCAGGGGAAGAAGAAGGCTGGCCAGGAGCAATGGACGCAAAGATTTGATCATGTGAAGTAAAACCCTGCAGGCGAGGGGGAAAAAGACGAGGACATGAAAATGAACGCCCTCAACGGTCATGAAAGTTCGGCATTATGCCCCAAGGCGCAACGGCTTGTGCCGTGCCCAAGCCCGTCGAAGCGGTATTTTTTTACCGGCGGTAACGCGATATGCCTGATGAGTCGGGCAAACGATGCACCAAACTGGTAAAGTGCCGGCCGTTATTACTTATGAGGATTGTTCCAATGGCGACTAACCGTTCCCAGCGTCTGCGCAAAAAGCTGTGCGTGGATGAATTTCAAGAGCTGGGTTTCGAACTGAACCTGGATTTCAAAGAAGATCTGGCCGATGAGGCTATTGACGCTTTCCTCGACGCTTTCCTGAAAGAAGCCATGGAAGCCAACGGCCTGGGTTATGTCGGCGGTGACGACTACGGCCTGGTTTGCCTGCAGAAGCGTGGCTCGGTGACCGAAGAGCAGCGCGCTGCCGTTGAAGCCTGGCTCAAGGCCCGTCCTGAGCTGACCAGCGTTGAAGTCAGCCCGTTGCTGGACGTGTGGTACCCGGAAAAGCCGATCAACCCGAAGGCTTGATGGTGTAAAAAAAACCGGCGACCTTTACAGGTGCCGGTTTTTTTGTGCCTGCCATTTGTGCGGCGCTTGCCAGGCCGCCTTCGCGAGCAAGCCCGCTCCCACAGAGGTGATATGAACGACACATATCCACTGTGGGAGCGGGCTTGCCCGCGAAGCTTTTAAGTTTCAGGCGTTGCGCCAGTTCAGGATCAGCAACGTCAACACCCCCGCCACAATCCCCCAGAACGCCGAACCGATGGAAAACAGCGTCAGCCCCGACGCCGTGACCATGAAAGTGACCAGTGCCGCCTCCCGTTCCTTCACTTCGCTCATGGCGATGCTCAGCCCATTGATGATCGATCCGAACAGCGCCAGGGCCGCGATGGACAGCACCAGTTCCTTGGGCAATGCCGCGAACAGCGCCGCCAGCGTTGCGCCGAACACTCCGGCAATCCCATAGAAAATCCCGCACCACACGGCGGCCGTGTAGCGCTTGTTGCGATCTTCATGGGCGTGCGGCCCGGTGCAGATCGCTGCGCTGATCGCCGCCAGGTTGATCCCGTGGGAGCCGAACGGCGCCAGCAGCAGCGAGGCGACGCCGGTGCTGGTGATCAACGGCGACGCCGGTACGTTGTAGCCATCGGCGCGCAGCACGGCAATGCCAGGCATGTTCTGCGAGGTCATCGCCACCACGAACAGCGGGATGCCGATGCTGATGGTGGCCGCCAGGGAAAAGTGCGGCGTGGTCCAGACCGGTGTCGCGACTTCCAGGGCGAAACCGCTGAAATCCAAAAGTCCCAACAGGCCCGACAGCGCGGTGCCGACCAGCAGCGCCGCCAGCACCGCGTAACGCGGCGAGAGGCGCTTGACGATCAGGTAGGTGAAGAACATGCCCAGCACCAGGCCGGTGCGGTGCTGGGTGGCGACAAAGATTTCGCTGCCGATCTTGAACAGGATGCCTGCCAGCAACGCCGCCGCCAGCGAGGCCGGAATGCGCTTGACCAGGCGCTCGAAACTGCCGGTCAGGCCGCAGATCGTCACCAACGCCGCGCACGTTATATAGGCGCCGATGGCCTCGCCATAACTCACGCCGCCCAGGCTGGTGATCAGCAACGCCGCGCCGGGAGTCGACCAGGCAATGGTAATCGGCGTGCGGTAGCGCAGCGAAAGGCCGATGGAGCACACGGCCATGCCGATGGAAATCGCCCAGATCCACGAGGAAATCTGCCCGCTGGTCAGGCCCGCCGCTTGCCCAGCCTGGAACATCAGCACCAGGGAACTGGTGTAGCCCGTCATCATGGCGATGAAGCCGGCGACGATGGCCGAGGGCGATGTATCGGCCAAGGGACGAAGTGGCGCGGTCGTGACTTCGGTCATGGTGGGCGGTGTTCCTTGTTGTAGATTGGCTGGCCTTGATGGGCCACGGGTTTCGTGGTTTAAGCCTAAACTCAACACCGTGGTCGATTGCAATACAGCCATGTCCGCAAAGAGCCGTACAGTCGTGTTGCCATCAGAGGTTGTGTACAATCGCCGTGTTTTTTACGCGATACTTGCCAGCGACCCGCTGTGCCGTATTACAGTCACGGTTAAATCGCCGCAGTTCTCCCGACTCGAGTGCCCATGAACGAACAGTTGCAGCCCCTCAAGAAACAACCGCGAGCAGGCAAAGCCGGCCGCAGCGGAACCCAGGACGATATTGTCTATGCGCACATTTTCGAGGCCATCCTCGAGCAGCGCCTGGCGCCCGGTACCAAATTGAGCGAAGAGGCACTTGGGGAGATTTTCGGGGTGAGCCGCACCATCATTCGCCGTGCGCTGTCACGCCTGGCCCATGAAGGCGTGGTGCTGTTGCGGCCCAATCGCGGCGCGGTCGTCGCCAGCCCGAGTGTCGAAGAGGCACGCCAGGTGTTCTTCGCCCGGCGCATGGTGGAGAAGGCGATCACGGAACTGGCGGTCCAGCACGCCACCGCCGAGCAGCTTGCCGAGCTGCGGCAGATGGTCAGCGACGAGCGCGACAGTTTCTCCCGCGGCGATCGTGGTGCCGGCATCCGCTTGTCGGGCGAGTTCCACTTGAAGCTGGCCGAGGCGGCGAAGAATGCCCCGCTGATCAGCTTCCAGCGCAGCCTGGTATCCCAGACTTCGTTGATCATCGCCCAGTATGAAAGCGGCAACCGATCCCACTGTTCCTATGACGAACACACCCAACTGATCGACGCCATCGAGGCCCGCGACGCCAAGCTGGCGGTGGACCTGATGATGCACCACATGGACCACATCGACAGCAAGCTCAACCTCGACGAGGAAAGCGCGTCGGATGACTTGCACGCGGTGTTCTCGCATCTGTTGCAGAGCAAGAAGCCGGGGCGTACGCCTGCCAAGCTCTGAGGGTTGAATCAGTCATACCGCCAATCGCGAGCAAGCTCGCTCCCACAGGGTTAGTGTGAACAACACATATCCCCTGTGGGAGCGAGCTTGCTTGCGATGGCGATCCAACATGCGCTGAAGTTTTATCGCTGGTGAACCAACCTCCCAGCCGCATAAGTCTGCGCGACCGTCCGGTCATCCCCCAGCGTCATCAACACGAACAACCGCTCGGCAATGTCCTTGGCCTGCTTGAGGCGATAGCTCAACAGCGGCGTCGCGTTGTAGTCCAGCACCAGGAAATCCGCATCGGTTCCTGGCTGCAACGTCCCGATCTTTTCCTCCAGGCGCAAGGCCCGGGCGCCGCCGAGGGTGGCCAGGTACAGCGACTTGAACGGACTCAGCCGCGCGCCTTGCAACTGCATGACCTTGTAGGCTTCGTTCAAGGTGTGCAGCAGCGAAAAACTGGTGCCACCGCCCACGTCCGTGCCCAACCCTACGTTCACCTTGTGCTTCTCCGCCATCGGCAGGTTGAACAGCCCGCTGCCCAGGAACAGGTTCGAGGTCGGGCAGAAGGCAATGGCCGAACCGGTCTGCGCCAGGCGCGCGCACTCGTCGTCGCACAGGTGCACGCCGTGGGCGAACACCGAGCGTTCGCCGAGCAGTTGGTAGTGGTCGTAGACGTCCAGGTAACCCTTGCGCTCCGGGAACAGCTCCTTGACCCATTGCACTTCCTGCAGGTTTTCACTGATGTGGGTCTGCATGTACAGGTCCGGGTATTCGCTGAGCAATTGGCCGGCCAGGGTCAGTTGTTCCGGGGTGCTGGTCGGTGCGAAGCGCGGGGTCACGGCGTAGTGCAGGCGGCCCTTGCCGTGCCAGCGCTCGATCAGCGCCTTGCTCTCGGTGTAGCTGGATTCGGCGGTGTCGACCAGATAGTCGGGGGCGTTGCGATCCATCATCACTTTGCCGGCGATCATCCGCAGGTCGAGTTTCTCGGCCACTTCAAAAAACGCGTTCACCGATTGCGGGTGCACGCTGCCGAACACCAGGGCGGTGGTGGTGCCGTTGCGCAGCAGTTCCTTGATGAAAATATCCGCCACTGTCTCGGCATGGGCCTTGTCGGCGAATTGGCTTTCGCAAGGGAAGGTGTAGGTGTTGAGCCAATCCAGCAGTTGCTCTCCATACGCGCCGACCATGCCGGTTTGCGGCAGATGGATGTGGGTGTCGATGAAGCCCGGGGTGATCAGCGCGTCCTGGTAATGCGTGATCTCGATGTCCGCCGCCAGGGTCGGCAGCAGGTCGCTGGCGTGGCCGATGGCACTGATCTGGCCGTTTTCCACCACCAGCAGGCCGTCTTCGAAATACTCATGGGACGCCTCGATGCCCACCTCGGCCGGGTCGGCGAGGCTGTGGAGCAGGGCGGCGCGGTAGGCTTTGCGTGTCAGGGGCATGGTTTGTCTCGTTAAAAAAGATTAACGCTGGCTGCGGCGCGAAACCGGCAGCAACTTGGCAATCGGTTCGGCGCGTGAGGTGTGCTGGCCGAAATCCGCGTTATAGGTGGCGATGATTTCGCCGGCGATGGAGATGGCGATTTCAACAGGCAACTTGCCTTTGATTTCGCCGATGCCCATCGGGCAACGCATGCGTTGCAGGGTGCCGCTGTCGAAGCCGCGATCCCGCAGGCGGTGTTCGAACTTGACCCGCTTGGTCTTCGAACCGATCAGCCCGAAGTAGGCAAAGTCGTTGCGCTTGAGGATCGCGGCGCTCAGTTCCAGGTCGAGCTGGTGATTGTGGGTCATGACGATGCAGTAGCTGCCGGGGGGCAACTCGTCGACTTCATCCAGCGGGTCTTCGGTGACGATTTTGCGCACGCCTTGGGGCAGGTGTTCGGGAAACTCGGCTTCCCGCGAGTCGATCCAGCGCACCCGGCACGGCAGGCTCGCCAGCAACGGCACCAGGGCGCGGCCGACGTGGCCGGCGCCGAACACGGCGATCTGCGCCTGGACCTGGCCCATGGGTTCGAACAACAGCACGGTCACGCCGCCGCAGCATTGGCCCAGGCTGGCGCCGAGGCTGAAGCGCTCCAGATGGGTGTTCTGCTGGCCGTTGACGAGCATCCGCCGAGCGATCTCCATAGCCTTGTATTCCAAGTGTCCGCCACCAATGGTGTCGAACGCCTGGCTGGCGCTGACGACCATCTTCGAGCCGGCGTTGCGCGGCGTGGAGCCGAGCTCCTCGATGATTGTCACGAGCACGCAGGATTCACCGCGGGTCTGCAGGTCGGCGAGGGCGCTGATCCAGTTGTACATATTCACCTCGACATCTCTCTTGTCTGTCCGGCCGCTTTCGCGAGCAAGCTCGCTCCCACATTGGATTGCGGTCCCCTGTGGGAGCGAGCTTGCTCGCGATAGCAGCGCCGCGGTCTAAAGCGAAGCCAACTCGGTTTCAGCTTCCCCTACCTGCACCACCCTCAACCCGCGCATCTGCTCACACCCCCACAACACCCGCTCCGGCGTCGCCGGCGCGTCGATCTTCGGTTGATGCTGGTAATCCCCGAGGCTCGCCACGGCGTCCTTGATGGCGCACCACGCGGCGATGCCGAGCATGAACGGCGGCTCGCCGACGGCCTTGGAGTGGAATACCGTGTCTTCGGGGTTCTTGCGGTTTTCCACCAACTTGACCCGCAAATCCAAAGGCATGTCAGCGACGGCGGGGATCTTGTAGCTGGCCGGGCCGTTGGTCATCAGCTTGCCCTTGTCGTTCCACACCAGCTCTTCCATGGTCAGCCAGCCCATGCCCTGGATGAAACCGCCCTCGACCTGGCCGATGTCGATGGCCGGGTTCAGCGAGGCGCCGACGTCGTGGAGGATGTCGGTGCGCAGCATCTTGTACTCGCCGGTGAGGGTGTCGACGATCACTTCGGCACACGCCGCGCCGTAGGCGTAGTAATAGAACGGCCGACCACGGGCCTGGCTGCGGTCGTAGTAGATTTTCGGGGTCTTGTAGAAGCCGGTGCTCGACAGCGAGACCTGGGCGAAATACGCCTGTTGCACCAGCGCCTCGAAGGTCAGGATGTGATCGCGCACCCGCACGTGGCCGTTGTGGAATTCCACGTCTTCTTCACTGACCTTGTACTGCCGCGCGGCGAATTCCACCAGGCGCCGCTTGATGGTTTCGGCGGCATTCTGCGCAGCCTTGCCGTTCAGGTCGGCACCGCTCGAGGCCGCGGTCGGCGAGGTGTTCGGCACCTTGTCGGTGTTGGTCGCGGTGATCTGCACACGGTCCATTTCCACCTGGAACACCTCGGCCACTACCTGTGCGACCTTGGTGTTCAAGCCCTGGCCCATTTCCGTGCCGCCATGGTTGAGGTGGATGCTGCCGTCGGTGTACACGTGGATCAACGCGCCGGCCTGGTTGAGGAAGCTGGCGGTGAACGAAATGCCGAACTTCACCGGCGTCAGCGCCAGGCCTTTCTTCAGGATCGGGCTGTTGGCGTTGTAGCGGCGGATCGCTTCGCGGCGCTCGGCGTATTGGCTGCTTTGTTCAAGCTCGGCGGTCATCTCTTCGAGCATGTTGTGCTCGACGGTCTGGTAGTAATGCGTGACGTTGCGCTCGGTCTTGCCGTAATAGTTGGCCTTGCGCACCGCCAGCGGATCGAGCCCCAGGTGGCGGGCGATGGCGTCCATCACTTCTTCGATGGCGACCATGCCTTGGGGGCCGCCGAAACCCCGGTAGGCGGTGTTTGACGCGGTGTTGGTCTTGCAGCGATGGCCGTTGATGGTCGCGTCGCCCAGATAGTAGGCGTTGTCGGCATGGAACATCGCCCGGTCGACGATCGAGGCCGACAGGTCCGGCGAGCAGCCACAGTTGCCGGCCAATTCAAGAGCGATGCCATGCAGGCGCCCGGTGCTGTCGAAGCCGACGTCATATTCGATGTAGAAGGGGTGGCGCTTGCCGGTCATCAGCATGTCTTCGACCCGGGGCAGGCGCATCTTGGTGGGCTGGCCGGTGAGGTGCGCGATGACCGCGCACAGGCACGCCGGGCTGGCGGCCTGGGTTTCCTTGCCGCCAAAGCCGCCGCCCATGCGGCGCATGTCGACCACGACCTTATTCATCGACACACCGAGCACTTCGGCCACCAGCTTCTGCACTTCGGTGGGGTTCTGGGTCGAGCAGTAGACGATCATGCCGCCGTCTTCAGTCGGCATCACCGAAGAAATCTGGGTTTCCAGGTAAAAGTGCTCCTGGCCGCCGATGTGCAGCGAGCCCTGGATGCGATGCTCGGCACTCGCCAATGCGGTGGTTGAATCACCGCGCTGGTGGGTGTGGCTGTCGAGCACGAAGTGCCGCTTGCGCAGCGCCTCGACCACGTCCAGCACCGGTTCGAGGTCTTCGTATTCGATGATCGCGGCCATGGCCGCCTTGCGTGCGGTCTCAAGGTCCTTGGCCGCGACGGCCAGCACCGGTTGGCCGACGAACTGCACGTCATCGATCGCCAGCAGCGGGTCGCCGGGCAGCAACGGGCCGATGTCCTTCAGGCCGGGAATGTCCTGGTGGGTAATGGCGATGCGCACGCCTTCGAAGGCGTAGCAGGGCGCGGTGTCGATGCGCAGGATTCGCGCGTGGGCGCGGTCCGACAGCCGCGCATAGACGTGCAACTGGTTCGGGAATTCCAGGCGGTCATCGATGTACTGCGCCTCGCCAGACACGTGCTTGGCAGCGCTGTCGTGCTTGACGCTGCGGCCCACGCCGGTCGTCAGGTCGCGGGCGAACAGCTCCGCGAGTTCAGCTTGGCTCTTCTCTACGGCGTGATGATTAGACATAAGCGGTCACCCGAGTCTCGATGTGCGGCGTTTGCAGTTCGATGAAGTATTTGCGCAGCAGGTTGCGGGCGCTGAGCAGGCGGTATTCCTTGCTGGCACGGAAGTCCGAGAGCGGCGTGAAGTCCTCTGCCAGGGCGAGACAGGCGCGTTCGACGGTGCTGTTTTTCCATGGCGCACCGATCAAGACGGCTTCGCAATGCTTGGCGCGCTTGGGTGTGGCGGCCATGCCGCCGAAGGCGACGCGAGCGTCCTGGACTACACCGTTTTCGATGCGCAGATTGAATGCCCCACAGACGGCGGAAATGTCATCGTCCAGCCGTTTGGAAACCTTGTAGGCGCGGAACGCCTGCTCGGCGCTGGCCCGGGGCACGATGATTTTTTCGATGAATTCGCTTTCCTGCCGGGCGGTGACCCGGTAATCGAGAAAATAGTCTTCCAGGGCCAGGGAGCGACGGACCTGGCCTTTGCACAGGATAATCTGCGCGCCGAGGGCGATCAGCAGGGGCGGCGAGTCGCCAATCGGCGAGGCGTTGCCGATGTTACCGCCCAGGGTGCCCTGGTTGCGGATCTGCAACGAGGCGAAGCGCTGGAGCAATTCGCCGAAATCCGGGTATTCGGCTTGCAAGGCTTCGTAGCAATCGGAAAGCGGGGTGGCGGCGCCGATTTCCAGGCGATCGTCGAAACGCTCGATGCGCTTGAGTTCGGCGACGTTGCCGACGTAGATCATCACCGGCAGGGTGCGATGAAATTGCGTGACTTCCAGGGCCAGGTCGGTGCCGCCGGCCAGCAGCCGCGCTTGCGGATAGGCGTCGTAGAGATCGGCCAGGTCCGCCACGGTCAGCGGCACCAAGCAGCGCTTGTCGCCGCTGTTGAGTTCGCCGGTTTCGGTCGGCGCGATGGCTTTCAGGCGGGCAATGGTCTCGGCCTCACGGGCGTCGAACTGATCTGGCTGCTTGCTGCAACAGGCCTGCTCGGCGGCCGCCAGGATCGGCCGGTAGCCGGTGCAGCGGCACAGGTTGCCGGCCAGGGCTTCGTGGGCCTTGTGAGCGTCGGCTTGCTCGCTGTTCTTCTGCAGGGCGAACAGCGACATGACGAAGCCCGGCGTGCAGAAACCGCATTGCGAACCGTGGCAATCGACTATCGCCTGCTGGACGCTGTGCAGTTGGCCGTTGTGCTTGAGGTCTTCGACGCTGATCAGTTGCTTGCCGTGCAGGGACGAGACGAACGTCAGGCATGAATTGAGGCTGCGATAGCGAACGCATTCGCGGCCATTCGCATCCGTGTCCAATTCGGCCACCACCACCGTGCACGCACCGCAGTCGCCGCTGGCGCAGCCTTCCTTGGTGCCGGGTTTACCAACGTGTTCGCGCAGATAGTCGAGCACGGTCAGGTTCGGGTCCAGGGCATGCTCGCTACGGAGTTCCTGGTTGAGTAAAAACTGGATCACGGAAGGCCTCGCAGATTCATTATTGTTGTATCGACGTGGGCTGAATTTAGCAGTTCTGACTTTTCGGTCAATGATTTTCTGACTTAAAGGTCAAGAAAATCCATTCGGTCGATGAACAACGATCTATGGACACTGTAGAACCCTGTGGGAGCCGAGCTTGCTCGCGATGGCGGCGATACATTCAGTATGGATGCAAGCTGACAGACCGCTATCGCGAGCAAGCCCGCTCCCACAGGTTTCGCTTCAGGGCAAACTCCTTAACTTTTTTGCTTATATCGTGCCAAAAACCCGGTGCAGGCCCTGCGCCATGACGTATCGAGTGCGCTACACTGCGCCGCTTGTGCAGATCTAAGAGTTTGAAGGACAACCATGACGTTCAAGGCCCCGGACAGCCTCGCCGAGCAAATCGCCCACCATCTCGCCGAGCGCATCATTCGCGGCGAAATGAAGCCGGGAGAGCGCATCCAGGAGCAGAAGGTCACGCTGGCGCTCAATGTCAGCCGTGGTTCGGTCCGTGAGGCCTTGCTGATCCTGGAGCGACGCCATTTGATCGCGATCCTGCCGCGCCGTGGGGCGCATGTCACCGAGTTGACCGAACACAACGTGCGCAGCCTCTGTGCGCTGATGAGCGAGCTGTACATCCTGCTGGGCAACGCCGTGGCCCATGGTTGGAAAGAACAGGCCGACATGGCACCGTTCGTCGCGATCCAGCAGCGCCTCAACGACGCCTACGCGCGCCAGGACATCCGCACCTTCGTCGATGAAAGCTTCAGCGTGATGCGCGCCGCGTATCCCTTTGCCAACAATCCATACCTGCAGGAAACCGTCGAGAACCTGCAGCCGGCCATGAGCCGCGCCTACTTCCTGGCCCTGGAGCAGCGCAAGGCTGAAATGAGCGAATTCCTCGACCTGTTCCAGCGCCTGCTCGGCGCGGTGCTGGCCCGTGATTTGCCACAGATCCGCATCGTGCTGACGGCCTACGCCCAGCGCAGTTGCGATCTGGTGGTTTCAGCCCTGACGAAGGCCTGAACATGCGCCTCAAGTGCATCAAGCTGGCGGGGTTCAAATCCTTCGTCGACCCGACCACGGTGAACTTCCCCAGCAACATGGCGGCAGTGGTCGGGCCCAATGGCTGCGGCAAGTCGAACATCATCGATGCCGTGCGCTGGGTGATGGGCGAAAGCTCGGCGAAGAACCTGCGCGGCGAGTCGATGACCGACGTCATCTTCAATGGCTCCACCAGTCGCAAGCCGGTAAGCCAGGCGAGCATCGAGCTGGTGTTCGATAACTCTGACGGCACGCTGATTGGCGAGTACGCGGCCTACGCGGAAATTTCCATTCGGCGCAAAGTGACCCGCGACAGCCAGAACAGTTATTTCCTCAACGGCGCCAAGTGCCGACGTCGGGACATTACCGACATCTTCCTGGGTACCGGCCTGGGCCCGCGCAGCTATTCGATCATCGAACAGGGCATGATCTCCAAGCTGATCGAGGCCAAGCCCGAGGACCTGCGCAATTTCATCGAGGAAGCCGCCGGAATCTCCAAGTACAAGGAGCGGCGCCGCGAGACCGAAAACCGCATCCGTCGAACCCACGAAAACCTCGCCCGCCTGACCGACCTTCGCGAAGAACTCGAGCGCCAACTCGAACGCCTGCACCGCCAGGCCGAAGCCGCGAAGAAATACCAGGAATACAAAGGCGAGGAGCGCCAGCTCAAGGCCCAGCTATCGGCCCTGCGCTGGCAGGCGTTGGACGAGCAGGTTGGCCAGCGCGAGGCGATCATTGGCAACCAGGAAGTCAGTTTCGAAGCGCTGGTGGCCGAACAACGCAACGCCGATGCCGCCATCGAGCGCCTTCGCGATGGGCACCACGAACTGTCCGAACGCTTCAATCTGGTGCAAGGGCGTTTCTATTCGGTGGGCGGTGACATTGCCCGGGTCGAACAAAGCATCCAGCACGGTCAGCAACGCTTGCGCCAGTTGCAGGATGATTTGAAGGAAGCCGAGCGCGCGCGCCTGGAAACCGAATCGCACCTGGGCCACGACCGCACCTTGTTGCTGACCCTTGGTGAAGAACTGGAACGGCTCACCCCGGAGCAGGAACTCACCAGCGCCGCCGCCGAAGAGGCGGCCGCAGCGTTGGAGGAAGCCGAGCTGACCATGCACGGCTGGCAGGAGCAGTGGGACAGCTTCAACCTGACCTCCGCCGAGCCACGGCGCCAGGCTGAAGTCCAGCAGTCGCGCATCCAGCAATTGGAAACCAGCATGGAGCGCCTGGCCGAGCGTCAACGGCGTCAGTCCGAAGAGCGTGCATTGCTCGCGGCAGACCCGGAGGACGCCGCCATCCTGGAGCTGGGCGAGCAACTCGCCACCAGCGAAGCCACGCTCGAAGACTTGCAGGCCAGCGAAGACGCCCAGGTCGAACGCCTCGAACAACTGCGCCAAGCCTTGCAACTGGCCCTGCAGAACCAGCAACAGGCCCAGGGCGAATTGCAGCGCCTCAACGGCCGCCTGGCCTCGTTGGAAGCCTTGCAACAGGCAGCGTTGGACCCGGGCACCGGCACTGCCGAATGGCTGCGCGACCAGCATCTGGCCGAGCGTCCGCGCCTGGCCGAAGGGTTGAAGGTCGATGCCGGTTGGGAGTTGGCGGTGGAAACCGTACTGGGTGCCGACCTTCAAGCGGTGCTGGTCGATGATTTCGCCGGCTTCGACCTTTCCGGGTTCAGCCAAGGCGATCTGCGCCTGCTCAGCCCGGCCGGCGACGGCGTGCGGGTGCCGGGCAGCCTGTTGGACAAAGTCGAGGCCCAAGTCGATCTGTCGCCCTGGCTGGGGCAGGTCAAGCCAGTGGACAGCCTGGAACAGGCCTTGGCCTTGCGTGGGCAATTGGCGGCCGGCGAAAGCCTGATCAGTCGTGACGGGTATTGGGTCGGCCGGCATTTCCTGCGTGTGCGCCGGGCCAGCGAAGCGGAGAGTGGCATGCTCGCCCGCGGCCAGGAAATCCAGCGCCTGGGCGCCGAGCGCGAAGAGCGCGAGGCCAGCGTCGAAGCGCTGGAAACCGAATTGCAGAACCTGCGGGCGCAACAGCGTCAACAGGAAAACGGTCGCGAACATTTGCGTCGGCTGTTACAGGACGAAGCGCGCCAGCAGGGCGAACTCAAGGCGCAGCTGTCCGCCGGCAAGGCCAAGGTCGAACAATTGGCCCTGCGCCGCACCCGTCTGGACGAAGAAATCGCCGAGTTGGGCGAGCAGCGGGCGCTGGAACACGAGCAGATCGGCGAGGCGCGCCTGCAATTGCAGGAAGCCCTTGATGCGATGGCGCTGGATACCGAGCAGCGTGAATTACTGCTGGCCCAGCGCGACAGCCTGCGCGAACGCCTCGACCGCGTGCGCCAGGAAGCGCGCCAGCACAAGGATCATGCTCATCAACTGGCGGTACGCCTGGGCTCGCTCAAGGCGCAATACGATTCCACCCGCCAGGCCTTGGAGCGCCTGGAAATGCAGTCCGAGCGCCTGACTGAAAAGCGCGAACAGTTGAGCCTCAACCTGGAGGAGGGCGAGGCGCCGCTGGAAGAGCTGCGCCTCAAGCTTGAAGAATTGCTCGACAAACGCATGAGCGTCGACGAAGAGCTCAAGACCGCGCAGATCGCCCTGGAAGACGCCGACCGCGAATTGCGCGATGCCGAGAAGCGCCGCAGCCAGGCCGAGCAGCAATCGCAACTGATCCGTGGCCAGATGGAACAGCAGCGCATGGAGTGGCAAGCCCTGACCGTGCGCCGCAAGGCCTTGCAGGACCAACTGCTGGAGGACGGCTACGACCTCAACGGCGTACTCGCGACCCTGGTGGCGGGGGCGAACGAGAAGGACGCCGAGGAAGAGCTTGAGCGCATTGCCCAGCGCATCCAGCGCCTGGGCGCGATCAACCTGGCCGCAATCGACGAATACCAGCAGCAGTCCGAGCGCAAGCGCTACCTGGATGCCCAGAACGACGATCTGGTGGAGGCGCTGGAGACCCTGGAAAACGTCATCCGCAAGATCGACAAGGAAACCCGCAACCGCTTCAAGGATACCTTTGATCAGATCAATGGCGGTTTGCAGGCACTTTTCCCAAAAGTTTTCGGTGGCGGCAGCGCCTATTTGGAACTGACGGGCGAAGATCTACTCGATACTGGGGTGACAATCATGGCGCGTCCTCCCGGCAAGAAGAACAGCACCATTCATTTGCTCTCCGGCGGTGAAAAAGCGTTGACGGCACTGGCCCTGGTCTTTGCCATTTTCAAACTGAACCCGGCGCCGTTCTGCATGCTCGACGAAGTCGACGCGCCGTTGGACGACGCCAACGTAGGCCGTTACGCACGGCTGGTGAAGGAGATGTCTGAAACAGTGCAGTTCATCTACATCACCCACAACAAGATCGCCATGGAGATGGCTGATCAACTGATGGGGGTGACCATGCATGAGCCAGGTTGTTCGCGACTGGTGGCGGTGGATGTGGAGGAGGCCATGGCCATGGTGGACGCCTGAACAAGGTTGTAGGGCTTCTACTTCGAACGCCGTAGGTGTTTTTACCCTTGGGGCTGATGTTCAATTCACAGATTGGGCACAAGCCTATGCGACAGACGGTGTAAAGTTGTCTTTGGTCGTGCTAGTTTAATGTCAATTTTTCGTATGCGTGGGCAAAACGCCATTCAGAACATAGAGTTGGCGCCACGTTTTAAAGCGGTTTGCAAATAGCTAAGCCCCTTATTTTTCAGCATTTTTATAGAGGCACGGGATTACATGGAAATCGGTCTGCGCGAGTGGCTGATCGTCATCGGCATCATTGTCATTGCCGGTATTCTTTTCGACGGCTGGCGTCGCATGCGCGGCGGCAAGGGGAAACTCAAGTTTCGCCTGGATCGCAGCCTGTCGAACCTGCCGGATGAAGATGACAGCGCCGAACTGCTTGGCCCGCCCAGGGTGCTCGACACCCACAAGGAGCCCCAGCTGGACGAGCATGACCTGCCGTCGATGAGCGCGCCTGCACGTGAGCCACGAGAGTCGGGTTCCAAGCGCGGCAAGCGCAACAGCGAGCCTTCCCAGGGCGACTTGAACCTGAACCTGGACTTGGATGGCGGCCCGGGCTTCAGCAGCCGTGATGGCGATTTCCCGGACGAGAGCAAGCCTTCCAGTGCCGACAAGGAACAGGCCCAGGCCGAAGAAGTGCTGGTGATCAGCGTGATCTGCCGCGACCCGGCCGGCTTCAAGGGCCCGGCGCTGCTGCAGAACATCCTCGAGAGCGGCCTGCGCTTTGGCGAAATGGACATTTTCCATCGCCACGAAAGCATGGCCGGCAATGGCGAGGTGTTGTTCTCCATGGCCAACGCGGTCAAGCCTGGGGTGTTCGACCTCGACGACATCGACCACTTCAGCACCCCGGCGGTGAGCTTCTTCCTCGGCTTGCCAGGCCCTCGCCATCCCAAGCAGGCCTTTGACGTGATGGTCGCCGCGGCGCGCAAGCTGTCCCAGGAGCTCAACGGTGAATTGAAGGATGACCAGCGCAGCGTGCTGACCGCCCAGACGATCGAGCATTACCGCCAGCGCATCGTCGAATTCGAGCGCCGCGCGCTGACCCAGAAGCGCTGAGGCCAAAGATCGCTGGCTCCTACGGCAGCTCCTACGGCTCCTACGGGGCCCGCAGCGACCTAAGTATTGAGAATGAGCAGCCCAGGCTGCTCTTTTGCTTTATGAGAGAACACCATGAACGCCGTTGAAACCCGCATCCTAGAGCTGCGCGCCGAGCTGGATCAGCATAACTATCGTTACCATGTACTCGATGAACCGAGCATCCCGGACGCCGAATACGACCGCCTGTTCCACGAACTCAAGGCCCTGGAAGAGCAGCACCCGGAACTGGTGACCAGCGACTCCCCGACCCAGCGAGTCGGCAGCATGGCGCTGTCGGCGTTCAGCCAGGTGCGGCATGAGATCCCGATGCTCAGCCTGGGCAACGCGTTCGACGAAACCACCCTGCGTGAATTCGATCGGCGCGTGACAGAAGGCCTTGACCTGCCCCTGGGCGATTTGCTCGGCGGCGGTGCGGCGGTGGAATACAGTTGTGAACCGAAGCTCGATGGTTTGGCGGTCAGCCTGTTGTACCAGGACGGCATGTTGGTGCGCGGTGCCACGCGCGGTGACGGCACCACGGGCGAGGACATCAGCGTCAACGTGCGCACGGTGCGCAACATTCCCCTCAAGCTGCAGGGCAGCGGTTGGCCGCCGGTGCTGGAAGTGCGCGGCGAGGTGTACATGTCCAAGGCCGGTTTCGAGCGCCTCAATGCCACGCAACTGGAAGCGGGCGGCAAGACGTTCGCCAATCCGCGTAATGCGGCGGCGGGTAGCCTGCGCCAGCTCGACTCGAGAATCACGGCCAACCGTCCCCTTGAGTTCTGTTGCTATGGCATCGGCCAGGTGACATCGGACATCGCCGACACCCACATCGGTAACCTCAAGCAACTCAAGGCCTGGGGCATGCCCATCAGCCGTGAGCTGAAGCTGGCCCACGGCATCGACGAATGCCTGGATTACTACCGCGACATCGGCGAGCGACGCAATTCGCTGCCCTACGAAATCGACGGCGTGGTGTTCAAGGTCAACAGCATCGCCTCCCAGCGCGAGTTGGGTTTTCGTGCCCGCGAGCCGCGCTGGGCCATCGCCCATAAATTCCCCGCCAGCGAAGAACTCACCGAATTGCTCGACGTCGAGTTCCAGGTCGGCCGTACCGGTGCTGTCACACCCGTGGCGCGGCTCAAACCCGTCAAGGTGGCTGGCGTGACGGTGGCCAATGCCACGTTGCACAACATGGACGAAGTGGCGCGCCTGGGTCTGATGATCGGCGACACGGTGATCATTCGCCGCGCCGGCGACGTGATCCCGCAGGTGGTGCAAGTCGTCACCGAGCGCCGTCCGGACGATGCTCGCCCGGTGGAGGTGCCGCAGCTGTGTCCGGTTTGCGGTTCCCATGTCGAACGTACGCAACTGATCAAGCGCAGCAAGGGACGTGAGACCGTCAGCGAAGGCGCGGTGTACCGCTGCGTCGGTCGCCTGGCTTGTGGCGCGCAACTCAAGCAGGCGATCATCCATTTCGTCTCGCGGCGGGCGATGGATATCGAAGGCCTGGGCGAAAAAAGTGTCGAGCAGTTGGTGGATGAAGGGCTGGTGGGGTCGCCTGCCGACCTGTATGCGCTGACGTTCGAGCAAGTCGTCGACCTGGAAGGCTTCGCCGAGCTATCGAGCAAGAATTTGCTGGCGGCCATCGTCGACAGCAAGCAGCCGAGCCTGGCGCGCTTCATCTACGCCCTCGGCATCCCGGACGTGGGCGAGGAGACCGCCAAGGTCCTGGCCCGCTCCCTCGGTTCGCTGGAGCGCGTGCAGGCGGCGTTGCCCCAAGTGCTGACGTACCTGCCGGATGTGGGGCTGGAGGTCGCCCATGAGATCCACAGCTTCTTTGAGGACCCGCACAATCGCCAGGTCATCAAGGATCTGCTGCGCCATGGCTTGGAAATTCAGGATCAGGGCGAGTTGGGCGCGGAGTTCTCTGCCAGCACGACCCTGGGCGGCTTCCTCGACAAGCTGCACATTCCTTCAGTTGGCCCGGGCGGCGCGCAGAAACTGGCGGACAAGTTCGGTTCCCTCGAAGCAGTCATGAACGCCGACTGGCTGGACATGCGCCAGGCGCTTCCGGAAAAACAGGCCAACGCCGTGCGCGAGTTCTTCGCTGTCGCTGCCAATCGAGAGCAGGCCTTGGCCGCAGAGAAGCAACTGCAGGATTTCGGCATGCACTGGCTGAGCGAGAAAAAGGTTGTCGAAGGCTTGCCCGAAGCAGGGCACACCTGGGTATTGACCGGTTCGTTGGAGCTGATGAGTCGCGACATAGCCAAGGACAAGTTGGAGAGCCTGGGGGCCAAGGTGGCTGGTTCCGTGTCGGCAAAGACCCACTGCGTGGTGGCCGGGCCGGGGGCGGGGTCGAAGTTGACCAAGGCTAATGAGCTGGGGCTCAAGGTGCTCGACGAACAAGCGTTTGTCGACTTTCTGAAGGGCCATGGCATCCCGGTCTGAGGGCGCTCGGCTTTTGTGGTGAGGGAGCAAGCTCCCTCGCCACGGTTTATCGGCGCTATGACCCAGCGTTTTGGAACGATCATGAACCTAAGGTGATCTAGTCTTGCAGGCTCCAGGGAGAGATCGCCATGTACCGCTTCTTCGAACAATTGAGCTCGCGCATCGCCGCGCCGTTCCTCGGTGATCGGTCACGCAACAGCAAGGTCTGGCCGTGCCGTTGCGGCCAGTCATTGTTCTTTCGCAACAGCCAGTGCCTGGCTTGCCTGGCGGCGCTGGGCTATCAGCCGGAGCAGAGTCGCCTGTCGTCCCTCCAGCCCGGCGAGCAGGCTGATACCTGGACATTGGATGCCGACCCGCAGGCCGGGCTGTTCCGCCGCTGCGCCAATCTCGATACCCCTGCGGCCTGCAACTGGCTGCTTCCCGCCAACGGACAAGACACGCTGTGCATCGCCTGCAGCTTGAACCGCACGATTCCTGACCTGTCGCTCCCGGAAAACCCCGAGCGCTGGGGCAAGGTTGAAACGGCCAAGCGCCGTCTGGTGGCGCAGTTGATCACCCTCGGCTTGCCGGTCATTCCCAAGACTGTCGACGACAACATCGGCCTGGCCTTCGATTTCATCGGCGTCGATCCCGACGGAAAACCGCCGACGACCGGGCACGCCAGTGGGCTTATCACGCTCGATATCAAAGAAGCCGACGATGCTCATCGCGAGCACGTGCGCCAGCAGATGCACGAGCCGTATCGCACCTTGCTCGGGCACTTTCGCCACGAGGTCGGCCATTACTATTGGGATCGGTTGATTGCCAACAGTCATTGGCTGGAACCGTTTCGCGCGTTGTTCGGCGATGAACGCGCCAGTTATTCCGAAGCTTTGGAGCGGCACTACCAACAAGGTGCGCCGCTGGATTGGCAAACCCACTACGTCAGTGCCTACGCCACCATGCATCCTTGGGAGGATTGGGCCGAGACCTGGGCTCATTACCTGCACATGATGGACGCGGTGGACACGGCGCTGGGCTTCGGCATGAGTGCGCGGGAAATGGATTTCGACTATCAGCCGTTCCCGCCCGACACCCTGTTTGACCCGGGGCATGCGGGTGGCACGGCGTTCCTGTCATTCGTCAATGCCTGGATCGAACTGGCGGGCATGCTCAACGAGCTGTCGCGCAGCATGGGCCAGCCGGATTTCTACCCGTTCGTCGTGCCGGCTGCGGTGATCACCAAACTGCATTTCATCCATCTGGTGATCCAGGAGGAGGGCGGTCGGGCGGATGAGGTGTTGTTGTAAGTGTCTGTGGAGGCCGCCTGCATCCTCGTTGAATGTGCCGACGCTTTCGCGAGCAGGCTCGCTCCCACACTGGCTGGCGGTTGTCCGCAGCTCTGGCGTCCGGGCACAGAACCCCTGTGGGAGCGAGCTTGCTCGCGATAGCGGCCGGTCAGCCAACGTCATGCTGAACGTGGCGACACCCTCGCAGGCAAACCGCGATCCCATAGCAAGTGCTTGAACATCTTCAGTTTTTAATCCGCCACGAACGGTTGTAACTTCTTGTCAGATAGGTACAATGGCGCGGCTCGCCGTCAGGCGGGCGTCGTTATGGTGACCCCATCGGTCCCCCCGCAACGATTACCCGTGAACCTGGTCAGATCCGGAAGGAAGCAGCCACAGCGGGAACATTGTGTGCCGGGGTGTGGCTGGTGGGGTTGCCTCCATAACGCTCCAGGCCTTCGTTCGCAAGGTTTGTCAAACTCAAAATTTTTTGTTGTTTTGCTGATCGACACTGATCGGTGCTTTCTGCTGCCCTGGTTTTCGCGGACAAGGCAGCCGAGCGCCAACAAGGAGGCCGAGCCGTGCCGTTGGCACCCCCTGCTTCTATTTCACTGCATCAAGGCTTGGACAGCGCCTGGTCAACCGCCACGATCAGCTTCCCAAGGTCCTTCGGGGTGGCTTTGTGAATGATGTTGAACAGGTACGCCCGCTGCTCGTCTTCGTCGCCCATGTCAGCGAAGAATGCCTTGAGCTGGACGTCCAGTGCGTCGGCAAACAGGAACAGGGCTTCGACGCTCGGAGTGTAGGCGCCGGTTTCGAAGCGGCTGATGGTTTTCGGGTCGAAACCGGTTTTTTCGCCAAGTTCAGCCTGAGTGAGCCCCGCTACTTTGCGGTAGCGTCTGATGGCCGGACCCAGACTTGAAATTCGCATCGCTTAATTCCCATTCAGAATCAAGAACTTAACGATAGATCTTCGCATTAGGCAACCGCTCGTTCCATCACCTTGCTTTGCAAAATGTGATGCGTTTCGTAGAATCGGCCTTTGGCATGGGTATTTTAGTGACCTGCTTCAGGAGCCGGTGTGCAGGAAAGACCGGGGCTCGCGCTTCTTTTGCAGCGACACAGGGCGGGGCCTGGAGCTTTTCAGGTCGCACCGCCAGCGTCCATGCTCCAGCTTTCTCAAGGTATTTGAGCCTAGTTGATTTTCGCCTCTGCGGGGGCGGTGCAACCGTGCGCGACAAACGAGCCTGACTCATGGATGACTGCTTCGATGGATAAGAAGTACCGCAGGGCTGTTGACGCCGCCGCGATCTTTTCCGAAACCGATTTGAGCGGGCGCATCACTTACGTCAATGATCAATTCTGCAGCCTGTTTGGCTACGGTCGGGATGAGTTGCTGGGGGCAGACCACCGCGTGCTCAACTCGGGCCAACATCCCAGTGAGTTCTTCAGCGCCATGTGGCGCACCATCGTCTTGGGCAAGATCTGGAAGGGCGAGATCTGTAATCGGGCCAAGGATGGGGCGTTGCATTGGGTCGATACCACCCTGGTGCCGGTGATCGACGAAGCGACAGGGAAGATCAAGCGTTATCTGGCGATTCGTTTTGACGTCAGCGAGAAGCGTCGGTTGCTGCATTCCTTGCAATGGCGTGTCGGTCACGACGTGCTCACCGGCTTGCCCAATCGCACCTATTTATCCGAACTGCTGGACCAGGCCCTGGCGTTTTCCCGGGTGGAAAACCTGCCCTTGGCCGTGTGCATGCTCGACCTCGATGGCTTCAAGGCCGTCAACGACGGGTATGGCCATGCCAGTGGCGATCGGCTGCTGGTGGAAGTCGCCAGGCGCCTGCGCAGCATCGTGCGTGGCGAAGACGTCGTGGCGCGGCTGGCCGGGGATGAGTTCGTCCTGGTGTTGCGCCATGTGCGAGGGATGGACGAATTGCATGCGGCCTTGAACCGGGTCCTGATCGCGGTTTCCATGCCTTATGTCATCGACGGCAAGGCCATCAACGTCTTTGCCAGCATCGGCGTCACGCTGTCTCCGTGGGACAACGAGGACGCCGACACGCTGCTGCGCCACGCCGACCAGGCGATGTACGTGGCCAAGCAGAGCGGTCGCAATCGCTTCCATCTGTTCGACGTTTCCAGGGACAAGGAAGTGCGGGCCACGTACCAGACCGTAGAGCGGGTGCGGCAGGCGCTGGCCGACAATGAGTTGCGGTTGCATTTTCAGCCAAAGGTCAATATGCGCGATGGTGTGGTGGTCGGGCTCGAGGCCTTGTTGCGCTGGAAGCATCCGCAGCGAGGCCTGGTGCCGCCACGGGAATTCCTGCCGTTGGTGGAGGAAACCGATCTGATCGTCGACATCGGCGAATGGGTCATGGAACAGGTATTGACCCAGCTTCAACAATGGCAACGGACGGGACCGGGCTGGCCGGTCAGCATCAATATTTCGGCGCGGCATTTTCAGCGGGCGGACTTTGTCGAGCGGCTGCGGCAGGTACTGGAACGGCATCCGGCGGTGTCGCCGCGCATGCTCGACCTGCAAATCGTCGAGTCGGTGGCCGTGGAAAACCTGGCGCATGTCAGCGCTTGCCTCCAGGCGTGCCAGGCCTTGGGCGTGGGCTTTTCCCTGGGCGGCTTCGGTACGGGGAATTGTTCGCTCAACGACCTCAAGCACCTGCGCACGCAAACCATCAAGATCGACAAGACGTTCGTGCGCGATATTCTCAATGACCGGGACGACCTGGCCTTGACCGAAGCGGTGATCGGCCTTGCCCGGGCATTTGGTCGACAGGTGGTCGCGGAGGGATTGGACAGCCTGGAGCATGGGCAGCTCCTGTTGGACCTGGGTTGTGAAGTGGCCCAGGGTTATTTCATCGCCCGACCGATGCCCGCCAGGCAGATACCGGGCTGGGTCAAGACGTTTATTCCACCGTTCCAATGGCAGGCCCGGCCAGCCGATCAGAGCGAAGCGGCGCTGGCCTGCGACCCGTCACCGCGGCCGGTATAAAGCTGGATGATTGCGTCGATTTCCCCGGATGCCTTCATCTCCTGCAAGGTTTGCAGAATGCGTTGCACCGGGATGTTCGGGTCATTGCGCAGGTAACAGCTCAGTTGCTGTTCCTGGAGGACCGCGACTTCGTGCAATTGCCGGTCAGCGGTGTGGCGTTGGTTGAACCAGTCCAACGCCCATTGATTGCTGACCGCATAGTGATAACGTCCCGCCAGCAGCTTTGCCAGCACCTGGTCCTGGCTGCGTGCGTCGTCCCGCCGGAGATGGCCGTTGTCGAACAAAGGCTGAAGGGTAGGATACCTATAGCTGAGCACGGTGCCGATCGATTGCTGTGCCAGCGCCGCGGGGTTGATTTTCACCGGAGCGCTGGACGAGCCGACCAGTACATCGCGCTGAAAAAACAGCGGGACACTCCAAAGGTAGTCGGGCGCTTCGTGGTCCACCCAATCAGGCGAGACGTAACACCGCATGTCTATTTCACCGTGCTCCATGGCGCCATCGAGTCTCGCGCGGGAAAGCACGTGGAATTGCGCCGGCATGCCCACTCGGGTCGCCAGGCTGGTCATGATATCCGGCAGGATGCCCTGGGTTGGACGGCCCCTCTCTATCTGCACCATGGGCATGGCCCAGCCATCGGTAATGGCGAAGCGCAAGGGGACCTCTTCTGCGAAACATCCCGTTCCCAACAACAGCAAAGCCCCCATGGCCGAACGCATAAACTCTCCTGACTATACAAAAACGTGCCGACAATCGAGCTGCTCAACCTAGCTTAGCCAGATTAGACGAGCACACCGGATGCAATTTCGCCCCTGCTCCGCTAGCATTAGCCGCTTATGTTCCTTCGTTGCGACGGTTTTCGATGAGTTATCAGGTTCTTGCACGTAAATGGCGTCCGCGCTCGTTCCGCGAAATGGTCGGCCAGACCCATGTGCTCAAGGCTCTGATCAATGCCTTGGACAGCCAGCGGCTGCACCACGCCTATCTGTTCACGGGCACCCGTGGCGTGGGCAAGACCACCATCGCGCGGATCATCGCCAAGTGCCTGAACTGTGAAACCGGCATCACCTCGTCGCCCTGCGGCGAATGTTCGGTCTGCCGGGAAATCGACGAAGGCCGTTTTGTCGACCTGATCGAAATCGACGCCGCCAGCCGCACCAAGGTCGAGGACACCCGCGAACTGCTCGACAACGTGCAGTACGCGCCGAGCCGTGGGCGCTTCAAGGTCTACCTGATCGACGAAGTGCACATGCTCTCCAGCCATTCCTTCAATGCGCTGCTCAAGACCCTCGAAGAACCGCCGCCCTACGTCAAGTTCATCCTGGCGACCACCGATCCGCAGAAACTCCCTGCAACGATTCTGTCGCGGTGCTTGCAGTTCTCCCTCAAGAACATGACGCCGGAACGCGTCGTCGAGCATTTGACCCACGTGCTGGGCGTCGAGAACGTGCCGTTCGAAGACGACGCGCTGTGGCTGTTAGGCCGCGCCGCCGATGGTTCGATGCGCGACGCCATGAGCCTGACCGACCAGGCCATCGCGTTCGGAGAAGGCAAGGTCATGGCCGCCGATGTGCGGGCCATGCTTGGCACGCTTGATCACGGCCAGGTCTATGACGTCTTGCACGCATTGATCGAAGGCGACGCCAAGGCGCTGCTGGAAGCGGTGCGTCACCTGGCCGAGCAGGGACCGGACTGGAATGGCGTGCTCTCGGAAATTCTCAACGTGCTGCACCGTGTCGCCATCGCCCAGGCCCTGCCTGATGGCGTCGACAACGGTCATGGCGACCGTGATCGCGTACTGGCCCTGGCCCAGGCGCTGCCGGCCGAGGACGTGCAGTTCTATTACCAGATGGGCCTGATCGGCCGTCGCGACCTGCCCCTGGCGCCGGACCCGCGAGGCGGTTTCGAAATGGTCTTGCTGCGGATGCTTGCGTTCCGGCCCGCCGATACGTCGGATGCGCCGAGACAAGCGCTAAAGCCAGTGGGGATCAGCCAGGCCACAGCTGATTCCGCCAAGCCAGTGGCTGCCGCGCCCGTGGTTGCGCCGGCAGCGGCTTCTGCTCCGGCGGCGGTGGCGCCTGTAGCCCAGCCGATTCCGGCGCCGGCACCGGCACCTGTTGTCGTCACGCCTGAGCCGGAGCCCGAACCGGTCGTCGAGGCGGTTCCCGAGGCCGTCGCCGAAGAAGTCATCGACCTGCCATGGAACGACCCGGTCGAGCCGGAAGTTGTCCAGCAACCGGCCGTCGAGCCCGTGCTGGAAACCGTGGCCGAGCAGCCTGAATTGCCACCAATGCCCATGCCCACGCCGGACAGCGCAGTGCCTGACGCGCCGGAGTGGGTGGCTGCACCGATGCCGGAGCCAACGGTGGCCGACGTCGATGTCGCCACGCCGGGCATCGACCTGGACGACGAGCCGCCGCTGGACGAGGATTACATCGAACCGGACATGGATTCGGCCTACAGCTACCTGGACGACCTGGCCAGCGAACATGCCGCCGAGCCGGCCCCGGAGCCCGAGCCGGAACCGGCGGCGATGCCGGCCACCGGATTGGCCCTGCAATGGCTGGAGCTGTTCCCGAAGCTGCAGATCAGCGGCATGACCGGCAGCATCGCCGCCAACTGCACGCTGATCTCGGTGGAGGGCGACCATTGGTTGCTGCACCTGGATCCGGCCCACAGCGCGCTGTTCAACGCGACCCAGCAGCGTCGCCTCAACGATGCGCTGAACCAGTACCATCAGCGCACCCTGACGTTGACCATCGAGCTGATCAAGCCCGAGCAGGAGACGCCGGCCCAGGCCGCGTCCCGGCGCCGTGCCGACCGGCAGCGTGAAGCCGAGGATTCGATCCACAACGATCCGTTCATCCAGCAGATGATGCAACAGTTCGGCGCCGTGGTCCGTCACGATACTATCGAACCTGTCGAGGCCCCGGTCCCCCAGGGCTCATAACTGAAGGCGCCGGGCCGTGCAGGCCGGGCGCGTTGTTTATCCAAGTACTTTCGAGGTGATTCCCATGATGAAAGGTGGCATGGCCGGCCTGATGAAGCAGGCGCAGCAGATGCAGGAAAAAATGGCCAAGATGCAGGAAGAGTTGGCCAACGCCGAAGTCACCGGCAAGTCCGGTGGCGACATGGTGACCGTGGTCATGACCGGTCGCCATGACATCAAGCGCGTCAGCATCGACCCAAGCGTGGTCGAAGGCCTGAGCGAAGACGACAAGGAAATGCTCGAAGCCCTGTTCGCCGCTGCCGTCAACGACGCGGTGCGCAAGATCGAAGCCAACAGCCAGGACAAGATGTCCGGCATGACCGCGGGCATGCAATTGCCGCCGGGCATGAAACTGCCGTTCTGATTCGCCATCCCGGTCGGGATGGGCTACACACAATGCCAGGCATCGCGCCTGGCATTTTTGTTTCTGCTTCAGAGATAGCAGTGGATGCCAGATCGCTATCGTCGGAACGCCGCCCGGAGCAAGCTCGCTCCCACAGTAGATTGTGATGAATACAAGATGTGTGTTCACCCATGAACCCTGTGGGAGCGAGCTTGCTCCGGGCGGCGTTCCGACGATGCGGCCACTGCGGTCCAACCGAACAAACATCGAACGCCGCCCCCTCGGCAATGGTCTGCTCCCTATACGTGTCCGCTCAACGAACAAGGAGACGCCCCATGTCATCGATTTCCAACCAGCGCATCGTCCTGGCCTCGCGCCCCACCGGCGCGCCAACCGCTGAAAATTTTCGCCTTGAACACATGACGCTGCCGGATCTGGCCGAAGGGCAGATCCTGCTCAAGACGCTGTTCCTGTCCCTGGACCCCTATATGCGCGGGCGCATGAGTGACGCACCGTCCTACGCGGCCCCGGTACAAATCGACGAAGTGATGACCGGTGGCGCTGTCAGTCGCGTGGAGCGTTCGATGCACCCGAAATTCCAGGAGGGTGATCTGGTGGTGGGCGCCACGGGTTGGCAAAGCCACTGCATCAGCGATGGGCGCAATGTCATTCCAATCCCTTCAGGATTGCCCAGCCCTTCGATGGCGCTGGGTGTTTTGGGCATGCCCGGCATGACCGCCTACATGGGGTTGATGGACATTGGCCAACCCAAGGCGGGAGAAACCCTGGTCGTGGCGGCGGCCTCCGGCGCGGTGGGCTCAGTGGTCGGCCAAGTGGCAAAGATCAAGGGCCTGCGGGTGGTGGGCGTGGCCGGTGGCGGTGAAAAATGCAAATACGTGGTCGATGAGCTGGGGTTCGACGCCTGCATCGACCACAAGAGCGCGAATTTTGCCGAAGAGCTGGCTCGGGCCTGCGACAAGGGCATTGATATCTATTACGAAAACGTCGGCGGAAAGGTTTTTGAGGCAGTGCTGCCATTGCTCAACGCCAAGGCGCGCATCCCGCTTTGCGGTTTGATCGCGTCCTACAATGATCATCAGCCGCCAAGTGGTCCGGATCGCCTGCCGCAGCTACAGCGCACCCTGTTGACCAAACGCGTGCGCATCCAGGGTTTCATCGTGTTCGATGACTACGGTGACCGCCAGCCGGAATTCATCAGCGCCATGGCGCCCTGGGTGCGTGACGGCCGGGTCAAGTTCCGCGAAGACGTCGTCGACGGACTGGAGAATGCACCACAGGCGTTCATCGGCCTGCTGGAAGGGCGCAATTTCGGCAAGCTGGTCGTGCGGGTGGCGCGCGATTGAGTATTTGACGCTAATCGGAGGCGCGGGTATAAACCGCGTCTCGTTGTTATGTCGGACGTTTCCTCAATGAGCTTCAGCCCTTTGATCCGCCAACTGATTGATGCCCTGCGAACCTTGCCGGGCGTGGGTCAGAAAACCGCCCAGCGCATGGCGTTGCAATTGCTCGAGCGTGATCGCAGCGGCGGCTCGCGCCTGGCCCAGGCCTTGAGCCAGGCCATGGAAGGTGTGGGGCACTGCCGCCAGTGTCGCACCCTGACGGAGGACGACCTGTGCCCGCAATGTGCCGATCCGCGCCGGGACGACAGCCTGCTTTGCGTGGTCGAGGGGCCGATGGATGTCTATGCGGTGGAGCAAACCGGTTTTCGCGGCCGTTATTTTGTGCTCAAGGGGCACTTGTCACCCCTCGACGGCCTGGGGCCTGAGGCCATCGGCATCCCGCAGTTGATGGCGCGGATCGAGGAGGCGGGCACGTTTACCGAAGTCATCCTCGCCACCAACCCGACGGTCGAAGGCGAAGCTACCGCCCATTACATCGCCCAGTTGCTGAGCAATAAAGGCCTGGTGGCCTCTCGCATCGCCCACGGCGTGCCGCTGGGTGGGGAGCTTGAGCTGGTGGACGGCGGGACGCTGGCGCATTCGTTTGCGGGGCGTAAGCCGATCGCCTTATAACCCCCACACAACCCCCTGTGGGAGCGAGCTTGCTCGCGATAGCGGTGTGTCAGCCAGTATAAGTATCAACTGATCCACCGCCATCGCAAGCAAGCTCGCTCCCACAGGGTTGTTCGTTGTTTGGAGGTTATTTTTCGCTGAGCGAAAACTGCGTCAGGCAGAACGTCGGGATGCCCATGTCTTCCAGGCGCTGGGACCCGAGCAGCTCCGGCAGATCAATGATCGCGGCCGCTTCGTGGACCTTCGCACCCATGCGGCGGATCAGGTTGGCGGCGGCGATCAACGTGCCGCCCGTGGCGATCAGGTCATCGAACATCACCACCGAATCCCCTTCGCACAGGCTGTCCGCGTGGACTTCCAGGAAGGCTTCGCCGTACTCGGTCTGGTAACCCTCGGCCAATACGTCGGCCGGCAGTTTGCCTTGCTTGCGAAACAGCACCAGAGGCTTGTTCAACTGATAGGCGAGGATCGAGCCAATCAGGAAGCCGCGTGCATCCATCGCGCCGATGTGCGTGAACTCGGCCTCGACATAACGGTGGGCGAAACTGTCCATGACCAGCCGCAGGGCCGTGGGTGACTGGAACAACGGTGTGATATCGCGAAAGATCACGCCTGGCTTGGGGAAATCGATCACGGGGCGGATCAGGGATTTGATGTCGAAGGAGTCGAAGACCATCGTCGAGGTGTCCTGGCTGGCTGCAAACGCGGCAGTATAGCGCGGCGAGGCGAAAGCCTCAGCCGCGCAAGCGCATCAGCCGTCGACCGAGCCGCCAGCCAAAGCGCAGAGCTGGATCGGATCAAGGATATGGATCTCCTTGCCCTCGGCGGCAATCAATTCATTCTGCTGGAACCGGGTAAACACCCGGGACACGGTTTCCACCGCCAGGCCCAGGTAGTTGCCGATTTCGTTGCGCGACATGCTCAAGCGAAACTGATTGGCCGAAAACCCACGGGCACGGAAGCGCGCCGAGAGGTTGACCAGGAACGTCGCAATGCGCTCATCGGCGGTCTTCTTCGAGAGCAACAGCATCATTTGCTGGTCGTCGCGGATCTCCCGGCTCATCACCCGCATCAACTGGCGGCGCAGCTGCGGCAGCTGTATGGCCAGTTCATCCAGGCGATCGAAGGGGATTTCGCACACGGAAGTGGTTTCCAGCGCCTGGGCCGAGACCGGATGGCTTTCGGTGTCCATGCCGGACAGGCCCACCAGTTCACTGGGCAGGTGGAACCCGGTGAGCTGTTCTTCGCCACCGTCGCTCAGGTTGAACGTCTTCAGGGCGCCCGAGCGCACGGCGTAGACCGAGTCGAAGGCATCGCCCTGGCGGAACAGGAACTCGCCTTTTTTCAAGGGACGTCCCCGCTTGACGATGTCGTCCAGCGCGTCCATGTCCTCCAGATTCAGCGAAAGTGGCAGACAGAGAGGGGCCAGGCTGCAATCCTTGCAATGAGCCTGGTTATGAGCGCGCGATTTGACTGGCTCGGACATTTCTTAAATCCTTGTGGGAAAAACACACATTAGACGTAAGGGTAACCCAGCGCACACACTCCGGCCAGTGCAGCGTTACCGTCAAATTGTCGCGCTCAGATGACTCGGGAAAAACGCTGCCGGTTTTGCTGCTCCAGATAGGCATCGAACACCATGCAGATCGAGCGCACCAGCAGGCGCCCGGCAGGCAAGACCTGGAGATGCGTGTCCGTCAATTCGATCAGGCCATCGTCGGCCATGACCTGCAACTGCGGCCATGACGACGCAAAATAGTCACGGAAATCGATGTTGAAGCGTTGCTCGATTTCGGCGAACGCCAGGATGAAGTGGCAGATCAGTTGCTGGATCACCGCTCGACGCGCTCGGTCGTCGGCGTTGCACACCAGCCCGCGACTGGTTGCCAGTTGCCCATCGGCCAATGTGTTCTGGTAATGGTTCAGGTCGCTGCTGTTTTGGCAGTACAGGTCGCCGACCTGGCTGATGGCCGACACCCCTAGGCCGATCAGATCGCAGTGGCCATGGGTGGTGTAGCCCTGGAAGTTACGCTGCAATGTCGCCTCTTCCTGAGCGATCGCCAGTTCGTCGTCGGGCAGGGCAAAGTGGTCCATGCCGATGTAGCGGTATCCGGCGGTGGTCAGTTGTTCAACGGTGCCTTGCAGCATGGCGAGTTTCTGCTCGGGGTTTGGCAGGTCCAGGCTGTTGATGCGCCGCTGGGGCATGAAGCGTTCCGGCAGGTGGGCGTAATTGAACACCGAGAGGCGGTCCGGTTGCAGGTTGATGACTTCCTCGACGGTGCGCGCGAAATTGTCCGGGGTCTGCTTGGGCAGGCCGTAGATGAGGTCGATGTTGATCGAGCGAAACTGCAAGGTCCGCGCCGCTTCGATCACGGCACGGGTTTCTTCCAGGCTTTGCAGGCGATTGACGGCGCGCTGGACGGCCGGGTCGAGGTCTTGCAGGCCGACGCTGACCCGGTTGAAACCCAATTCCCGCAACAGGCCCATGGTCGACCAGTCGGCTTCGCGAGGGTCGATCTCGATGCTGTAGTCGCCGGAATCGTCGTCCATCAGGTTCAAGTGCTGGCGCAGCTTGGCCATCAACTGGCGCAGCTCGTCGTGACTGAGGAACGTCGGGGTGCCACCGCCCAAATGCAGTTGTTCGACGCGCTGGGCGGGGTCGAGATGGCAGCCGATCAGCTGGATTTCCTGCTCCAGGCGTTGCAGGTAGGCATGGGCGCGACCGCGGTCCTTGGTGATGACCTTGTTGCAGGCGCAGTAGTAGCAGATGTTCGCGCAAAACGGCACGTGCACATACAGCGATAGCGGCTTGAGCGCCTTGCGGCTATCGCGCAGGGCGTGAAGCAGGTCGAACGAGCTCACCTGGCTGCCGAACTGTGCCGCGGTCGGGTACGAGGTGTAGCGTGGTCCCGCCAGGTCGTAGCGGCGGATCAGGTCTGAGTCCCAACGAATGGCGTCGAGCATGCGGGCGTTCCCCGGATAGGCTGGCATGGTCGGGAGTCTATGGGGGCGTGGGGAGGGGGGTGTTGATTTGCGTCAACGGCGCATCAGCAGTCGTCGAGGGGCGACGTCTGTCCAGACCACTCAAGACCCGTGGCGAGGGAGCTTGCTCCCGCTCGGCTGCGCAGCAGACGCAATATCAGCTAGATGCGTTCTGCCTGAAGATCGTAGGGGCCTGCTTTGCAGGCCAGCGGGAGCAAGCTCCCTCGCCACGGGGGCTGTTGCGGTGGTTGAGTTCATTCTCTCTGAATGGCTGGCGAAGATGGCGATTCGCTCAGTGCCCCATGAGCCAATGCTGATGCGGCCCTGGCAGCGTCCAGATACCGAAGACAATCACCAACAATCCCCCGGCCATGCGTACGCTGCGTTTGCGCAGCAGCGCGGTGACGCGCTCGGCCGCCAGGCCGGTGGCGAGCAGCACCGGCCAGGTGCCGAGGCCGAAGGCGAGCATCAACAGCGCACTGTCCAGCGCATTGCCCTGGCTGGCGGACCACAGCAGGGTGCTGTAGACCAATCCGCACGGCAACCAGCCCCATAATGCGCCGAGCAGCAAGGCCCGAGGCACGCTCGACACTGGCAGCAAGCGGTTGGCGACAGGCTGGATATGTCGCCACAAACCACGACCGATACTTTCGATGCGGGTCAGGCCGCTCCACCATCCGGCGAGGTACAGGCCCATGGCGATCAGCAGCAAACCGGCCAGCACGCGCATGATCATCGCCGCCGGGCTGTTGGCGACGGCCCAGCCGGCCAGGCCGATCAGCAAGCCAGCGGTGGCGTAGCTCAGGATCCGTCCGAGGTTGTACGCCAGCAACAGCCGAAAGCGGCGGCTGCGTTGGTCCTTGGGAATCGCCAGGGTGAGGGCGCCCATCAGGCCGCCACACATGCCCAGGCAATGGCCGCCGCCCAATAGACCCAGGATGACGGCTGAAACCAGCAGCGGTGCCAGGTCAAGCATGGGGCGGCGCCTTGTCGTCCGGTTTCTGGACCTCGCCGCTGGCTTCGTCCACCGCCGCCTTGTGGTTCGGGTCCTGGTCGTCGAACAGGATGCTGTGGGCCGGACCGTCAAGGTCGTCGTACTGTCCGCTGTCCACGGCCCAGAAAAAAATGTACACGGCGATGGCCACGATCAGCAGCGCGGCCGGGATCATTACGTAGAGAGCTGGCATGTCGGAACTCCATGCCCGCGCGGCTCAGGCCGGCAGCGGGCGGGTATCGGGTGTGGCGTCGAGCGCCTGCGGTTGACGGGTCAGCCTCAGCGCATTCAGCACCACGGTCAGCGAACTGATGGACATGCCGACCGCGGCCCACACCGGCGTGATCCAGCCGAGGGCGGCGAACGGCAACATGAGCCCATTGTACAGCCCTGCCCAGACCAGGTTCTCGATGATCACCCGACGGGTGCGCCGGGCCAGGCTGAAGGCATGGATCAAGGCATCCAGGCGATTGGACAGCAGCACCGCGTCGGCGCTGGTCTTGGCCAGGTCGGTGGCCGAACCCATGGCGACGCTGATGTCCGCCGCCGCCAATACCGGCACGTCGTTCACGCCATCGCCGAGCATCAGCACCTTGCGGCCTTGCTGATGCAATTGTTGGAGCACTGCCAGCTTGTCGTCCGGACGCAAGCCGCCGCGGGCTTCATCGATGCCCAGTTCGGCGGCGACGCTGGCAACCATCGGCGAGCTGTCGCCGGACAGCAGCAGTGTCCGCCAGCCCCGCGCCTTGCAGGCGGCCAGCAGCGCCGGGGCATCCGTGCGCAAACGATCGTCGAGGATAAACCAGGCCAGGGGTCCGACATCATCCCCCAACAGCAGCCATTGCCCGGGTTCGTCCGGCATCAACGGTACCGCGGCGCCACTCGGTTCGCAGACGAACACTGGATGGCCGATGCGCAGTCGCTGCTCGCCCACTGAACCCTCCAGGCCCAGGCCCGGGAAGCTTTGGACGTGCTCGGCGGCCAGCGGGGCGCGACCGAAGGCACGGGCAATAGGATGTTCCGAGCGATTTTCCAACGCCGCGGCCAAGGCCAGGCACTGGTCGCTGTCGAGTGCGGCGAGCGGTCGAATGGCGCGCAACGCCAGGCGGCCTTCGGTCAGGGTCCCGGTCTTGTCGAAAATCACCGTGTCGATCTGGTTCAGGCCCTCCAGCACATGACCTCGGGTCAACAGCAGTCCGAGTTTGTGCAAGGTCCCAGTGGCGGCGGTCAGGGCAGTCGGCGTCGCCAGCGAGAGCGCGCAAGGGCAGGTGGCGACCAGCATTGCCAAGACGATCCAGAAGGCGCGGGATGCGTCCAGGTACCACCACAGCAGGCCGATGGCGACTGCGGCAATCAAGGAAAACAGCAGGAACCATTGGGCTGCGCGGTCGGCGATTTCCGCCAGTCGTGGCTTTTCGGCCTGGGCCCGTTCCAGCAGCCGCACGATGGCTGACAGCCGGGTGTCATGGCCCAGCGCTTGCACTTCGACGGTCAGGGCGCCGTCGACATTCAGCGTACCCGCAGTGACCGCGTCGCCGGCCTGGCGGGGTTGTGGCAAGTATTCGCCGGTCAGCAGCGATTCATCGACGCTGGACTGGCCGTCGAGAATCCGGCCGTCGGCCGGCAGGATCGCGCCGGGCTGGACCAATACCCGGTCGCCGGTGCGCAGTTCGCTGAGCAGGATGCGCTCGCTCTGGCCGTGATCATCCAGGCGCAGGCACGAGGCGGGCAGCAGGTTGACCAATTGCGCGGTGGCGGCAGCGGTGCGTTCCCGGGCCCGCCGTTCAAGGTAGCGGCCGGCCAGCAGGAACAGGGCGAACATGCCGACGGCATCGAAGTACAACTCGCCGGCGCCGGTGATGGACGTCCAGATTCCGGCGATGTAGGCACTGCCAATGGCCAGGGACACCGAAACGTCCATGGTCAGGTGGCGGGTGCGCAGGTCGCGCATGGCGCCTTTGAAAAACGGTGCGCAGCTGTAGAACACGATCGGCGTCGTCAGGAACAGCGCGACCCAGCGCAGGATGGTGTGCATCTCAGGGCTCAGGTCGATGTTGAATTCCGGCCAGGTGGCCATGGTCGCCATCATCGCCTGGAACCACAACAACCCCGCCACCCCTAATTGGCGCAGGGCCAGGCGGTTCTGCGCAGCGAGCTGTTCGCTGGCCTGATCGGCCTGGTAGGGGTGCGCGGCGTAGCCGATCTGGCGCAGTTCGGCGAGCAATGTGCTCAGCGGCAATTGAGCATCGGCCCAGCGGACGTGCAGGCGATGGTTGGACAGGTTCAGCCGCGCCTCGGCCACGGCCGGCAAGGTGCGCAGGTGTTTTTCGATCAGCCAGCCGCAGGCCGCGCAACTGATGCCTTCCATGAGCAGGGTGGTCTCGGACAGGTCGCCTTCATGGCGGACGAACGATTGCTGCACGTCCTGGCGATCGTACAGTGCCAGCTCATCGGTCAACTGGACGGGCAAGGTCTCGGGGTTGGCCGACGCTTCACTGCGATGTAGGTAGTAACTTTCCAACCCGCCGGCGACGATCGCCTCGGCTACCGCCTGGCAGCCCGGGCAGCACAGCTCGCGGGTCTCGCCGAGGACAACGGCGGTGAAGCGGCTGCCGGGAGGGACGGGCAGGGCGCAGTGGTAGCAGGGTTGTGGGGTGGTCATGGTTGTCGGGTGAAGGCCTTTTGTGGCGAGGGAGCTTGCTCCCGCTCGGCTGCGCAGCAGTCGTGTTTCAATACGTAATATGCCCGAGGAATGTCGGATCAAAAACAGGGCCGCTTCGCGACCCAGCGGGAGCAAGCTCCCTCGCCACAAAAGCAGCTTATTTCTTCAGGTCTTCAGCGCCTTGCAGCGGCTCATCGCCCAGCAGGATGTCCTGGTTGTGATTGACCTGCTCTTCTTCGAACAGCCGCCAGGTCTTGTCGTTCTCCACACCGAGCAATTCGACAAAGCGCCGACCTTCGATCTTGTCCGCCAACTGGCCAACATAGCGCCCCGGTTCGCTGTCGTTGCGGGTCAGGACAATCTTGCGGTCCTTCTCCGGCTGCGTCGGCGAGATCAGGCTCAGTTCCACGGTCTGGGGCCGGCTGTTGCCGTTCAGGCGCAGGTTGACTTCACCGGTAAGGTCGTCCAATTGCACATTGGCATGCAATTGCAGGGTCTGGGCCAGCAGTTCGCGCTCCAGCGAGCGATTGATGCCTTTGCCAGCCTCGTAATAGTTGTCGTTGACCAAGTTGTCCGGATTCTTCACCGCAATGGTCACCATGGTCAGGCTCAGCGTTACCGAGCAGGCGAGGATCCCGATGATGATCCACGGCCAGAGGTGCTTGTACCAAGGGCTGGTGGCGGTTGCTGCAGGCATGGGCATTTCTCTCAACGAGTCTGTGGGCCGATGAACCGGCTCTTGGCTTCAACATGGACGCTGTCGTCATCGGCATCCTTGAGGATGAACGTCACCTCGTTGGTGCTCGACGGCAGTTGTTCCGGTGCGCTGGACAGTTCAACCGGCTGGCTGTAGATCTCGCCTGCGGCAACCTTGATTTCGCGACGGCCTTGCAGCTTGAGATCAGGCAAGCCGGCGGCTTCCAACACGTACGTATGGTCGCGTTGGTCCTTGTTCATGATCTTCAGGCTGTAGACGTTCTCGATCCGGCCTTCGGCGTTTTCTCGATACAGCACGCGGTCCTTGCTGACGTCGAAACCCACCAGCGAACGCATGAAGAACGCCGTGACCAGCAGGCTGATCATCGCCAGCAGCACCAAGGCATAACCGATCAGGCGCGGGCGCAGTTTATGGGTTTTCTGCCCCGAAAGGTTGTGTTCGGTGGTGTAGCTGATCAGGCCACGCGGATAGTCCATCTTGTCCATGATGTTGTCGCAGGCATCGATACAGGCTGCACAACCGATGCATTCGATCTGCAAGCCGTCGCGGATGTCGATGCCGGTGGGGCAGACCTGGACGCACATCGTGCAGTCGATACAGTCGCCGAGGCCCAGGGCCTTGTAGTCGATACCTTTCTTGCGCGGGCCACGGCTTTCACCGCGACGTGGGTCATAGGAAACGATCAGGGTGTCCTTGTCGAACATCACGCTCTGGAAGCGGGCGTAAGGGCACATGTAGATGCACACTTGTTCACGCAGCCAGCCGGCATTGCCGTAGGTGGCGAGGGTGAAGAAACCGACCCAGAAATACGACCAGCCATCGGCCTGGCCGGTAAAGAACTCGAAGACCAGCTCGCGGATCGGCGTGAAATAGCCGACGAAGGTCATGCCGGTGACGAAACCGATCAGCAGCCAGAGGCTGTGCTTGGCGAATTTGCGCAAAAATTTGTTGGCGCTCATGGGCGCCTTGTCGAGCTTGATGCGCTGGTTGCGGTCACCCTCGGTGACCTTTTCGCACCACATGTAGATCCAGGTCCAGACGCTTTGCGGGCAGGTGTAGCCGCACCAGACCCGACCGGCATACACCGTGATGAAAAACAGGCCGAAGGCGGCGATGATCAACATCCCTGACAGCAGGATGAAATCCTGGGGCCAGAAGGTGGCGCCGAAAATAAAGAATTTGCGTTCCGGCAGGTTCCACCAGACAGCCTGGTGACCGCCCCAATTCAACCAGACCGTGCCGAAATACAGCAGGAACAGGAAGGCTCCGCCAACCATTCGCAGGTTGCGGAACAGGCCCGTGAAGGCGCGGGTGTAGATTTTTTCCCGAGAGGCATACAGGTCGACGCTTTTGTTGGCGTCCTTGGCAGGCGGGGTAACGTCATGTACCGGAATCTGGTTGCTCATCAAATGCATCCCACGGCAGTGGAAAAACGCCGAGGCCAGTACGTGCCGGCTACGGTCAGAAAGGGTGTTGCAGTGGCGCAATGATACGCCTGTCGCTCTAGGTCAAGGGTGCGACCTTTGGTCGCGTTGGGTGTATGGGCCGAATGGTGTAGCGGATGTAACAAGTCATGACCTGGATCAATTGACTATAGACAGGGTATGGCGTTGGCAGAGATTGGATGGGGGTGGCTTCGCCGCCCAGCGAGAGCAAGCCCCCTCGCCACGGGACTTTCCGTTTTGGATCAAACGTTGTGGTATTGGCTCATTCTTCCTCGTCCAGGTCATCTTCATGGATCAGGCCTTGGACGAAACGGAGGAAATTGGAACAAACAGGTCTCTCGGAGTGAGTCTGGTTCTCTTCAGGGCTCCGGCCGCTATCAAAGCTATCAGTTGTGAAATAGCTAACGGCTTCGGTATCAAGGTTCAGGCAAAAGAAGTTGCCACCCCAGTCATTTGCGAAAGGTAATAAATTCGCAGGAAGTAGCTGTTTCTTTAGCATTAGCTGGTAGGTGGATAACACCGTGGAATCACTACCAGCAATTGGCTTGAAGGCAGCCACTTCCAATGGCTCGTCGAAATCGTCGCCGAGCCAGTAGGTGCGCTCCGGTACGCCACCGTTGTACTTGAGGTAATGGCTCCGAAAGGGAGCCGGTAGACGCTTGCCAATGATAGATTCCAAACGATCCAGGTCCATCGAGGTAACGGCCGTTTCAGGGTCTGGAAATTTATTTTCAAGCATCACTGCCCTCCGGAGATTCATCCTCTACGCGTTAACTTTGTAGCGGAGAAGTCAACGCGATACTTTTCCAGCTCGCCTTTCGTTTTTTTTCCAAGAGCGAGGCTAAAGCGTCACCCTCAGGCAGCCCTTTCTTCGGCAGCTTGAAGGGAACCAGAACGTAGAGCTTTACCGAGTCCTCATGGTGTTCATCCACGGGTTCTTCGGTGGTGTTCCAAATTTTGTCCACGACCAACAGCGCGTCGGTATCGCTCGGCCAGCTGAGCTGGGCGAAGTCTTTATCTATTTTTGAAATGATCTGGCCTTCCGACAAGGGGCCGTTATCGAACGTGTGGCGAGCGAGCAGGGACAGCAACTCAACCGGGAAAACCCAAGGACTGTGCGGGGGAAAACCTTGCTGCGTGAGAGGCCAGTCACCGGGCAAACATACGAATAATTCGGTATGAGGGCTTTTGGCAAAAAGTCCGATGGTGAAGAGTAACTTGAACTTGTTCTTACCCTCGATGCAGCTGATACGCAGCTCCAGCCCCGCTTCATTACTGAAGGGACTTAGCTGCGCGGGTAAAACCCAACCTGCTGTGTTGTGCACGAAAGTGGCTATAGGTCCGCCGAATTCTTCGGCCGGGTTCTCAATAACGTCCATGATACTGACCGCCCCGGCTTTTCTTAAGACGGCCGCAATGTCTGTAAATCCCCACGTATTGGCGATGTCCAACGGCGCGTTATTCAGCCGGGTGTGCAGTCGATTGATGTCGGCATGGTGTTCTATAAGAAGATTGACGATGTGCTGGTGCCCGGAGGTGATCGCGTCAATCAGCGGGGTGGTTATGCTGTCAGGCCAACCGTCCACCAAGGCACCTGCCTCCAGAAACCATTGGCATGTTTGTAGATGTCCGTTGCCGGCGGCGGCGGCAAGGGGGGTGCTATTACCAGAACTCGGGGCAGGCTGGTCCAGTGCAATACCTAAAGCCACCAATAAGCGGCAAACTTCGGTTTGACCCTGTTCGGCAGCCATGTGCAGCAACGTCTCCTGCCCCTCAAGGCCATACAGGGGTAGATGCAATAGAGCGGGATTTTCCTCCAGGCGCTTTTTTAGCGAGGCTTCATTTCCCGAGGCGATGTCGGCATGAATGGCGGATAAAGCCTTGATGTTCTTTTCATAAATTTCTTCTGGGTTGGTCATTTAAAAAATTCCTTTTGCCATTTGATCACCCATTTTTTTCAATGCGTTTTCGACACTGGCCGTCCCACCGATGTCCGCTTTCTGAAGAATTTCATAAACTTTTTTCGCGCTGGCTACCGAGTGATTTCCCCCACCATTTTGGGCCCAAGTGAAGTTGCGCGGATCGTCGTTCAGGCCGATTTTGTGTTTGGTCAGAATTTTTTGCGAGTCGGTAATGTATTTTCGATTTTGCGCTCTCCAGCTTTTCGGAGCTTTTTCGCGGACGATATGATGGTAATGCGGCTTCACCATACCCTTAGGCGCAGGCCCCATCGCTCTCTTCTGTGAGGCGCTGAGTCGACAAACTTCCCAACCCCACGGATCCACCCACCCAATAGGATTCGGTGCGTATTGATAGAGGTTGAACCCACCTGCCAAGCCAATCGGATCCGGCGTAGTAAACCGCCCCACATCCGGATCATAAAACCTGAACGTATTAAAATGCAGCCCCGTTTCCCGATCCAGGTATTGCCCCTGGAACCGCAAATTCTGCTCTTCGATGTAGTACGGCTCGCGCACCTCTTCCAGCGTGTTGCCCCATACCCGATACGCAGCCTGCCAAACGTTGTGTCCGTCGGCTTCGGTGAGTTGTTCCGGCAGGCCGTTGAGGTCGTTGTGGTAGTAGCGGATCTTTTGCAGCGGGCCGCTGCCGTCGACGCGGGCCAGGGGTTCGTAGCCTTCGTCTTCGTAGAGGTACAGGCTGGTTTGCTGGTGGCGGTGTTCCTGCAACAGGCGAAGGCCGTCCCAGGTGAAGCGGGTTTCACCCAGCGGGTAACCTTTGTTGTCCTGCTCGGTCTTGGCGATGCGCCGGCCGAGCGGGTCGTAGGCCATGTTTACCACGCTGCCGTCGTCGTTGCGCACTTCGATCAAGCGGCTTTCGGCGTCGTAGGCGAAGCGCTGCACGCCGCGTTTGGCGCTGCGCTTTTCGATCATCCGGCCAAAGGCGTCGTAGCGGTAGCGCTTGTCCTGGTAGGTCAGCAGTTTGTTGTGCACCACCAGTCCGGCGCCTGGGGTGGGGCCGTCCAGCAGGTTGGCGGCGGCGTCGTAGCTGAAGGTTTCGCGCTGGCCGTGCAGGCTGTCCTGGCTGGCGATGATGCGGCCGGTGGCGTCGTAGTGCAGCAATTGGCGCTGTTGCGCGGCGGGTTGCTGGTCGAGCTTGCCGATGAGGTTGTCGGCGGGGTCGTACTCGAAGTGTTTTTGTACCGCCGCCGGCAGCAGCGAGGGTTGGCCGCTGTGGCGGCGTTGTCGCGTGCGCAGGCGGCCGCTGCGGTCGTATTCGCTGCGGGTGCTGATCTGGCCTTGGGTGCGTAGCACTTCGCGGTGCAGGCGGTCGCGTTCGAAGTCGCTGATGACCTGGCCGTCGAGGTTGATCTGGTGCAGGTGGCCGCTGCCGTAGTACAGGCGGTTGACCCAGCGGCCATCGGGCAGTTGGGTCTGGATCAGGTTGCCGAGTTCGTCGTAGTGGTGTTGCAGGCTGCCGGCGGCGCCGTTTTCGGCGAGCAACTGGCCGAGGGCGTCGTAGGTAAAGCTCAGGGTTTGCGCGTTGCCTTGCAGGTCGGTGAAGGTGACGGCGGTGAGTTGGTCCAGCGGGTCGTAGCGGTATTCGGTGCGGCCGTCGTCGGTGACTTTGGCGATCAGGCGGCCCACGGCATCGCGTTCCAGGCAATGGACGATGGGCGCCGGCGGTATTTCGGGAATGAGCGCCAGGCCCGTGCCGTACGGTGCAGGCATCGCCGTCACTGCCGCGACGTTGTCGAGGCGGTCGTAGTCGTAGCGTTTGGCGCTGCCATCCAGGTCTTGTTGCTCGCTCAACCGATCCCCAGCGTCCCAGGCAAACCGGTAGCTCTCGCCATTCTCGTTGGTCAGCGCTTGCAGCCGGCCAAAGCTGTCGTAGGCAAATTGCACCTGCCGGCCCTGGGCATCGGTGCGTTGGCGGACCTGGCCGCGGCGGTTGTGCTGGTAGTGCGTGGTGTGTCCGGCCGGGTCGGTGTAGCCGGTGAGCTGGCCGGCGCTGTCGCGCTGATAATGCTCGGTGCGGCCGTCCGGTAATTGGCTGCTCAGCAGCCGGCCTTGGGCGTCGTAGCTGAATTGGGTGCGCTCGCCGAGGGCGTCGGTGATGGTTTGCAGGTAACCGCGCGCGTCATAACTGAAGCGTGTCGGGTAACCCGAGCAATCGACGTGTTCGACCAGTTGGCCGAACGGGTTCCAGCGCAGCTTCTTGCTTTTGCCGGTGGCATCGATGATTTCTACCACCTGGCCGTGGGCGTCGTAGCGGTAGCGGGTGCGATGGCCCAGCGGGTCGGTCTCCGCCGTGCAGTTGCCGCGTTGATCGTAGCGGTACGTCCAGCTATTGCCGGCGGCATCAGTGTCCACCAGCGGCAGGGCCCAATGTCCGAGCCAGAGGGTGGACTCGCTGCGGCCCAACGGGTCGGTTTCGCTGATCAGGTTGCCGGCGTCGTCGTAGCTGAATGAGTACTGGCCGCCTTGCGGATCGGTAGCACTGAGCAACTGGCGCTCATCGTTCCATTCGAACAGCCACGTCTGGCCGAGGTTGTCGCTGAACCGGATGATCTGGTGCTGGCTGTTCCAGTGACGGATGCTGGTGCGTTGCAGGCTATCGCTGATGCGGGTGATGCCGGCTTGCAAGTCATAGTCGAACTGGTAGGCATCACCCTCATCAGTCCAGTGCCGGACCACGCGCCATTCCTGGTCATCGATCAAGGCCCATTCGTAGAAGCAGCGCAGGCCGGTGGGCAGTTGGTGCTCGACCATCCGCCGTCCAGCGTCATAGCTGAAGCGCCGTTGCATCTGGTTGCCAGCGTCGCGTACTTCGGCGAGATTGCCCGATGCGTCGTAGGCGTAGCTGACCAGCACTTCCCGCGATTGATCAGGGTAGAGCCGTTGAATCTGGCTGACGCGTTCGCCTTCTCGAATCAGCTCGACCTGCACCAGATCGAAGGTGTCGCGCAGCCGCACCAGGCGTCCGCCCTCGTCATAGTCGAGGTGGATACGGTTGTCGTTGCGGTCGCCCAGTTGGCTCAAGCGCAAGTGGGATGGGTTGGCCGGCGTGGGTTCGAACAAACGGTACAGGCCGTCATCGCTCTCGATCAGCAATTGCCCACTTGTATGGCGGCGCACCGCCAGGCCTTCGCCGGCACTGAATACGGCGCCGCCCAACGGGATGGAGCCCATATCGATGGGGCGCGCCTGTTCGTCGGTGTAGACCAGGGTTTCGCCGCCGTCGGGGTGGGGCAGGATGTCGACCCGTACCTCATAGGTCACGCTCCAGCCGGCACCGAACAGGCTGTCGCGACGCTCGTCACGGCTGTTGTAGAAGCGTTGCCAGTCGATCGGCAGGATGCCGGGCAAGACGAAATCCAGCTCTTCACCACCGCCAAGCACCTTGGCGCCCGTGGCGGCGTGCACCGGATTGGATGAGCCCAGGGCCGCGTTGGCGGCTGCGTTCGCCGCGCTGCTGGCGGCCATGGACACCGCGCCGCCCACCAGCATGCACGGCAGCTTGCTGAAGAATTTGCCCTTGCCGCCCTTGAGCATCAACAGGGCTGTGACCGCCAGGCCAACACCCGGGGTCTTGCCGCTGCGGATCTCGCGCACCACCACCGAACCGCCGCCAATGGTCACGTTGGGTGAAATCAGCCCGGACGACACCACCGTTGCATCGCAGGTGCTGCGGTCGCCGCTGCGTACGGCGGGCTGGCCGTTGATGGTGACCTTGTCCGAACCTTCGGCCATGAACTGCGGTGGCATCGGCGGATGCTTCATGCAGATGACCAGGTCCTCCGGCTTGGGCACGGCGCCGGGGGCGGGCGTGGCGACGGTGGGGCGCCACATTTGCGAGAAAAACTCCCCGGCCATGGCCAGGTAGCTGGGTTCTTCTTCAGGCTCGGGCGCTTCAAGCTCGGTGCCGGCCGGGGCGACGTGGGACTCAATCGCCCCGGCGGCGCGGGCTGCGGGGATGTTATTGGTGAGGGTGTCAGTGGAGCCGGTGAGGATGTTGGCCTGGACCGTGGGCGGAAAGAGGGCGTTGCCGATGCCCTCGCATATATTGCTCAACCCTTTGTCGGCCCCGGTCTTGCTCATGGCAAGCCCGACCACCGTTCCCACCACCAGTCCGAGCACGAAGCAGCCCAGGCCGCCGGTGACCACGGTAATGCCCGTGGCCGCGACCACCGCGGCGGTCGCCACGGCAGTAATCGCAATGTTCGCCGCCACCTCCAGCACGCCGCCAAGGACGTCGGCCATCATCGAGGTGTGGTTGAGTGCATCGCCCAGGCGGGCAGCCCAGAGCGCGTCAGACATGCGCGAAGCCCAGGCCGATGCTTGTGTGCTGGAGTGGTTCGATGCGTTTCATTGCGCCTGTCTCCCTGGCGGTAAGTTACGGGTCCGTCGTGATATCAGCTTGACCAAGGGTTGAGCAATGCCACGCCGCTGCTCTGGAAATCCGTCACGTTGCGCGTCACCACGGTCAGCCCGTGGACCAGCGCGGTGGCGGCAATCAACGCATCGCATTCGTTGCTGCGGTCGGGAACATGAAGACGCGCGCAGCGAAGCGCCACGGCGCGGTCGACGGCGAGAATCCTGCCGGCAAACGTGGGCATGACGTGGTTGTCCAGCCACGCACGCAGGCGACTGCCTTGCACCGGATCCTTGCGCTCGAAGCGCAAGACGCCGGTTTCCAGTTCCAGTACGGTAATCGCCGAGACGTAGAGGCTGGGGGCGGGCACGCTGCGCGCCCAGGCCTGCACGTTTTTATCGGCCTGGGGTTTGCGCAGCTCCGAGATGACATTGGTATCGAGTAGAAACATTCAGGACAGGTCCACCGAGCGGGGCGTAATGACGGCACGCTCGGTATCGAAGTCGATATCCGGCGCATCGGGCATGACCAGCAACTCGACAATGCTGGCGCCAACGCCGGTCAGTTTCTGGTACTCCTCAATGCTTAGCAGCACATGGGCCGGCTTGCCACGGTCGGTGATGATGACCGGCCCTTCACGGGTGGCTTTTTTGGCACCACTTGTGTCGTGGTTGAATTCGCGGCTGGAAATAGTGGTGACGGACATGCTGGCGTCCCCCAAGAAAATCGAATGTAGGCACGTTACTACTGGCGCCAGGGTGCAGGCAAGGGGAAACAGGCTCGTGATGTTTCGACGGTCGAAAAAAAAGGCCCCGCCAATCAGATTGGCGGGGCCTTCCGTGTACCAGTGACTCGCCTTACTGAGCGTCAGCGGCCGGAGCCTTTTCGCCGTGCGACAGGCTGTAGACATAGGCTGCCAGCAGGTGGACCTTGTCGTTGCCTTGCAGGTCAGCCTGGGCCGGCATCTGGCCCTGGCGACCGTAGCGGATGGTCTGCTGCAGCTGGGCGAAGCTCGAACCATAGATGAAGCCGGCCGGGTGCGTCAGGTCGGGAGCGCCCATGGCGGGCGTGCCCTTGCCGGCTGGACCGTGGCAGGCCACGCAGTTGGCTGCGAACAGTTTCTGGCCATTGGCTGGATCGGCCTTGGCGCCTTCGGGCAGCTTGCGACCGTGCAGGCTGGTCACCAGGTAGGAAGCCACGTCAGCCACGCCTTGCTCGCCGACCACGGCGGCCCAGCCCGGCATCACGGCGTGACGACCGCCCATGATGGTGGTCTTGATGGTCTCCGGCTCGCCGCCCCAGCGCCAGTCGGCGTCGGTCAGATTGGGGAATCCGTAGGCACCCTTGGCGTCGGAACCGTGGCAGACCGAGCAGTTGGAAGCAAATAGGCGACCGCCCATTTTCAACGCTTGCGGGTCCTTGGCGACTTCTTCGATCGGCATGGAGGCGAATTTGGCGAAGATCGGACCGAACTTGGCGTCCGAGCGAGCCATTTCCTTTTCCCACTCGTGCACGCCGGTCCAGCCGGTCTGGCCGTTGGCGAAGGCGGTCTGCTTTTCGGTGTCCAGGTAGTTGTAGCCTGGCAGCAGGCCTTTCCAGTTGCCCAGGCCAGGGTAGAGGACCAGGTAGCCAAGGGCGAAAATGATGGTGCCCACGAACAGCATGAACCACCATTTCGGCAGCGGATTATCGTACTCCTCGATCCCGTCGAAGGAGTGGCCGACCGTCTCTTCGGTGGCTTCGCTGCGCTGGCCCTTGCGGGTCGACAGCAGCAGCCAGGTCAGGGAGAAGATCGTTCCCAGGCTGAGGACTGTGACGTACAGACTCCAGAATGTAGTCATTCTTTGTTACTCCTAGAAGCTTGCTCGACGTGCTTGATGGCTTCGGGATCATCCGCGAACGGCAGCAAGGTCGCGTCGTCGAACTCCGACTTGCGCTTGGGGCTGAATACCCACAGCGCCAGGCCGATGAAGGCCACCATCACGACGACGGTACCCAGGCCACGAATCATCCCGATATCCATCCAAATCACCGTTTGCTTTTGATGATGGTGCCCAGGCCTTGCAGATAGGCCACCAGCGCGTCCATTTCGGTCTTGCCCTTGACGGCATCCTTGGCACCGGCGATGTCTTCATCGGTGTAAGGCACGCCCAGGGTACGCAAGACTTCCATTTTCTTGGCGGTGTCTTTGCCGTCGAGCTTGTTTTCTACGAGGAACGGGTAGGCCGGCATCTTCGACTCAGGCACGACGTTGCGCGGGTTGTACAAGTGCGCACGGTGCCAGTCGTCGGAGTAGCGGCCGCCAACGCGGGCCAGGTCCGGGCCGGTACGTTTGGAACCCCACAGGAACGGGTGGTCCCAGACGCTTTCGCCGGCAACGGAGTAGTGGCCGTAGCGTTCGGTTTCGGCACGGAACGGACGGATCATCTGCGAGTGGCAGCCGACACAGCCGTTGGCGATGTAGATGTCGCGGCCTTCCAGTTCAAGGGCGGTGCGCGGCTTCATGCCCTCGACCGGCTTGTTGGTCACGTCCTGGAAGAACAGCGGAACGATCTGGGTCAGGCCGCCGATACTGACGGCGATGACCATGAAGAAGGCCAGCAGGCCGATATTCTTCTCTACTGCTTCGTGCTTCATCAGTGAGCTCCAACTACGGCGATCTTGGCGGCGGCTTCAGCTTCAGCCGGGTCAGAGGCACGAACGGTGCGATACACGTTGTAGGCCATCAACAGCATGCCGCTGGCGAAGAACGCGCCGCCCAGGGCACGCACGATGAAACCAGGATGGCTGGCTTGCAGCGCTTCGACGAACGAGTAGGTCAGGGTGCCGTCGTCGTTGATCGCACGCCACATCAGGCCCTGGGTAATACCGTTGACCCACATCGAGGCGATGTAGAGCACGGTGCCGATGGTCGCGAGCCAGAAGTGCGCGTTGATCAGGCCGGTGCTGTGCATCTGCGCACGGCCGAACAGTTTCGGGATCATGTGGTAGATGGCGCCGATGGAGATCATCGCTACCCAGCCGAGTGCACCGGCGTGTACGTGGCCGATGGTCCAGTCGGTGTAGTGGCTCAGGGAGTTGACGGTCTTGATGGCCATCATCGGGCCTTCGAAGGTCGACATGCCGTAGAACGCCAGCGATACCACCAGGAAGCGCAGGATCGGGTCGGTGCGCAGCTTATGCCAGGCGCCCGACAGGGTCATCATGCCGTTGATCATGCCGCCCCAGCTTGGCGCCAGCAGGATGATCGACATCGCCATGCCCAGGGACTGCGCCCAATCCGGCAGCGCGGTGTAGTGCAGGTGGTGCGGACCGGCCCAGATGTAGAGGGTGATCAGCGCCCAGAAGTGGACGATGGACAGGCGATAGGAATAGATCGGACGCTCGGCCTGTTTCGGCACGAAGTAGTACATCATCCCCAGGAAACCCGTGGTCAGGAAGAAACCCACGGCGTTGTGGCCGTACCACCACTGGATCATCGCGTCGGTCGCGCCCGAGTAGGCCGAGTACGACTTGAAGAAGCTGACCGGCAGGGAGGCGTGGTTGACGATGTGCAGCATGGCGGTCACGACGATGAAGGCACCGTAGAACCAGTTGCCGACGTAGATGTGCTTGGTCTTGCGCTTGACGATGGTGCCGAAGAACACCAGACCGTAGGTCACCCAGACGATGGCCAGCAGGATAGCCAGGGGCCATTCCAGCTCGGCGTATTCCTTGGTGGTGGTGAAACCCATGGGCAAGGTCACGATCGCGCCGACGATCACCGCTTGCCAACCCCAGAAGGTGAAGGCCGCGAGGCTGTCGGAAATCAGTCGCGTCTGGCAGGTTCGCTGCACGACATAGTAAGAAGTGGCAAACAACGCACAACCACCGAAGGCGAAGATCACCAGGTTGGTGTGCAGCGGGCGCAGGCGTCCAAATGTCGTCCATGGCAGATCGAAGTTCAACTCCGGCCAGACCAGTTGCGAGGCGATGAAGACACCGAGCCCCATGCCAAGGATCCCCCAGACCACCGTCATGATGGCGAACTGGCGGACTACCTTATAGTTATAAGCAGTCGGACTGATTGCTGTGCTCATTCTAAGGTTCCACGGTTTGGGTGTTTTATTAGGATAAAAATCGGTCGCAAGTATGGAGAAAGCGGGGGGTCATTGCAACGCGCCATGACCTGGGTCAATGCTTTCCAAAGCTGATTCTGCGGCCTTTCCATGTTCTCTGTAGGGACAAAATTGGCCCACGGCAAAATGTCTCGACGAAGGAAGGAGGCGAGGGGGTCAGGTCGGTTGTAACGGGGTGTGTTCAAACACGGCGTTCGGGGGATGCCAGGCAACTGTCGCAACAGCCGGTATTCACCTGCGTTTGCGGCCTCTTGAACGAACGATTGTCGAACGCATCGGGTCAGGATTGACCTGAAACCGGCAGTCGCCAGTGCACGCAAAGGCAAGCTTAGACCCGATTCCAGAGAACCGAAAGGAAGACGATGGGAGGGTGCGACAATGCGTCGCGCAGGGGAACGGAACAGCCGCATCCAGATGAATGCGGCTGTTCGTGTGGTCAGGATTTATTCGCTTTTGTGTTCAGCTTGCAGGCGTTCGGTGCTGGCGTTGTGGGACAGGCTGTAGACGTAGGCCGCGAGCAGCTGCACCTTGTCATTGCCCAGCAGCTCATTTTGCGCCGGCATGTGGCCTTGGCGTCCATGGCGAATGGTCTGCTGCAACTGGGCCAGGCTGGTGCCGTAGATGAAACCGGCCGGTTGCGTCAGGTTCGGCGCGCCCATGGCTTCGGTGCCCTGGCCATTGGCGCCATGGCAAGCGACGCAGGTGGTGTTGAACGCTTGCTGGCCGGCTTGCAGGTCGGCACCGCTGTCCGCCGGCAAGGGCAGGCCCGCCAAGTCGTGGCGCACATACGCGGCCACGTTCTTGACCCCGGCGTCCCCCAGCACTTCGCCCCAGGCCGGCATCGCCGCCATGCGGCCACCCATGATGGTCGTCTTGATGGTGTCGGCCGCGCCGCCCCAGCGCCAGTTGCTGTCGGCCAGGTTCGGGAAGCCGAAGGCACCCTTGGCGTCCGAGCCGTGGCAGACCGAGCAGTTGGAGGCGAACAGGCGACCTCCCATCTTCAAGGCTTGTGGGTCCTTGGCGACTTCCTCTACAGGCATCGCCGAGAACTTGGCGAAGATCGGCCCGAACTTGGCGTCGGCCTTGGCCATTTCCTTTTCCCATTCATGGGCGCCGGTCCAGCCGTTGTCGTAGCCGGGCAGGATGCCTTTCCAATTGCCCAGGCCCGGGTAAAGGACCAGGTAGCCAACGGAAAACACCAACGTGCCGGCGAACAACAGGAACCACCATTGCGGCAGCGGGTTGTCGTATTCCTCGATGCCGTCGAAGCTGTGGCCCATGGTCTGGTCGACGCTGCCCTTGGTCTCGCCCTTGCGGGTGCCGATCAGCAGCCACGTCAGGCCGATCAGGCTGCCAATGGTCAGTACGCAGATCCACGTACTCCAGAAAGTGGTCATGACCGGGTACTCCTTGGTGCGGGGTCTTGGGGGGTAATGTCGGCGGGCGGTTCGTCGGCGAACGGCAGCAGGCGCGCCTGGGCGAATTCCGGCCCGCGCTTGCTGCTGTACACCCACAGGATCAGGCCGATGAAGGCGATGAACACCACGACGGTGCCCAGGCCGCGGATCATGCCAGTACTCATTTCAAGCACCATGGCTCACCTCTTGCTCTTGATGGCAGTGCCGAGCACTTGCAGGTAGGCGACCAGCGCGTCCATTTCGGTCTTGCCTTTGAGCGAGGCGACACTGCCCGCGATATCGTCATCGGTGTACGGCACGCCGAGGGTGCGCATGGCGCGCAGCTTGCCTTCGGTGTGGCTGCTGTCGACTGCCTGTGTCACCAGCCATGGGTAGGCCGGCATTTTCGACTCGGGCACGACGTTACGTGGGTTGTACAAGTGCGCGCGGTGCCAGTCATCGGAGTAACGCGCGCCGACGCGGGCCAGGTCCGGTCCGGTGCGCTTGGAGCCCCACAGGAACGGGTGGTCCCAGACGCTTTCGCCAGCCACGGAGTAGTGGCCGTAGCGCTCGGTTTCGGCGCGGAACGGACGAATCATCTGCGAGTGGCAGCCGACGCAGCCTTCGCGGATGTAGATATCGCGGCCTTCCAATTGCAGGGCGGTGTAGGGCTTCATGCCGTCCACCGGTTTGTTGGTCACGTCCTGGAAGAACAGCGGCACGATCTGGGTCAGGCCGCCGATGCTCACGGCCAGCACCATCAACAGCATCAGCAGGCCGACGTTTTTTTCGATTGTTTCGTGTTTCATGGCGGACTCCTCAAGCCATCTGCGCGGCAGCGGCGGCTTCGGCAGGCTGGTAGGCCCGCACGGTGCGCCAGGTGTTGTAGGCCATCAGCAGCATGCCGCTGAGGAAGATCGCCCCGCCTACCAGTCGCACGATGAAGCCAGGGTGGCTGGCCACCAGGGTTTCGACGAAGGAGTAGGTGAGCGTGCCGTCCTCGTTCACCGCACGCCACATCAGGCCTTGGGCGATGCCGTTGACCCACATCGAGGCGATGTAGAGCACGGTGCCGATGGTCGCGAGCCAGAAATGCGCGTTGATCAGGCCAATGCTGTGCATCTGCGCCCGACCGAAGACCTTCGGAATCATGTGATACAGCGCACCAATGGAAATCATCGCCACCCAGCCGAGCGCGCCGGCGTGTACGTGGCCGATGGTCCAGTCGGTGTAGTGGGAGAGGGCGTTGACGGTCTTGATCGCCATCATCGGACCTTCGAAGGTCGACATGCCGTAGAACGCCAGGGACACCACCAGGAACCGCAGGATCGGGTCGCTGCGCAACTTATGCCAGGCGCCCGAGAGGGTCATCATGCCGTTGATCATGCCGCCCCAGCTTGGCGCCAGCAGGATCAGCGACATCACCATGCCCAGCGACTGTGCCCAGTCCGGCAGCGCGGTGTAGTGCAGGTGGTGTGGGCCGGCCCAGATGTACAGGGTGATCAGCGCCCAGAAGTGGACGATGGACAGGCGATAGGAGTACACCGGGCGTTCGGCCTGTTTCGGCACGAAGTAGTACATCATCCCCAGGAAGCCGGCGGTGAGGAAAAAGCCCACGGCGTTGTGGCCGTACCACCATTGCACCATTGCATCCGTGGCCCCGGCGTACACCGAGTAGGACTTGGTGAAGCTCACCGGCAGTTCCAGGTTGTTCACAATGTGCAGAATCGCCACGGTCAGGATGAACCCGCCGAAGAACCAGTTGCCGACGTAGATGTGCTTGGTGTTGCGCTTGGCCACGGTGCCGAAGAACACGATGGCGTAGGCGACCCAGACGATGGTGATCAGGATGTCGATCGGCCATTCGAGCTCGGCGTATTCCTTGGAACTGGTGTAGCCCAGCGGCAGGCTGATGGCCGCCAGCAGGATCACCAGTTGCCAGCCCCAGAAGCAGAACGCAGCGAGTTTCGGCGCGAACAGCTGGGTCTGGCAGGTGCGTTGCACTGAGTAGAACGAACTGGCGAACAGGGCGCAGCCACCGAAGGCGAAGATCACCGCGTTGGTGTGCAGCGGGCGCAGGCGGCCGAAGCTGGTCCAGGGCAAATCGAAGTTGAGCTGTGGCCAGACCAATTGGGCCGCGAGAAAAACCCCGAGCCCCATGCCGACGATGCCCCACACCACCGTCATAATGGCGAATTGGCGGACCACCTTGTAGTTGTAGGCGGTACTGATAGAAGTGTTCATGGTTCCCCATCCACGGTTCAGCCGAAGTGAGCGCCTGCGCAAGGCAAGGCGGCGTTCTTCGCCTGGAGTTATAGGCAGACTAAAAGCGAGGCAAGCATGGACAAACAGCACAAGGCCAGTATTGACGGGGATCAATGGGCGCGATGCGTGGCGGAACGTGGCTGGTTGTGGACGGCGGCGAAACCGGGCGCTGGCACCGAGTCGCCGACCCTGATCCTAGCCCATGGTGCCGGTGCACCGATGGACAGCGGTTTCATGGAGGAAATGGCCGCGCGCCTTGCCGTACATGGCGTCAGTGTGTTGCGCTTCGAGTTTCCCTACATGGCCCAGCGGCGCCTGGACGGCGGCAAGCGCCCACCCAATCCGGCCCCCAAACTGCTCGAATGCTGGCGAGAGGTGTACGCCACGGTGCGGCCTTATGTCGCTGGGCGGCTGGCCATTGGTGGCAAGTCCATGGGCGGGCGCATGGCGAGCCTGCTGGCCGATGAGCTGGGCGCCGAGGCGCTGGTCTGCCTGGGCTATCCCTTCTATGCGGTGGGCAAGCCGGAAAAACCACGGGTCGAGCATTTGGCGGCATTGAAGACGCGAACCTTGATCGTCCAGGGCGAGCGGGATGCGTTGGGGAATCGAGAGGCGGTGCAGGGCTATCCCTTGTCACCGAGCATCGAGGTGATGTGGCTCGTGGCGGGGGATCATGATCTGAAACCGCTGAAGGTTTCGGGGGTTAGCCATGAGCAGCATTTGGACGCGGCGGCGCAGGGAGTGGCTGGGTTCTTGTCTCAAGATTGATGGCGCTCGTGCGGGCCTCTTCGCGAGCAGGCTCGCTCCCCACAATTGGAATGCATTTCAATGAGCCGCCTAGAACCCCTGTGGGAGCGAGCTTGCTCGCGATAGCGGCCTGCCAGACGACAAAAAACCCGGAAGCTTTCGCTATCCGGGTTTTCAGTTGCCAATTGAAATCAGCGGTTGAACCGCTCCACCAACGAATACTGCGTGTTGGCCGTGCGGGTCAGCTCCTCGCTGAGCAGCGCCGAGCTGTGGGCCTGGCCTGAGGTCTGGTCGGCCAGTTCCGAGATGTTGCTGATGTTGCGGCTGATCTCCTCGGCCACCGAACTCTGCTCCTCGGTCGCTGCAGCAATCTGAGTGGTCATGTCGGTGATATGCGCCACCGCTTCGCTGATGCCCACCAGCGCCTGGTCGGCTTCCATGACCCGCGCCACGCCTTCTTCAGCCTGGCGGTGACCGGCGTCCATGGTCTGCACGGCATTGTTGGCGGTCTGTTGCAGCTTGGCGATCAAGGCATGGATCTGCCCGGTGGACTCGCTGGTGCGTTGGGCCAGTTGACGCACTTCATCGGCGACTACGGCAAAACCGCGTCCCATCTCGCCGGCCCGGGCCGCTTCGATGGCGGCGTTGAGGGCCAGCAGGTTGGTCTGGTCGGCGATGCCCTTGATCACATCAACCACGCCACCGATTTCATCGCTGTCCTTGGCCAGTTGGGTCACGGTCTGTCCAGTCTCGCCTACCACGACCGACAGGCGCTCGATGGCCTCGCGGGTTTCCCCGGCGATGTCGCGACCACGCCCCGTGAGGCGATTGGCCTCCTGGGTGGCATCGGCGGTGCGCTGCACATGGCTGGCGACTTCCTGGGTGGTGGCGGCCATCTGGTTGACGGCAGTGGCGACCTGTTCGGTTTCCACGCGCTGGCGTTCCAGGCCGCTGGAGCTGTCGTGGGCCAGGGTATTGGATTGCCGGGCTTGCGCATTGAGATGCTCGGCGGTGTCCTGCAAGCGGGTGAGGCAGGTTTTCAGACGGGCTTCCTGGCTGAGGATCGACATTTCCAGGCGTGCCTGGGCGCCGCGGCTGTCGGTGTACATCTGCGCGATCAGCGGATCGGAAGTGGTTTGCTCGGCCAGGCGCAACAGGCGCTTGATCCCACGTTGCTGCCATTGCAAGCCCAACAGCCCCAGCGGCACGGATAGCAGGGCGGCCAGGGCAAAGCCCCAGGAAGAGTCAAGGAAAGCACCGACGACGAAGCTCAACTGGCTGACGAGGATGAATGGCAGCCAGTCTTGCAGCATCGGTACCCATTTATCGCTGCTCGGAACCGCGGACTTGCCCTGGTTGATGCGTCGATAGAGTGCTTCGGCCCGGGTGATCTGCTCGGCCGTCGGCTTGACCCGTACCGACTCGTAGCCGACCACCTGGTTGCCCTCGAAAATCGGCGTGACGTAGGCGTTGACCCAGTAATGATCGCCATTCTTGCAGCGATTCTTGACGATGCCCATCCAGGGTAATCCCTGTTTCAGGGTGTTCCACATGTGTGCGAACACGGCTGACGGGACGTCGGGGTGGCGCACCAGATTGTGCGGTGCATGGATCAGCTCTTCCTTGGAAAACCCACTGATTTCAACGAACGCGTCGTTGCAGTAGGTAATCACACCCTTGGCATTGGTGGTGGAAATCAATCGCTGCTGGGCCGCGAAAGTCCTTTCGCGTTGTGTGACAGGCTGGTTGTTACGCATGGTATGTAGTCCGCAAGGCTTTGAGAGGTTGTCGGCACCGTCAGCTTTTAATTGAAATAATTCTGCCCGGCGGTATCACGCCAGCATCGGGTAGGTAAATAGGGCGAAATGAAGCAGGTTCAAGCCAAAGTGCGTGGCAATCGCGGCGCCCAGGCCGCCGAATCGGTAGGCCAGTCCATAACCGATCCCGGCCAGGCCCGACAACAACACCCAGTGCCATCCCGCGCCAGCATGCACCAGGCCGAACAACAACGAGGACAGGATCAGCGCCAGGGATTCGCCATGACGTAGAAGCTTGAAGCACCGGCTCAGGCCTCCTTGAATGTAGCCACGAAACAGCGCCTCCTCCACCAAGGTCACCAATAAAAGATTATTGAGTACCCAGAGCCAGGCCTGGTCCGGCCACTTCGGCGCCCATTCGATCATGCCCAGCAGCAGGGCCCCACCCAAGGCCAGCGTGGTGCTCAAGCATAGCCCGAGCACCGTGGCGTAGACGAACCCGCGAAACGGCCGCCGGCCGACGATCCACGGGCAGGCCAGCAGCAGCCAGAAGCCGATCAGCGGCTTGTCCTGGTTCAAATACATGGCAAACCGTGTGGCGTCATCGGTCAAACGTTGTGCTGCGATGGCCCGCCCGTTGAAAAAACCCGGCATCCAGTGCAGCGCCAGCGCGATCGCCAACACCAGGAACAAACAATGCCCGAGAAACTGCCCGACGGGCATCTTTTGTTGGCGAACCGCATACCCGGCGAACAGCAACAGCGCGATTGAGATGGCTGCAGTCCAGGTGAGATGACCATAGGCCAGGGCCATGGCATAGCCGGCCGAGAGAAGGGCCAGGTACGGCCAAGGTAGGGCGGGCATATCAAATCCTTTGAGGCGGAAAACTGTCGAGGCTTGTCGACGCCGGCGGGATTATAGGCAGACCCATACGAAAACACCGCCCAAATGAGACGGTGTTTTCGTAAGACGCTTCTTTTTATCCTGTAATTAATTGCCGTAGGACAAAGTGCAGGATCCCGCCGGCCTTGAAATATTCCACCTCGTTCAAAGTATCAATCCGGCACAGCACTTCGATCCGCTCCTGGCTGCCGTCTTCGCGGGTAATGACCACGGGCAGGTTCATGCGCGGCGTCAGCTCGGTGTCGCTCAGGCCGAGGATGTCCAGGGTTTCCTTGCCGGTGAGGTTCAGGCTCTTGCGATTCTGATCAAGCTTGAACTGCAGTGGCAATACGCCCATGCCCACCAGGTTGGAACGGTGGATGCGCTCGAAACTCTCGGCGATCACCGCCTTGACCCCGAGCAGGTTAGTGCCTTTGGCGGCCCAGTCCCGGCTCGAGCCGGTGCCGTATTCCTGTCCGGCGATCACCACCAATGGCGTGCCGGTCGCCTGGTACAACATTGCGGCATCATAGATCGACATGCGTTCGCCGTTGGGGATATAGACCGTGTTGCCGCCTTCTTCCCCGCCGAGCATCTCGTTGCGGATACGGATATTGGCAAAGGTACCTCGCATCATCACCTGGTGGTTGCCCCGTCGCGAGCCGTAGGAGTTGAAGTCCCGAGGCTCCACGCCCTGTTCACGCAGGTAGCGGCCGGCCGGGCTGTCCGCCTTGATATTGCCGGCCGGGGAGATATGGTCGGTAGTCACCGAGTCTCCCAGCAGCGCGAGCACCCGCGCGCCTTCGACATTCTTGACGGCGGGTGGTGGGCCGCCAATGTCATCAAAAAACGGTGGGTGTTGAATATAGGTCGAGTCGGCTTGCCAGACGTACGTGGCGGCTTGTGGCACTTCAATCGCTTGCCATTGTTCGTCGCCGGCGAACACGGCGGCATATTCCTTGTGGAACATGCCGGTGTCGACCTTGGCCACGGCGTCGGCGACTTCCTTGCTGCTCGGCCAGATGTCCCGAAGGTAGACAGGGTTGCCGTCGCGATCATTGCCCAGCGGTTCGCTGCTGATGTCGATGCGCACGGTGCCGGCCAGGGCGTAGGCGACGACCAGCGGCGGTGAAGCCAGCCAGTTGGTTTTCACCAGCGGATGCACACGGCCTTCGAAGTTGCGGTTGCCCGACAGCACCGACGCCACGGTCAGGTCTGCTTTCTGGATGGCTTTCTCAATCGGGTCGGGCAGGGGCCCTGAGTTGCCGATACAGGTCGTGCAACCGTAACCCACCAGGTCGAAACCGAGCTTGTCGAGGTATTCGGTCAGGCCCGCGGCGTTGTAGTAATCGGTGACCACCTTCGAGCCCGGCGCCAAGGAACTCTTGACCCAAGGCTTGCGGACCAGGCCTTTTTCCACGGCTTTTTTCGCCAGCAACCCGGCGGCCATCATCACGCTGGGGTTAGAGGTGTTGGTGCAGGACGTAATCGCCGCGATGACCACCGCGCCGTTTTTCAGCCGATGGGTCTGGCCTTCGAATTCATACTCCGCTTCACCCACCTGATCGGCGTTGCCCACCGCGACGCCTCCGCCGCCCTCGCTTTCCAGGCGACCTTCTTCCTTGCTGGTGGGTTTGACTTGCAACCCGAGGAAGTCGCTGAAGGCCTGGCCGACATTCGGCAGTGCCACTCGGTCCTGTGGACGCTTGGGGCCGGCGAGGCTGGCTTCGACGCTGCCCATGTCCAATTCCAGCGTGTCGGTGAACACCGGTTCCTGACCGGGCAGGCGCCACAGCCCCTGGGCCTTGCAATAGGCTTCCACCAGCTTCACGGTTTCCGTCGGACGGCCGGACAGGCGCAAGTAGTCCAATGTCACATCGTCCACCGGGAAAAAGCCGCAAGTGGCACCGTATTCCGGGGCCATGTTGGCAATGGTGGCGCGGTCGGCCAGGGGCAGGTCGGCCAGGCCATCGCCATAGAACTCGACGAATTTGCCCACCACGCCTTTCTTGCGCAGCATCTGCGTGACGGTCAGCACCAGGTCGGTGGCGGTGATGCCTTCGCGCAGCTTGCCGACCAGTTTGAAGCCGATGACTTCGGGGATCAGCATCGACACCGGCTGGCCGAGCATCGCCGCTTCCGCCTCGATCCCGCCGACACCCCAGCCCAGCACGCCGAGGCCGTTGATCATGGTGGTGTGGGAGTCGGTGCCTACCAGGGTGTCGGGGAAGGCGTAGGTGCGGCCGTCTTCTTCTTTGGTCCAGACGGTGCGGCCCAGGTATTCGAGATTGACCTGGTGGCAGATACCGGTGCCAGGTGGCACCACGCTGAAATTGTCGAAGGCGCTCTGGCCCCAGCGCAGGAACGCGTAGCGTTCACCGTTGCGCTGCATTTCGATGTCGACGTTCTGCTCGAATGCCTGTCGGCTGGCGAACTTGTCCACCATCACCGAGTGGTCGATCACCAGGTCAACCGGTGACAGCGGGTTGATCCGCTGGGGATCGCCGCCGGCCTTTTCCACGGCGGCGCGCATGGCGGCCAGGTCGACCACCGCGGGGACGCCGGTAAAGTCCTGCATCAGCACCCGCGCCGGGCGGTATTGGATCTCGCGGTCGGAACGACGCTCTTTGAGCCAGCCCGCCAGGGCCTTGAGGTCGGTGCCGGTGACGGTTTTTTCATCTTCCCAGCGCAGCAGGTTTTCCAGCAGCACCTTGAGGGACATGGGTAATTTGTCCAGGTCGCCCAGGTTTCGCGCTGCATCCGGCAGGCTGAAATAATGGTAGGTCCTGGCATCGACTTGCAGTGTCTTAAGGGTTTTCAGGCTATCGAGGGACGGCATTGAAATCACTCCTTTGAGTCCGCACGGCTACGGACTGACGGAACGGACAGAGCCTTTAACCTAGCCCTGTTTTGAGCGTATGACTAATCACTGGACTCTATTGGAAGGTTCGCGGTTCCGAACTCCGCTATCATGCGCCGGTTTTCGTGACAGGCTTTGCTACGGGGTTTCAATGAATACGCTTTTTATGCACTGCCGGCCCGGCTTCGAAGGCGAGGTCTGTTCCGAGATCGCCGAACATGCCGCGCGGCTCAACGTGGCAGGCTACGCCAAGGCCAAGCCGGCCAGTGCCTGCGCCGAATTTGTCTGCACGGAAGAGGATGGCGCCGAGCGGCTGATGCGGGGACAGCGTTTTGCCGAGCTGATTTTCCCGCGCCAGTGGGCCCGCGGCACGTTCATCGAGTTGCCGGAAACCGACCGCATCAGTGTCATCCTGGCCAACATGGCGGCATTCCCGACGTGCGGCAGCCTGTGGCTGGAAGTGGTTGACACCAACGACGGCAAGGAGCTGTCGAACTTCTGCAAGAAATTCGAAGGCCCGCTGCGCAAGGCCTTGATCGGGGCCGGCAAGCTGGTGGACGACCCGCATAAGCCGCGTCTGCTGCTGACTTTCAAGAGCGGTCGCGAAGTGTTCCTCGGCCTGGCGCAAGCGGATAACTCGGCCATGTGGCCGATGGGCATCCCGCGTTTGAAGTTCCCCCGGGAAGCGCCAAGCCGCTCGACGCTCAAGCTCGAAGAGGCTTGGCATCATTTCATTCCTCGGGACCAGTGGGACGAGCGTTTGCACAGCGACATGACGGGCGTGGACCTTGGCGCCGCGCCGGGTGGCTGGACCTGGCAATTGGTCAATCGCGGCATGTTGGTCACGGCCATCGACAACGGCCCGATGGCCGAAAGCCTGATGGACACCGGCCTGGTGCAGCACTTGATGGCGGACGGTTTCACGTTCAAGCCCAAGCAGCCGGTGGACTGGATGGTCTGCGACATCGTCGAGAAGCCGGCGCGCAACGCGGCGATGCTGGAGGAGTGGATTGGCGAAGGGCATTGCCGCGAGGCCGTGGTCAACCTCAAGCTGCCGATGAAACAGCGTTACGCCGAGGTCAAGCGCCTGCTCGAACGCATCGCCGAGGGCTTCAAGGCCCGGGGCATCAAGGTCGAAATCGGCTGCAAGCAGCTGTACCACGACCGTGAAGAGGTGACGTGCCATCTGCGGCGGTTGGATACCAAGAAGCCGAAGTCCCGCTAATCCTTTGAAGCCAGTGAAATCCTCTGTGGGAGCGAGCTTGCTCGCGATAGCGGTGGGTCAGCTTGCATCAATGTTAAATGTGTCGACGCCATCGCGAGCAAGCTCGCTCCCACAGGGTGCAGTGTCGAACCAGGGGTGACCGAGCGCCGACATTGCGCGACAATGCCGGCCAGTTCCAGGAGTAGAACATGAGTGAAATGAACGACACGCCGGTCGACGGTACGCTGGATGCCACGGGCCTCAATTGCCCGGAGCCGGTGATGATGCTGCACCAGCACATCCGCGACCTGGCCCCCGGTGGCCTGCTGAAAGTCATCGCCACCGATCCCTCGACGCGCCGCGACATCCCCAAGTTTTGCGTGTTCCTGGACCACGAACTGGTGGCCCAGCAGGAGAGCGCCGGCACCTATCTCTACTGGATCCGCAAGAAGCTCGCTTAACCCGTCGAGCGGCTAAAGCGGATCTGCTTGCGCGCGCTGCGTGCCAGGCGGATCGACAGCATCAGCGCCGCGCAGCTCAAGCCTGCAATCAAGCCTTGCCACAATCCGCTCGGGCCGCTGGGGGCGCCGAGCCAGTCGGTCAGGCCCAGGGCGTAACCCACCGGCAGGCCGATGCCCCAATAGGCGAACAGGGTCAGGATCATCGTCACCCGGGTGTCCTGGTAGCCGCGCAATGCACCCGCCGCCGTGACCTGGATCGCATCGGAAAACTGGAACAGCGCCGCATACACGATCAGCATCGACGCCACTTCGATCACTCTCGGATCGGCGGTGTAGATCGCGGCGATAGGCTCACGCAGCGCGAACATCAGGCTCGCTGACAGGCAGGCGTACGCCAGGGCCGTGCCCATGCCGACGCCTGCGGCGAAACGCGCTTCCCGGGGCTGGCTGCGCCCCAGCGCCTGGCCTACCCGTACTGTCACGGCCATGCCCAGGGAGTAGGGGATCATGAACACCAGCGAGCTGAAGTTCAGCGCGATCTGATGCCCGGCCACCACCGTGGCGCCGAGGCTGCCGATCAGCAGGGCGATCACAGCGAAAATGCTCGATTCGGCGAACACCGCGATGCCAATCGGCAGGCCGATGCCCAGCAGACGCTTGATCACCGACCATTGCGGCCAGTCGAAACGAGTGAACAAGCGGCTCGATTGATAGGCCGGGGCCCGGAATGTCCAGACCGCCATGCCCGCCGCCATGAACCACATCACGATGGCCGTGGCCCAGCCACAACCGACCCCGCCCATGGCCGGGACGCCCAGGTGTCCATAGATGAAGATGTAATTGAGCGGAATGTTCAGGCCCAATCCGCATAGCCCCAGCACCATTGCCGGTCGCGTACGACCCAAGCCGTCGCTGAAACAGCGCAGCACGTAATAGAGCGCCACCGCCGGCAGACCGGTGCCGATGCCCCGCAGGTATTCCATGCAAGGGCCGATCAGTTCCGGATCGACTTTCATGATGTGCAGGATCGGCTCGGCGCTAAACAGGGCCAGGGTCGCGATCAATCCCACCACCAGCGCCAGCCACAGCGCCTGGCGCACCAGCGGTCCGATCTCGTCGAACGTACCGGCGCCGAAGCGCTGGGCCACTTTCGGTGTGGTTGCCAGCAGCGTGCCGGTCATCAGCAGGAACACCGGCACCCAGATCGAATTACCCAGCGCCACTGCCGCCAGGTCCCGTGGGCCGACGCGGCCGGCCATCACCGCATCGACAAAACCCATGGCGGTGGTCGCCAATTGCGCCACCATGATCGGCAAGGCCAGGGCGAGCAGCGTCTTGAGCTCCAGGCGAACCCGGGCCGGGCGGGAGAGGGCGTTGGGGGTTTCGATGACGGGATTCACAGGCGCAGCGTCCGAAAGATTGAACACAAGGCGGCGAATTCTACGCCTTGACGCAGTGGTCAGGAAAAAACCTGTGTTGGGGATTTGTAATCACTCTCTCTTGGGAGGATTTGGCGGGTGAATACCTTGTGGCGAGGGAGCTTGCTCCCGCTGGACTGCGAAGCAGGCCCGATTACCTTGACGACTGCTGTGCAGCCGAACGGGAGCAAGCTCCCTCGCCACAATGAAGCAATGGGCTGGCCCATCGAGGCGAGGAACGCCTACACTGCCCATCCCGCCAAAGGAGCTCCGCCATGCTGATCGTTGCCGACGAAAATATTCCCTTGCTCGATGCGTTTTTCCAAGGCTTCGGTGAGATCCGCCGGGTGCCGGGCCGAGGGATCGATCGGTCGATGGTCGAGCACGCCGATGTGTTACTGGTGCGTTCGGTCAGCCAGGTCAATCGGGCGCTGCTGGAAGGCAGCCAGGTGCGTTTCGTTGGCACCTGCACGATCGGCACTGATCATCTGGACCTGGATTATCTGGCCGAGGCTGGTATTCGCTGGGCCAGTGCCCCGGGCTGCAACGCCCGTGGGGTGGTGGACTATGTGCTGGGCAGCCTCATGACCCTGGCGGAAATCGAAGGCGCGGATCTTGCGCAGCGAACTTTTGGCGTAATCGGCGCGGGGCAGGTGGGTGGGCGGTTGATCGAAGTGCTCAAGGGCCTGGGCTGGACTGTGAAAGTCTGCGATCCGCCTCGCCAGGCCGCGGAGGGCGGTGATTATGTGAGCCTGGAGCAGATCGTCGAGCAATGTGATGTCATCAGCTTGCATACGCCCTTGACCCGCGATGGCGAGCAACCGACCTGGCACCTTTTTGACGAGCAACGATTGAACCGCCTCAAGCCGGGCACTTGGCTGATCAATGCCGCGCGCGGGCCGGTCATCGACAACAGCGCGTTGCGCGAGGTGCTGCTGGAGCGTGAAGACCTGCAGGCCGTGTTGGACGTGTGGGAGCAGGAGCCGACGGTGGATGTCGACCTGGCCGACCTCTGCGTGATCGCCACCCCGCACATCGCCGGCTACAGCCTTGACGGTCGCCAGCGCGGCACGGCGCAGATCTACCAGGCCTTGTGCGATTTTCTTGGGCAGCCAGTCGAAGTCAGCCTGGCCGATCTGCTGCCCAGGCCCTGGCTTGGAGGCATCACCCTTGACGCCGACACCGACCCGGCCTGGGCGCTGGCGGCGCTGTGCCGGAGCGTGTACGACCCACGCCGTGACGATGCAGATTTTCGCCGCAGCCTGATCGGTACGGTGGCCGAACAGCGCAGTGCTTTTGATGCGTTGCGCAAGCATTACCCACCACGTCGGGAGATCGACAGCTTGAAGGTGCGTATCGAAGGGCAATCGGCGGCCTTGCAGCAGATCGCGACGGCGCTGGGCGCTACTGCCATTTAAGCGTGGAGCGCTCTTGTGGCGAGGGAGCTTGCTCCCGTTCGGCTGCGAAGCAGTCGTCGCTTTTCGGCGCTCGTCCAGGCAATGGGGTTGCTTCGCCCGAAGCGTCGGACCGTCCCAGCGGGAGCAAGCTCCCTCGCCACAAGAATCTGCAACATCAGCAGGTATAAAAAACCCGACATCAAGGTCGGGTTCAATTGAAGACGGGCTGTATCACTTTTGTTCGGCAGGTTTGACCAGTCGTTTTTCCAGCTCGCTGCAGGCTTTCTGGATCATGTCTTCGGTGATCGGAACCTCGCGCCCTTGGGCATCGATGAACGAGCAGCCCAGGGACTGGTCCGGTTGCGTGCGGATCACTTGAATCTTGTCGTCGCTGCTGTGTTGCAAGGACATGGCCTGTCTCCTCATCAGGTTGCGTGCCTATCGTAGTGTCGCCAGGTGACCGAGCCATGACACTCCTTGAAGGTTCATGACGACAGCCCCACTCAACCAGAAACACGCATGCGTTTCCAGCCAGACGTTAGACCGATAACATCTAGGCATTAGTATCGGTGGTCATATTTAACCTGACTCATTTCGTTTCACGTTGGTTCCGCTGCGCTTCGGTGCTTTCGGCCGACCTCCTTTGTGCTCCATTATCGGACGATCTTGATGCTTTCTTCCCGACATCGCCGCGCCATACGCCTGGCCAGCGGCTTCATCGCTCCCTATCGCAAGCAGGTCGCCGGAGCGTTACTGGCCCTGATCGTCACGGCCGGTATTACATTGTCCATGGGTCAAGGGATCCGTCTGTTGGTGGACCAAGGCTTCATGACCCGTTCACCGCACCTGCTCAATCAGTCCATCGGCTTGTTCATGGTGCTGGTGCTTGGCCTGGCGATCGGTACGTTTGCACGTTTCTACCTGGTGTCATGGATTGGCGAGCGCGTGGTGGCCGATATCCGGCGGCAGGTGTTCAATCACTTGGTGTATTTGCACCCGGGCTTCTACGAGAACAACCGTAGTTCGGAAATCCAGTCACGGCTGACCGCCGACACGACCTTGCTGCAATCGGTGATCGGTTCTTCGCTGTCGTTGTTCTTGCGCAACGCCTTGATGGTGGTTGGCGGCATCGTGCTGCTGTTCATCACCAACCCCAAGCTGACCAGCATCGTGGTGATTGCCTTGCCACTGGTACTGGCGCCGATCCTGGTGTTCGGCCGCCGAGTGCGCAGTCTTTCGCGCCAGAGCCAGGATCGCATTGCTGACGTCGGCAGCTACGTTTCCGAAACCCTGGGCCAGATCAAGACCGTGCAGGCCTATAACCACCAAGTCCAGGATGAGCAGCGATTTTCCGTGACCGTGGAGCAGGCCTTCGAGACGGCCCGCAAGCGCATCGCCCAGCGTGCCTGGCTGATCACGCTGGTGATCGTGCTCGTGCTGGGGGCCGTGGGGGTGATGCTCTGGGTCGGCGGCATGGATGTGATCGCCGGGCGGATTTCCGGCGGTGAGCTGGCGGCGTTCGTGTTCTACAGCCTCATCGTCGGCAGCGCCTTCGGCACCCTGAGCGAGGTGATTGGCGAGCTGCAGCGGGCGGCCGGCGCGGCGGAGCGCATTGCCGAATTGCTGCGCTCGGAAAATATCATCCAGCCACCGGCTTTCGGTCTCGTGACCTTGCCCGAGCGGGTCCGGGGTGACCTGCGTCTCGAAGGCGTGCGTTTTTCCTATCCATCCCGGCCAGACAGCTATGCGGTCGATGGTCTCGACCTGAGTATCAAGGCGGGCGAGACCCTGGCCCTCGTCGGACCATCCGGCGCGGGCAAGTCAACGGTGTATGACCTGCTGCTGCGCTTCTACGATCCGGCGCAAGGGCAAATCCTCATCGACGACGTGCCGTTGACCTTGGTCGATCCGCTGGACCTGCGCCGTCATTTCGCCCTGGTATCGCAAAATCCAGCGCTGTTTTTCGGCACGGTGGAAGAGAACATCCGCTACGGCAACCCGCAGGCGACGTCCGAGCAGGTGCGCGAGGCGGCGCAGATCGCCCATGCCCACGACTTCATCGAAAAGATGCCTGACGGCTACCAGACCCACCTGGGCGATGGCGGCCTCGGATTGTCCGGCGGCCAGCGCCAACGCCTGGCTATCGCCCGGGCATTGTTGGTGGATGCGCCGATCCTGCTCCTGGACGAGGCCACCAGTGCCCTCGATGCCCAAAGCGAACATCTCATCCAGCAAGCCCTGCCCAGCCTGATGAAAAACCGCACCACCCTGGTCATCGCCCACCGCTTGGCCACGGTGAAAAATGCCGACCGGATCGCCGTGATGGACCAGGGCAAAGTGGTCGCCGTGGGCACCCACCAGGAGTTGGTTGCCAGCAATGCGTTGTATGCGCGGTTGGCGGCGTTGCAGTTCAACGTTGGCTTGGATTCGGCAGCCGACTGAGCGCGCGTCCACACGAATCCCCTGTGGGAGCGAGCTTGCTCGCGATAGCGGTGGGTCAGCTTGCATCCATGTTTAAGGTGCCGACGCCATCGCGAGCAAGCTCGCTCCCACAAGGTCCAGCAACCGACCAAGTAACCGACCAAAAATGCCCGCATCTTTCGATGCGGGCATTTTTTCTTCTCAGGAACAGCGTCTCGCTAATACTCACTGATCATCAAAATACCGCTCATGCCAGTCCACCAGCGGCTGCGGCGAGTTGAGTTTCTGGCCGTAGATCACCGAATAGGACAGTACGTTCTGCACGTACTGGCGGGTTTCGTCGAAGGGAATGCTTTCGACCCAGACGTCGAAGCTCAGGTGGTCCGCGCCGCGCAGCCACTGGCGAACGCGGCCAGGCCCGGCGTTGTACGCGGCGGAGGCGAGGACGCGGTTGCCGTTGAATTGGCTGTGGACCTGGCTCAGGTAGGCCGCGCCAAGCTGGATGTTCTTGTCCGGGTTCAGGACTTGCTGGGGCGATGCCAGGGGGATGTTGAACTTGCGTGCGGTCTCCTTGGCGGTGCCAGGCATCAACTGCATGAGGCCGCTGGCACCGACACCGGAGCGGGCGTCGTCCATGAAGGCGCTTTCCTGCCGGGTGATGGCGAACGCCCAGCTCGGATGCAAGCCGCGGATCTTGGCTTCGCGCACCAGCGTGTCGCGGTGCGCCATCGGGAAGCGGATGTCCAAGTCATCCCAGTACTTGGCCTGGCTGATGGTGCGGATGGCCGGGAAATACCATTTCAAGTCGTAGGCCAGTTTTGCCTGGGCGACCATTTCGTCCCGGTTGAAATGCCGGCTGACGTGATACCACTCGCGACGCCCATCGACGATGTCGCCCCGGGCGTGAAACTCCAGCGCTCGGCGGACGCCGGGCGTATTGCGCACCTTGTTGATCAGCGCCTGGCTCATGACCAGTGGCTTGTTGGTCAGCGAGTAGGGTGATTGGGAGCGGTCGGCGGCCAGGAACCCATAGAAGTCCCGTTCGCGGGCCAGGTGTTTATAGAGTGTCAGCGCTTCGGGATTCTGCGGCTGCGCCAGTTCCAGGCTGCGGGCCTGCCAGTAGCGCCAGCGATTGGTGGAGGCCAGCGACTCGGGCAGGCGACGGGTCAGTTGATAGGCATCGTCCCAGCGGGCCAGGCGCAGCAACAGGCGCAAGCGCCATTCCGACACGGTGTCGTCCCGCAGTTCCGGATCGTATTTGGTCATGACGTCCAAGGCGCGACTGTCGAAGCGCTTGGCCAGGGTCAGGCCGATTTCCCGAGCAATGGCGACTTTCTCATCCCGGGAGAAACGCATGGTGCTGGCGTAGCCGTCCAGCAGCGTCATGGCTTTTTCCGGGTCCTGGCGCGCCAGGCGACGCAGGCCAAGGCTGACGATGTCGGACATCGGCTCATCGGCGGGCGTGAAGCGAGAAGGCTGGTTGAGCAACTCGGGCTTCTGCGCCACGTCGACCAGCAATTTGCCCCGGGGAGCCAGGGTGGTCAGGCCGCTGACCAGACTGTTGGCCAAGGGGTAATTGCGCGCCTGGGCGGCCAGCTTGGTTCGCTCCCAGCGTTTCTGCTCGGTCAGTTGGCCTTGTGCAGCCCACACGCCAAACAGCGCATCGCAGGTGGCTGGCTGGGATTTGCCGCTGAGCCAGAGTTTTTCCGTGGCGGCGTAGCCTTCGGCCTTCTGCCCGTGCTCGAGCTGGTATTGGGCGTTGAGGCAGTCCAGTTCGGTGAAGTTGAGCTTGGGGTCGTAGTATTTGACGAAGGTCGCCCAGTCGCCCCGTTCCGCCAGCCAGCGCAACCAGCGCAGCTTCATCCAGTTGGCCTGGGGCAGGTCGCCGTGCTCGGCGAGAAATTTCTCGATTTCGGGATTGCTCGCGCTCTTGAGGCGAGCGGTCAGTTCGTCATAGGCCAGGTACGGCTCCAGCGGATAATCGCGCAGGGCCTGGCTGTAGCGAAAATAGGGGCCTGAATCACCTTTGGCCAAGGCACGCTTGGCCTCATCGTAGTACTGGCGCTGGGTAGAGATATCCACCGCCTGGGCGGATTGAACGGCAGTGGCACACACAAATAAACAAGATAAGACACTGAAAAGGCGACTGCGCATGATACGTCCGGGCAGAAAAAAACATGACAAGCCCAAGGGGAAACCGAGGGTAACTGGCTGTAGCTTAGCCTTTTGCCAGCAACCGGCGAAAGCTTTGCGGGGCCGTTGGCAAAACTTCGCGACATTTGTTGTACAGAGTGCTTCGGCGACGAAATTGACGGACCTTTGAGGTCTCTTCTCAGGTAGAATGCGCGCCCAGTTTTTGGAGAAGCTCATGACCCTGCTCAAATTCAGCGATGTGTCCCTTGCTTTCGGCGCGATGCCGTTGTTGGACAAGGTGTCCTGGCAGATCGCCCGTGGAGAGCGGGTGTGCATCATCGGCCGCAACGGCACTGGCAAGTCCAGCATGATGAAGCTGGTCAAGGGCGACCAGAAGCCTGACGACGGCTCTGTCTGGCGCGCGCCCGGCCTGAAAATCGGCGAATTGCCCCAGGAACTGCCGGTGGCCGACGAGCGGACCGTGTTCGACGTGGTCGCCGAGGGCCTGGATGGCGTCGGCGCGTTATTGGCCGAATATCACCACCTGAGCCAGAACATCGTCACCGATGCCGACCTGGACAAATTGATGCATGTCCAGCACGACCTCGAAGCCCGCGATGGCTGGCGCCTGCAGCAATTGGTCGACAGCACGCTGAGCCGTTTGCAACTGCCCGCCGACAAGACCCTGGCGGAGCTGTCCGGTGGCTGGCGTCGTCGCGTCCTGCTGGCGCAGGCCCTGGTGTCCGAGCCGGATCTTTTGCTGCTCGACGAACCGACCAACCACCTGGACATCGGCGCCATCGCCTGGCTTGAAGAAGCGTTGAAAGACTTCCAGGGGGCCGTGCTGTTCATCACCCACGACCGTTCTTTCCTGCAGAACCTGGCAACCCGCATCCTCGAACTGGATCGTGGCGGCCTGATCGACTGGAATGGCGACTACGCCAGTTTCCTGGTGCACAAGGAAGCGGCGCTGGCAGCGGAAGAAACCGCCAATGCGTTGTTCGACAAGCGCCTGGCCCAGGAAGAAGTCTGGATCCGCCAGGGCATCAAGGCCCGACGCACCCGTAACGAAGGGCGCGTGCGTGCCCTCAAGGCGTTGCGTGTGGAGCGCAGCGAACGTCGCGAGCGCACCGGCAAGGCCAATATCCAGCTGGAAACGGCAGATAAATCCGGCAAGCAGGTCATGGTGCTGGAGAACGTCAGCTTCGCTCACCCGGACGGCCCGTTCCTGATCAAGGATTTCTCCATGGTCCTGCAGCGCGGCGACCGGATCGGCCTGCTTGGTGCCAACGGGACCGGCAAGACCACGTTGCTCAAGCTGATGCTCGGCGGCCTGGTGCCGACCAGTGGCAAAGTGGAAGAGGGGACGAAGATCGATGTCGCCTACTTCGACCAGTTGCGCCATCAGTTGGACCTGGAAAAGACCGTGATCGACAACGTGGCCGAAGGTCGCGATTTCATCGACATCGATGGCCAGAGCCGCCACGTATTGAGTTATCTCGGCGATTTTCTGTTCAGCCCCCAGCGTGCCCGTACGCCGGTCAAGGCACTGTCAGGTGGTGAGCGCGCCCGTCTGTTGCTGGCCAAGCTGTTCAGCAAGCCAGCGAACCTGCTGGTACTCGACGAACCGACCAACGACCTCGACGTGGAAACCCTCGAGCTGCTGGAAGAGGTGCTGTTGACCTTCAACGGCACCGTGCTGATGGTCAGTCACGACCGGGCCTTCCTCGACAACGTGGTCACCAGCACCCTGGTGTTCGAAGGTGAAGGGTTGGTTCGCGAATATGTCGGCGGCTACCAGGATTGGCTGCGCCAGGGCGGCTCGCCGCGCCTGCTGGGCGTGACGGAGAGCAAGTCGGGCAAGGCCGACCTGAATTCGGCGGTCGTCAAGGCCGAGCCGGCGCCGGTTGCCACCGCTGCCGCGCCGGTCCCGGCGAAGAAAAAGCTCAGCTACAAGCTGCAGCGTGAGCTGGAAGCCCTGCCAGGCGATATCGACGCGAAGGAGCAGCAGATTGCCGCGGTGGAGGCCGAGATGGCCGACGCGGGATTCTACCAGCGGCCTGCTGCCGAAACCGCCAAGGTTATCGCGCAGTTGGAACAGCTGCAGACCGAGCTGGATGCATTGGTCGAGCGCTGGGCCGAGCTGGACGCTTGATCTCTTGAGATAGAAATCCCGGTCCCTGTGGGAGCGAGCTTGCTCGCGATAGCGGTAGATCAGCAGCATTGATGCTGACTGTCACACCGCTATCGCGAGCAAGCTCGCTCCCACAAGGTCAGGGTCTGGGGTTTATGTGCGCTTGATCAGGTGCACAGCCAGCACATCGCAAGGCGCGCCATGCAGCACATCGTTGGCGGTGGAGCCAAGCAACAATGCCAAACCGTGGCGGCCATGGCTGCCGACGACGATCAGGTCGCAGCCCTGTTCCTTGGCCAGGTGATGGATCTCCTGGCGCGGCTGGCCGTAGGTCAGGTGGCTGTTCTCCTTTTTCAACGCAGGATATTTCACGATCAGCCGGTCAAGACGTTCCTTGGCTTGGTCGAACTGTTGCTGCTGCAACTGGGAAAGATCCATCGGAACGTCACCGCCGAAGGCCATGGCCATCGGTTCGACGATATGCACCAGCGACAGTTTGTTTTCCCGGCCTTCGCACAGGGCGAGAGCTCGCTTGACGACTGGATCGCATTCTTCAGTAAGGTCGACGGCGACCAGGATGTGTTCGTAGTACATGGAAAGCACTCCAGAGAATGGCGATACGGTAAGTATGGCTGGTTTCAAGCGCATTGACGGCGACGCAGGTCAACGGGCTCATCAGAATTCGGGAGTACAGATATGACGGTCTGGATAGTGGTGTCAATCCTGTTGGTGGTATTAAGCCCCCTGGCATGGTTGCGGCCGTCCCGTGCACAGAACGGGCGCATGGCCCTTCGCATGGAGGCGCGACGCCTCGGGCTGGCCATGCAATTGACTCCACAGGACTGGCCTCACTGGCTTGGCCAGCCGCCGCCAAACCCGTGTGCGCAATACCACCGAGCCCGGCGGGGCAATCAGCCGGCCAGTTGGAGTTATTGGCAAAAGGCGCCTGGTGTGTGGGTGAATCAATGGCAGGAAACCTGCCAGGATGAATCGTTGCTCAGTCATTTCAGGACATTGCCGGCCAATGTCTACAAGGTCGAGGCTGACCGGCAGATGATTGCGCTGTACTGGGGCGAAAAAGGCGACGCCAGTGTCTTGCAGGACATTTCAGCGGTGCTCAAGGCGTTGGCTTGACGCATAAAAAAGCCCGACAGACTCATCGGGCTGGATGGCCAGGCAGGCCGGTAAACAATTCTTCAGGTCGTTCATTCGAAACGACCTTCGCATAAAGCGCTCAAATGTGTTGTCACCAGCGTAGTCGGTTGAATCCGTTGCGGTTGGAATTAGGGCGACTTTTCTAATTATTGATTCTATGAATGGTTGCTCATGCAGCGCCGTGTTGCGGATCCGTGCGGTACGGAAATGACCGGGGAGTCCCGTTCAAACGCTTGTTTAGGGCGATTGACAATTGTCGGAAATTCCGTGAAGGTGACGTACCCAAATCAAACGGGCGTATGAATTGAGCGTTTGTATCGGAACGTTCCTACAGACCCCGACTATCGCGTTGACGGGTGTGCCTGGCGGATTGGCGTAGCATCGACGGTAATGTCAATGCCCAACCAGTGGTCAGCGTCCAACGTGTACTGTTCAGCTTCCATATCGTGGAGATCAGTTGATGATTTACGAAGGTAAAGCCATCACGGTTAAGGCTCTTGAAAGTGGCATCGTCGAATTGAAATTCGACCTCAAGGGTGAGTCCGTCAACAAGTTCAACCGTCTAACCCTGAATGAATTGCGTCAGGCCGTGGACACTATCAAGGCAGATGCTTCGATCAAGGGTGTGATCGTCAGCAGTGGCAAGGACGTGTTCATCGTCGGCGCCGACATCACCGAATTCGTCGACAACTTCAAGCTGCCCGATGCCGAACTGATCGCTGGCAACCTCGAAGCGAACCGTATCTTCAGCGACTTCGAAGACCTCAACGTACCGACCGTCGTGGCCATCAATGGCATCGCCCTGGGTGGCGGCCTGGAAATGTGCCTGGCGGCGGATTACCGTGTCATGTCCACCACGGCCAAGATCGGCCTGCCGGAAGTCAAGCTGGGCATCTACCCAGGCTTTGGCGGTACCGTGCGCCTGCCGCGCCTGATTGGTGCCGACAACGCCATCGAGTGGATTGCCGCCGGCAAGGAAAACCGTGCCGAAGACGCGCTGAAGGTCGGTGCCGTAGACGCCGTGGTTGAACCAGGCAAGCTCCAGGAAGCGGCGCTTGAGACTGTCAAGCGCGCCATCAGCGGTGAGTTCGACTACAAGGCCAAGCGCCAGCCGAAGCTTGAAAAACTCAAGCTCAACGCCATTGAACAAATGATGGCCTTCGAAACCGCCAAGGGTTTCGTAGCCGGTCAGGCGGGCCCGAACTACCCGGCGCCGGTCGAAGCGATCAAGACCATCCAGAAAGCCGCGAACTTTGGTCGCGACAAGGCCTTGGAAGTCGAAGCCGCCGGCTTCGTGAAACTGGCCAAGACCTCCGCCGCGCAGAGCCTGATCGGTCTGTTCCTCAATGACCAGGAACTGAAGAAAAAGGCCAAGGCCTATGACGAAATCGCCCGCGACGTGAAGCAGGCCGCCGTGCTCGGCGCCGGCATCATGGGTGGCGGTATCGCCTACCAGTCGGCGTCAAAAGGCACGCCGATCCTGATGAAGGACATCAACGAACACGGCATCGAGCAAGGCCTGGCGGAAGCTGCCAAGCTGCTGGTCGGCCGCGTCGACAAAGGCCGCATGACCGCCGCGAAAATGGCTGAAGTGCTCAACGGCATTCGTCCTACGCTGTCCTACGGCGATTTCGGCCATGTCGACCTGGTGGTCGAAGCCGTTGTCGAGAACCCGAAGGTCAAGCAAGCGGTACTGGCTGAAGTCGAAGACAAAGTCAAAGAGGACACCATCCTCGCCTCGAACACCTCGACCATTTCCATTTCGCTGTTGGCCAAGGCCCTCAAGCGTCCGGAAAACTTCGTCGGCATGCACTTCTTCAACCCGGTGCACATGATGCCGCTGGTGGAAGTCATCCGTGGCGAAAAATCGAGCGAACTGGCGATCGCCACCACCGTGGCCTACGCCAAGAAAATGGGCAAGAACCCGATCGTCGTCAACGACTGCCCGGGCTTCCTGGTCAACCGCGTGCTGTTCCCGTATTTCGGCGGTTTTGCCAAGTTGGTCAGTGCCGGCGTGGACTTCGTGCGCATCGACAAGATCATGGAAAAATTCGGCTGGCCGATGGGCCCGGCGTACCTGATGGACGTGGTCGGCATCGACACCGGCCACCACGGTCGCGATGTCATGGCCGAAGGCTTCCCGGACCGCATGAAGGACGACCGCCGTTCGGCCGTCGACGTGCTCTACGAAGCCAAGCGCCTGGGCCAGAAGAATGGCAAGGGCTTCTACGCCTATGAGACCGACAAGCGCGGCAAGCAAAAGAAAGTCGCCGACTCGTCGGTGCTGGAAGTGCTCAAGCCGATCGTCTACGAGCAGCGCGAAGTCACCGACGAGGACATCATCAACTGGATGATGATCCCGCTGTGCCTGGAAACCGTGCGTTGCCTGGAAGATGGCATCGTCGAAACCGCCGCCGAGGCCGACATGGGTCTGGTCTACGGCATCGGTTTCCCTCCATTCCGTGGCGGTGCGCTGCGCTACATCGATTCGATCGGTGTGGCCGAGTTCGTTGCCCTGGCTGACCAGTACGCTGATCTGGGCGCGCTCTACCACCCGACCGCGAAGCTGCGTGAAATGGCCAAGAACGGCCAGAGCTTCTTCGGTTAAGCGCCCAACGACTAGAGCGAGAGAACATTTATGAGCTTGAATCCTAGAGACGTCGTGATTGTCGACTTCGGTCGTACGCCGATGGGCCGCTCCAAGGGCGGCATGCACCGCAATACCCGCGCCGAAGACATGTCGGCGCACCTGATCAGCAAACTGCTGGAACGCAACGTCAAGGTCGACCCCAACGAGGTCGAGGACGTGATCTGGGGCTGTGTGAACCAGACCCTGGAGCAGGGCTGGAACATCGCCCGCATGGCTTCGCTGATGACCCAGATCCCTCACACCGCCGCTGGCCAGACCGTCAGCCGCCTGTGCGGTTCGTCCATGAGCGCGCTGCACACTGCCGCCCAGGCGATCATGACCGGCAACGGCGACGTATTCGTCGTCGGCGGTGTCGAGCACATGGGCCACGTGAGCATGATGCACGGTGTCGATCCGAACCCGCACATGTCGCTGTACGCGGCAAAAGCCTCGGGCATGATGGGCCTGACCGCGGAAATGCTTGGCAAGATGCATGGCATTACCCGCGAACAGCAGGACGCCTTTGGCGTGCGCTCCCACCAACTCGCCCACAAGGCGACCGTGGAAGGCAAGTTCAAGGATGAAATCATCCCGATGCAGGGTTACGACGAGAACGGCTTCCTGAAGCTGTTCGACTACGACGAAACCATTCGTCCGGAGACCACCCTGGAAAGCCTGGCGACCTTGAAGCCGGCCTTCAACCCCAAGGGCGGCACCGTGACGGCGGGTACTTCGTCGCAGATCACCGACGGTGCCTCGTGCATGATCGTGATGTCGGCCCAGCGTGCCCAGGACCTGGGCATCCAGCCGATGGCAGTGATTCGTTCGATGGCTGTCGCGGGTGTGGATCCAGCGATCATGGGCTATGGTCCAGTACCGGCCACGCAGAAAGCCTTGAAGCGTGCGGGGCTGAGCATTACCGATATCGACTTCTTCGAGCTCAACGAAGCTTTCGCCGCACAGGCCTTGCCCGTGCTGAAAGATTTGAAAGTGCTCGACAAGATGAACGAGAAGGTTAACCTGCACGGCGGCGCGATCGCCCTGGGTCACCCGTTCGGTTGCTCCGGCGCGCGTATCTCCGGCACGCTGCTCAACGTCATGAAGCAGAACGGCGGCACGCTTGGGGTGTCCACCATGTGCATTGGCCTCGGCCAGGGCATCGCCACTGTCTTCGAACGCGTCTAAGCGTTGCGTTGATGGAAGCCGGGGCCAAGTGCCCCGGTTTTTGTTTTTCGGGTTTAGTAAAAAAGATTTTGTTTTTATTTTGAAAAAATTTGAGTGAGGGCCAACGCATGCCGATACAACCTGGGCTCTACCAACATTACAAAGGTCCGCAGTACCGCGTTTTCAGCATCGCGCGGCATTCCGAGACCGAGGAAGAAGTGGTCTTCTATCAAGCCCTGTATGGCGATTACGGCTTTTGGGTGCGTCCCTTGAGCATGTTCCAGGAGTCGGTCGAGGTTGACGGCGAACAGGTGCCACGCTTTGCTTTGGTGCAGGCCGAGGAGAGCATTTTTTCCAAGCCTTGAGGCCGACCTGGGGGAGACCCCGCCCTTGACCTCACCTTGCAGCCACTATATATAGCGGTGCCGCGTCAGGCGCCAACCGCCTTTCACTTTTTAGAATTCAGGAATTTTCTGATCCATGGGCAAATCGCTGGTCATTGTGGAATCCCCGGCTAAGGCCAAGACCATCAACAAGTATCTGGGCAACCAATACGTGGTGAAGTCGAGTATCGGCCATATCCGAGACCTGCCCACCAGCGGTTCGGCTAGCGCCAGCAAGGAGCCTGCCGCCAAGCGCGGCAAGGCGGCCGCTGGTGAAGCGCCGGCGCTGTCGCCGAAAGACAAGGCGCGCAAGCAGCTGGTCTCGCGCATGGGGGTCGATCCGGAACATGGCTGGAAAGCCAAGTACGAGATCCTCCCAGGCAAGGAAAAGGTCATCGAAGAACTGCGTCGGCTCGCCAAGGATGCCGACACCATCTATCTCGCGACGGACTTGGACCGCGAAGGGGAAGCCATTGCCTGGCACCTGCGCGAAGCCATCGGTGGGGATGACAGCCGCTACAAGCGCGTGGTGTTCAACGAAATCACCAAGAAGGCCATCCAGGAAGCCTTCTCCCAGCCCGGCGAGCTGGACATCGATCGGGTCAACGCCCAACAGGCGCGTCGCTTCCTTGACCGCGTCGTGGGCTACATGGTCTCGCCCTTGTTGTGGGCCAAGATCGCCCGCGGCCTGTCGGCCGGTCGCGTGCAGTCGGTTGCGGTGAAGCTGGTGGTGGAGCGCGAGCGGGAAATCCGCGCGTTCATTCCAGAGGAGTATTGGGAAGTCCACGCTGATCTCGGCACCGCCAAGGGCGCTACCGTGCGCTTCGAAGTGGCCCGCGAGAAAGGCGAAGCCTTCAAGCCGCTCAACGAAGCCCAGGCCATGGCGGCGCTGGAGAAACTCAAGGCTTCGAGCTACAGCATCGTCAAGCGCGAAGACAAGCCGACCAGCAGCAAGCCTTCCGCACCGTTCATTACTTCCACCTTGCAGCAGGCCGCTAGCAACCGCCTGGGCTTCGGTGTGAAGAAAACCATGATGATGGCCCAGCGTCTGTACGAAGCGGGCTACATCACGTACATGCGTACCGACTCGACCAACCTCTCGGCCGATGCCGTGGCGATGGCGCGCACTTATATAGAAAGCGAGTTCGGCAAGAAATACCTGCCGGACACGCCGAACGTCTACAGCAGCAAGGAAGGCGCGCAGGAGGCTCACGAAGCGATTCGTCCATCCGATGCCAATACCGAGCCAAGCAAGCTGTCGGGCATGGAGCGCGACGCCGAGCGTCTCTACGAGCTGATCTGGCGCCAGTTCCTGGCCTGCCAGATGCTGCCAGCGCAATACCTGTCGACCACCGTCAGCGTCGGTGCTGGCGACTTCGAGCTGCGCGCCAAAGGCCGCATCCTGAAGTTCGACGGTTACACCCGCGTCATGCCGCAAATCACCAAGCCAGGCGATGACGATGTCCTGCCGGACATGGCCCAGGGCGACGTGATGAAGCTGATCAAGGTGGATCCGACGCAGCACTTCACCAAGCCGCCAGCACGATACTCGGAAGCCAGCCTGGTCAAGGAAATGGAAAAACGTGGCATCGGTCGTCCTTCGACCTACGCTGCGATCATTTCCACCATCCAGGATCGCGGCTACGTGACGTTGCACAACCGTCGTTTCTATTCGGAGAAGATGGGGGACATCGTTACCGAGCGTCTCTCCGAAAGCTTCTCGAACCTGATGGACTACGGTTTCACCGCGGGCATGGAAGAGAACCTGGACGATGTGGCCCAGGGCGAGCGGGACTGGAAGAATGTGCTCGACGAGTTCTACGGCGACTTCAAGAAAAAACTCGAAGTGGCCGAAAGTCCGGACGATGGCATGCGTGCCAACCAGCCGGTCATGACCGATATTCCGTGCCTGACCTGCGGTCGCCCGATGCAGATCCGTACCGCCTCGACCGGCGTGTTCCTCGGTTGCTCGGGCTACAGCCTGCCGCCGAAGGAGCGCTGCAAGGCGACGGTCAACCTCGTGCCGGGTGACGAAATCGCTGCGGACGATGAGGGTGAGTCGGAATCCCTGGTCCTGCGCGGCAAGCACCGTTGCCCGATCTGCAGCACGGCGATGGATGCTTACCTGTTGGATGAAAAGCGCAAGTTGCACATCTGCGGTAACAATCCGGATTGCGCCGGCTACGAGATCGAGGAGGGCACTTATCGCATCAAGGGCTATGAAGGCCCGAGCCTGGAATGTGATAAGTGCGGCAGCGAGATGCAGCTTAAGACCGGCCGTTTCGGCAAGTTCTTCGGCTGCACCAACCCGACCTGCAAGAACACCCGCAAGCTGCTCAAGAGCGGTGACGCGGCGCCGCCGAAGATGGATCCGGTGAAGATGCCCGAACTCAAGTGCGAGAAGGTCAACGACACCTACATCCTGCGCGACGGTGCATCCGGTCTGTTCCTGGCCGCCAGCCAATTCCCGAAGAATCGTGAGACTCGGGCACCGTTGGTGATTGAAATCCTGCCGCACAAGGACGAGATCGATCCGAAGTATCATTTCCTCTGCGACGCACCGCAGAAGGATCCGGACGGCCGCCCCGCAGTGATTCGCTACAGCCGCAAGACCAAGGAGCAATATGTGCAGACCGAGGTCGACGGCAAGCCTACCGGCTGGAAGGCGTATTACGACGGCGGTAAATGGACCGTTGAAGACAAGCGCTGACTGAGCGATGTAAGGGGTTTTATGGCGAGGGAGCTTGCTCCCGTTGGACGCCGTAGCGGTCCCTTGCAATTGCAGGCAAGTAAAAGGCCGCATGACAACCCGTAGGTTTTCATGCGGCCTTCTTGTTTTTGGCTTGCAGTGGCTTTGGTTCATCCACGACACTGTCGCACCTGCGTGACGCTTTTATTTCGTTGGGGAGAATGCCGCCATGGCCCACGAACTCTATACCCGCACCAACCAGAAGATTTATTTCGCCGGCCTATCGCTTGAAGCGCTCGCCAGGGCCGAGGAGGGGCGCACCATGAATTCCCCGGCGCTGATCCAGGCGGGGCGTGAGTCAGTGCTGTTTCACCTGTATGGCGCGCTGTTGGGTCTTTGCCATGAAATCGCCGGTTTCTATCGCTTGCCCCAGGCAAGTGCTTCGCGCGCCGAGCTGATGTTGACGCGTGAGGTGCTGGAAACCGTTGCGATCCCCGAACTGGCTGAGATGGTCGAGCTGGCCCAGAACCCGGAAACCTGGCTGGCCAAGCTGCTGGCGGCCCATGCGGCACTGTTCCAGCCACCACGGGCCCCTCGCCAGCCAAAGGGGGACGTGACCCAGCCGTTGATCATGGCGGTCAATCTTGATGAACAAGAGTCCGAACAGCCGTTGAGCCGGGAGGAGCTGGAAAGCTGGCGCCAGAACCTGAAAAGCCTGGCAATTCGCTTTCGAGAGGGGCTGAATGAATGCTGAGTTTTCACTCGGCTTGCAATGTTCGCTAACGACACTTGGTCAAGATCCCGAGCGAAGCCTGACCGATGACTATATAATTCCCGCCTTTCGTGGAGAACAGACTTTTATGCCAACGTCCTTTCTAGAAATCGTCGAACTTCCTGACGGCCGCATCGAGCTGCGCAGGGCTGAAGACGAGGGTTCTCTGGTTACCCTGAACTTTTCCGAAGATGCCAAGGTGTTCCTGCAAGGCCAGCACGTTGAAGTCGCCAAGGCGATGCTTAGCGTGGGCGTGCAAATGGCGGGCCGCTTGGTTGAAGGCGAATTCAGCAAGGAAGAGGGGCCACGGGTTCTTCATTGACCCCGTTTGTCGGCTTTTTGAAGTCGATTTACCAACCCGGCTTCTCTGTCCTGGAGAAGCCCTGCGTTTGTCTTAGCCCAATCGAATGTTCAGGCTCTGCGCGTCCCCGGTACGAGCGGCGCTGATCAATTGCTGACGAGCGGTCGCAGTCAGTGGATTGAGCCAGCTAACCACCGTATGGCTACGACCCAGGCGTAACGCTTCGCAGGTTAATTGCTGCGCGCTCTGGCTGCCGCGAGGTTGCAATAACAGGATTCGCTCGCGATTAAGCCCCGCGTCCCGTAGCCAGGCCTGGGTAACGCTGGCAGGCGGCGCAATCAACGTCAACCAGCGAGCATCCTGGTCCTGGCTCAGTTCCCTCAGGATCGGAGCCAGCAGGTTCAGGCAATTCCCCGCCGCCCCACGCAACGACAGTTCGCTGAACGCCTCGGGCTCGACGCCCCAAGGCGACTCGATGACCTCTTTCAGGACTGGAGCCAGCGGTTGGGCCATGAAAGCCTCGAACAGCGGAAGTTGTGTGTGTTGTGGTGTGTGAGGAAATTGCATAAAGCCTCCTTTAGCGGCGAATGACGCCAACGCTCAAGCCTTCGATGACAAGATCCTGATCTTTCAGGTCCACTTCGATGGGGGCGAACTCCGGGTTTTCGGCAATCAGCCAGACCTTGCTGCCATCGCGCTTGAAGCGCTTGACGGTGACTTCGTCGCCGATTCGAGCTACCACGACCTGGCCGTTGCGGGCTTCGCGGGTGGTATGGACAGCCAGCAGGTCACCGTCAAAAATGCCGATGTCCTTCATGCTCATGCCATGCACGCGCAGGAGGTAGTCGGCTCTCGGATGGAAGAAGGAAGGATTGATGTTGCAGGATTCCTCGACGTGTTGCTGGGCGAGGATTGGAGCGCCGGCCGCTACACGACCAATGATCGGCAGTGTGGTTTCGTCAGCCTTGGCTTCGAAGCCCGGGATGCGAATGCCGCGCGATGCTCCCGGCGTCATTTCGATCGCACCCTTGCGGGCCAACGCCTTGAGGTGCTCTTCGGCCGCGTTGGGCGACTTGAAGCCCAGTTCCTGGGCGATTTCCGCACGGGTCGGCGGATAGCCGTTGTCTTCTAGGCAGCGTTTGATGAAGGCCAGAATCTCTGCTTGGCGTGGCGTCAGCTTTAGCATATCGATCGCTCTGTCTTTTTATACAGTGACTGGGATTATATACAGTGAACGGCGCTTGGCAATCATCCTTTTTCAGCAGGCCGCCAGACGGTTGGCTTGGCCGCTCGGACAGGCATGGCTACAGCCTGCGCAAGGTGTGGTTAAATAGCTGACCGGTCGTTCGCAAAACGTCCCGGCAGACTTGACAACGCGAGGGCTGAAACGTATGTTTCAAACAAGTGTTTGTCAGGCGGAGTAGCCATGGCCCAGTCGGAAACCGTTGAACGCATTCTCGATGCTGCCGAGCAGTTGTTCGCGGAAAAAGGTTTCGCTGAAACCTCTTTGCGTCTGATTACCAGCAAGGCCGGGGTAAACCTGGCGGCGGTCAATTATCACTTCGGCTCGAAAAAAGCCCTGATCCAAGCCGTTTTCTCTCGGTTCCTCGGCCCGTTCTGCCTGAGTCTCGATCGCGAGCTGGAGCGACGCCAGGCCAAGCCTGACGTCAAGCCAACCCTGGAAGAACTGCTTGAAATCCTGGTCGAACAGGCGCTCGTGGTTCAGCCACGCAGCGGCAACGACCTGTCTATTTTCATGCGCCTGCTGGGCTTGGCGTTCAGCCAGAGCCAAGGCCACCTGCGACGTTACCTGGAAGACATGTACGGCAAGGTGTTCCGCCGCTACATGCTGCTGGTCAATGAGGCTGCGCCGCGCATACCACCGATCGAGTTGTTCTGGCGCGTGCATTTCATGCTCGGTGCGGCGGCGTTCAGCATGTCCGGCATCAAGGCTCTGCGAGCCATCGCGGAAACCGATTTCGGTGTGAACACGTCGATCGAGCAAGTGATGCGCCTGATGGTGCCTTTCCTGGCCGCCGGCATGCGCGCCGAAAGCGGTGTCACCGACGAGGCAATGGCGGCAGCGCAATTGCGTCCTCGCAGCAAGTCGGCTCCGGCGCTCGCCAAGGCATAGCAGACGGGTGGGCGTGGCTGGCTACATCCGCTAAGCTAGCCGCCCATGCCGATTCTCCTTTCAAGTTCGTTTCAATTTTCATCGCCGATGCGCGAATTGCCGGGCATGCAGCCTGGCGGTGTCGTCGTGCAGGCGTCGCCGTGGGCGCCCATCGTTATTAAGGAATTGCTATGACCGCTGGCCTGCAAGGCTCGTTGATGGTCGACGTCGCCGGTACCTGGCTGACGGCCGAGGATCGCCATCTGTTGCGCCAACCCGAAGTGGGTGGCTTGATCATTTTTGCTCGCAACATCGAACACCCGCGCCAGGTGCGCGAGCTGAGCGCGGCGATCCGCGCCATTCGCCCAGACCTGTTGCTGGCGGTTGACCAGGAAGGCGGGCGGGTCCAGCGGCTGCGCCAGGGTTTCGTGCGCCTGCCGGCAATGCGGGCCATCGCCGACAACCCGAACGCCGAATATCTCGCCGAACAGTGCGGCTGGATCATGGCGACCGAAGTGCTGGCGGTCGGTCTCGATTTGAGTTTCGCCCCGGTGCTGGACCTCGATTACCAGCGCAGTGCCGTGGTCGGCAGCCGCTCCTTTGAAGGTGATCCCGAGCGTGCCGCATTGTTGGCCGGAGCCTTCATTCGTGGCATGAACGCAGCGGGGATGGCGGCTACAGGCAAGCATTTTCCTGGGCACGGCTGGGCCGAGGCAGACTCCCACGTTGCCATTCCTACTGACGAGCGCAGTCTCGAACAGATCCGCGCCCATGACCTGGTGCCGTTTGCCAAGCTGGGCAAGCAACTGGCGGCCGTGATGCCGGCCCACGTCATTTATCCTCAGGTGGACGCCAGCCCGGCAGGCTTCTCCCGCCGTTGGCTGCAAGACATCCTGCGGGGCGAGTTGCGGTTCGATGGCGTGATCTTCAGTGATGATCTTTCCATGGCCGGCGCCCATGTGGTCGGCGATGCCGCCAACCGCATCGAGGCCGCGCTGACGGCCGGTTGTGACATGGGCCTGGTGTGCAACGACCGCGCGGCGGCCGAATTGGCCTTGGGCGCTGCCCAGCGCTTGAAGGTCAAGCCATCGGCGCGGATCGCCCGCATGCGTGGCCAGGCCTATGCGAGTACCGAGTACCGCCAGGATCCACGCTGGTTGACAGCCATCGGCGCGTTGAAAGCCGCCCAACTGATTGATTAAGGACGTTTGTATGACCGTTTACGCAATTATCGGCGGCACCGGCCTGACCCAGCTGGAAGGCTTGACCATCCGCCAGTCCCTCGCGGTAGAGACGCCCTACGGCGCGCCATCGGCCGACGTGCAGATTGGCGAGTACGCCGGGCGCGAGGTGCTGTTCCTGGCGCGTCATGGTCATCCTCACCGTTTTCCGCCGCACCAGGTGAACTATCGCGCCAACCTCTGGGCCCTGAAGCAGGCCGGTGCCGAAGCCATCCTGGCGGTCAACGCGGTGGGCGGGATCCACGCCGCGATGGGCACTGGGCATTTTTGCGTGCCCCACCAGTTGATCGATTACACCAGCGGTCGCGAGCATACGTATTTCGCCGATGACCTGGAGGCGGTGACCCACATCGACTTCAGCTATCCCTACAGCGAATCGCTGCGCCAGCAATTGATTGCGGCCCTGGCCGCCGAAGGCTGCGCTTATAGCAGCCACGGCGTCTACGCCTGCACCCAGGGGCCGCGCCTGGAAACCGTGGCCGAGATTGCCCGTCTGGAACGCGATGGCTGCGATATCGTCGGCATGACAGGCATGCCGGAGGCGGCGCTGGCGCGTGAGCTGGAGTTGGACTACGCCTGTCTGGCGCTAGTAGTGAATCCGGCGGCGGGCAAGTCCACTGCGGTGATCACCATGGCTGAGATCGAGCAGGCTTTGCATGACGGAATGGGCAAAGTGAAGTCGACCTTGGCGCGGGTGTTGATGGCGGGCTAAAACAGTCCGGGGAATAGTTGGGAGCGAGCCTGCTCGCGAAGGCGGCGGCTCAGCTCGCGAGAATGTTGAAGGCTGGCGGCCTCTTCGCGAGCAGGCTCGCTCCCACACGAAAACGGTTTTAGCGCTTCTCCAGCTTGTCCGGCAACGGCGCGAATAGCGCCTCGATGTCTTCATTCTGCAATTTCCAATCTCCCGCCACGCGTCCGTCCAGCACGCCAGCCGCCAGGTCGGATTTCTCTTTCTGCAGCAGTTGGATCTTTTCTTCCACCGTGCCGCGGGCAATCAGTTTGTACACGAAAACAGGTTTTTCCTGACCAATGCGATAGGCGCGGTCGGTGGCCTGGTTTTCGGTGGCGGGGTTCCACCACGGATCGTAGTGAATCACCGTGTCGGCTTCTGTCAGGTTCAAGCCTACGCCACCGGCTTTCAGACTGATCAGAAAGATCTGACGCTTGCCGCTCTGGAATTCCTTCACCGGTGTGCGACGGTCCCTGGTCTGGCCGGTCAGGATGGCGTATTCCACGCCGCGCTTTTTCAGTTCTTCTTCGATCAGCGCCAGCATCGAGGTGAACTGTGAAAACAGCAGCACCCGCCGGCCTTCTTCAAACAATTCCTCGAGCATTTCCATCAGGCTGTCGAGCTTGCCCGAGCTGCTGCCTCGGGCCGGCAGGGCGGCATCGCTGATCAGGCGCAGGTCGCAGCACACCTGGCGTAGCTTCAGCAGTGCCTCGAGGATGATGATCTGGCTGCGCGCCACGCCTTTGCGGGTGATCTCGTCGCGCACTTTCTTGTCCATGGCCAGGCGCATGGTCTCGTAGACGTCCCGCTGGGCGTCGCTGAGTTCGACCCAATGGATGATCTCGGTCTTGGGCGGCAGTTCGGTCGCGACTTGTTCCTTGGTGCGGCGCAGCAAGAAAGGTTTTATCCGACCGTTGAGGTGTTGCAATCGTACGTCGCTGCCGCGCTTTTCGATCGGCACGCGGTAGTCGCGGTTGAAGCTTTTGATGTCGCCGAGCCAGCCCGGCAACAGGAAATGAAACAACGACCAGAGTTCACCCAAGTGGTTTTCCAATGGCGTTCCGGACAGGCACAGCCGTTGCCGGGCATCCAGTTCGCGAGCGGCCTGGGCGGCTTTGCTGGTGGGGTTCTTGATGTACTGGGCTTCGTCGAGGATCAGTACGTGCAGCGGCTGTGCCTTGAGGCGTTCGACGTCCTTTGGCAGCAGCGCATAAGTGGTCAGGATCAGATCGTAATCGGCCAGGCGCTCGAAGTGTTTCTTGCGCCCGGCACCGTACAGGGCCAGCACCTTGAGCTGCGGGGTGAAATGCGATGCTTCATCGAGCCAGTTCGGAATCAGGCTTGTCGGCATCACCACCATGCACGGGCGGTCCAGGCGGCCTGCGTGTTTTTCGCTGAGAATGTGCGCCAGGGTCTGTAGGGTTTTACCCAGGCCCATGTCGTCCGCCAGGATGCCGCCCACCTCCAATTGCCGTAGCGACTGCATCCAGCTCAGGCCTTCGAGCTGGTAGGGGCGCAGCGTTGCATTCAAGCCCTTCGGGGCGGTGGCGGTGTAGTCCTTGATGTCGCGCAGGCGTTGGGCGAGGCTGCGTATGTGTTCGCCACCTTCCCAGCGCAGCGGCATGTCCTGCAACGGGTTCAGGCGCAGGGCGTCGGCGCTGTTGAGCCGAAGCTTAGTGGTGCCGGGCTCTTGCAGGTAGAACTCGCCGAGGGTCGCCAGCACCGGTTTCAACCGCCCGTAGGGCAGGGCCACTTGCTGCGGGCCGAATTCCGAGTTGGGACGGTGCGGCAAGTTGACCAGGATGAGTTCGTCATCGCGGCGCCTGGCCAGGCGTTCCGGGTTGAACAGCTCGATGTGCGAGCGCATCAGGTTCAACAGGATCGGCAGCAGGCTCAGTCGCTCGCCGTTGACGATGATCCCCAGCTCCAGGTCGAACCAGTCCCGCTCAGGCGTTTCCTCGACCGTTGCGTACCATTCGTCCACCGCCGTCAGGTCGAAGCCGAAATCCTCATCGATCTGCAATTCCCAGCCCTGGGTGCGCAGTTTCGGCAGGTCGTTGAGGGTAAAGGTCAGCCAGGCACTGTCGTTGACCATTTCGTACAGTTCGCCTGCGCTCTCCGGCAAGGCTTTGCTTTGTCGGGTCGCGATTTTGAAACCGAGGATTCGCAGTTGTTCGCGGTAGGACTGTTCCACATCGGTGTGGCGTTTTATCCGCAGCGTCTGGGTTTCCTGGCGAATCAGTACGTCGGTGTTGCGCTGGCCGCTGACGTATTCGTCCAGGTAACTGAACGACAGCGCGGCGCGGTGCTGGATGTAGCGCTGCATCTTGCCGTTGCGCGGCTCGAAGGCGCTGAATTCAATGCTCGCCAGCCACAGGCGAGGCACCGGTTGCACGTTGTCCACCAAGACCTGCGGCGGCGCCTTGGGGCTGCGGCTGTCCAGCACCGCCTGGAGTTTTTCCAGCATCTGGGCGTCTTTTTCAGCGGCAGGGTAGGCCAGGGTTTCCTGGACTTGCAGCAGCACCGCCGCGCAATGCTTGCAATTGATGCGCACCGGACAGGAGCACGCCGCTTCAAGCAGGACCAACGTGCCCTTGGCTGACTCCTTGAGACGAATGGTCTGACGATAAACGCTGCCACCGGAGCCTTCGCAACTGGCAATGATCGTGCTGTCGCCGGCTTCGACGATCCTGACGCGGTTTTCCAACGCGTATCGGCGCCCACGCTCCAGGCTTTGTTCCTTGAATCGATTGACCCAGGAAGGTGCCAGGGGTTTGCTCAGGGGCGAGGGCATAGGCGCGCCGATCAGTCCGGAATGACATCAGGTGCCTGGCGTGGTGCCGGCGCGGTCAACGAGGTGATCTTGATCAGCAAGCCGAGATGGCCGTTATCGAGGAAGTTCAACTGGCCGTTCTTGGTATGGCTCTCCTGTTTCAGGCGTTCGCTGGCGGTGACCAGGCCATTGGCGTCGATCTGGTTGATCCAGAAGTCGGCGTCCACGTCGGTGAAGCGGCCGAGCTTGAGCTCCAGGGTGCCCTCGATGGGAAACTGGCCGAACTGTTCGGCGCCGTCGCTGACCGCGATCTTGCTGCCTTGTTCGCCCAGGTTCTGTTGCCAGGCCTTGTGCATCAGCACGGTGTACTGGCCGCTGGCGTTGAGTTTTTCGACGATATTGCCCATTGCCGGTGTCCGCAGGCTGTCCGCGCCCAAGCGTCGTGCGCCGGCGTCCCAGTCTTCCGGTGCGGCGCGGCTGATGATGGTGGGCTCGGCATTCTGCCGGACCAGGATCATTTCCACCTGATACAGATCGTCGGCCAACGCCAGGGGGGCAACCAGGGTCATCAACAACATCAAGGAGTGAAACAGGCGCATTGGGCGTCCTTCAAGCAGTGGTCGGAGTGAGGCGCTCGAACAGCGCCTCTACGGTATTGAAACGCTCTTCCGGGCGTTCCATGGGCACCATGAACTTGAACATCGTGGCGCCTTCGAACTTGTAGCGTTTGGGCTGGCCCTGGATCAGCTTGATCAGCACCAGTGGATCGACCGGGGTCTGGGCTTCGAACTCGATACGGCCGCCGTTGGGCCCGCCGTCGACTTTCTTGATGCCCAGTTGCTCGGCCTTGAGCTTGAGCAGCGTGGTGCGCACCAGATTCTTGGTCGGCTCCGGCAGCAGGCCGAAGCGGTCGATCATTTCCACCTGCAGATCCTTCAAGCCTTCCTCGTCAGTGGCCGAGGCGATGCGCTTGTAGAGGATCAGGCGTGCGTGGACATCCGGCAGATAATCTTCCGGGATCAGCGCCGGCACCCGCAGGTTGATCTCCGGCCCGCCGCCCAGTGGTTGGTCGAGGTTTGGTTGTTCGCCCTTGCGGATCGACTTGACCGCCCGTTCGAGCATTTCCATGTACAGGGTGAAGCCCACTGCCTGGATCTGGCCACTCTGGCCGTCGCCAAGCAATTCGCCGGCGCCACGGATTTCCAGGTCGTTGGTGGCCAGCACGAAACCGGCGCCCAGGTCCTGGGTATTGGCAATGGCTTCCAGGCGCTTTTCCGCGTCCGGGGTGATCTGCTGGCGCGGCGGTGTCAGCAGGTAGGCGTAGGCCTGGTGGTGACTGCGTCCGACCCGGCCGCGCAACTGGTGCAACTGGGCCAGGCCGAATTTGTCGGCGCGCTCGATGATGATGGTGTTGGCGCTCGGCACGTCGATGCCGGTCTCGATGATGGTCGAGGCGATCAGCACGTTGAAGCGCTTGTGATAGAAGTCGCTCATCACCTGTTCGAGCTCGCGCTCGCGCATCTGCCCGTGACCGATGCCGATGCGGGCCTCCGGTACCAGCTCGGCCAGGTCGGCGGCGCATTTCTCGATAGTCTTCACATCGTTGTGCAGGTAATAAACCTGGCCGCCGCGCAGCAGCTCACGCAGCAGGGCTTCCTTGACCGTGCTTTTGTTCTGCTCCATGACGAAGGTGCGCACCGACAGGCGGCGGGCTGGCGGTGTGGCGATGATCGACAGGTCGCGCATGCCCGACACCGCCATGTTCAAGGTGCGCGGGATCGGCGTGGCGGTCAGGGTCAGGATGTCGACTTCGCTGCGCAGGGCCTTGAGCTGTTCTTTCTGGCGCACGCCAAAGCGGTGTTCCTCATCGATGATCACCAGCCCCAGGTTCTTGATCTTCACATCGTCCTGCAGCAGCTTGTGCGTGCCAATGACGATGTCGATCTTGCCCTCGGCCAGGTCCGCGACGGCGGCGTTCACTTCCTTGGCGGACTTGAAGCGGCTCATCACTTCCACGGTCACGGGCCAGTCGGCGAAGCGGTCGCGGAAACTGTTGTAGTGCTGCTGGGCGAGCAGGGTGGTCGGTACCAGGATCGCCACTTGCTTGCCGCCGTGCACGGCAATGAACGCGGCGCGCATCGCCACTTCGGTCTTGCCGAAGCCTACGTCGCCGCACACCAGGCGGTCCATGGGCTTGGGCGCAAGCATGTCGGCGCGCACGGCTTCGATGGTGGTCTGCTGGTCGACGGTTTCTTCGAACGGGAAACCGGCGCTGAAGGTTTCGTAGTCGGCTTTCGGGTCGGCGAATGCATAGCCCTCGCGCGCGGCACGGCGGGCATAGATATCCAGCAACTCGGCCGCCACATCGCGCACCTGTTCGGCGGCCTTGCGCTTGGCCTTCTGCCAGGTTTCCGAACCCAGGCGATGCAGCGGGGCCAAGGCGTCGTCGCTGCCGGTGTAGCGGGCGATCAGGTGCAGGTTCGCCACAGGCACGTAGAGCTTGGCGCCCTCGGCGTATTCCAGGGTGAGGAATTCGGCGGCCTGGTTTTCGATCTCAAGGGTCGCCAGGCCCAGGTAACGGCCTACGCCATGATCGATGTGCACCACCGGCGCACCTTCGCGCAGTTCGGTGAGGTTCTTGATGACCGCGTCGTTGGCGGCGTCGGCGCGTTTCTCGCGGCGGCGACGCTGCATCACGCGCTGGCCGAACAACGGGCTTTCGGCCACCAGGGCCAGGGCGGGATCGTCAAGGACCAGGCCGTCGTTAAGCGGCGCGATGGTGATCGCCAGGCGATCCTTGCCCGCGACAAAGTCAGGCCAGCTGTCGACGGTCTTCGGGCGCAGCTTCAGGCGATCAAGCAGTTCCAGCAGTACTTCGCGGCGGCCTGCGGACTCGGCGGTAAACAGCACGCGACCAGGGAATCCGTCGAGGAAACCGGCCAGGGCCGCCAGCGGTTGCGTGGCCTTGGCTTCGATCGCCAGGTCCGGCAAGGGCTTGGCGGGGAAGCGTTCACGACCGACGCCGGTTTCCACGTCCTGCTGGCTCGCCACCACGCGCGGCCAGCTCTTGAGCCGGGCGAAGCAGTCCTCCACCGGCAGGAACAGCTCGGCGGGCGGCAATAAAGGACGGGACGGATCGACGCGACGTTCTTCGTAGCGGTTGCGTACGTCGTTCCAGAAATTTTCCGCGGCCTGCTCGATGCCCGGCAGAGAAAATACCTGGGTGTCCTGGGGCAGATAATCGAACAGCGTGGAGGTTTCTTCGAAGAACAACGGCAGGTAATACTCGATGCCGGCCGGAGTGATTCCGCTGCTCAGGTCCTGGAAAATCGGGCAACGGCGGAAATCCACGTCAAAACGCTCGCGAAAACGCGCCTTGAAGCGAGTCACCGCGTCTTTTTGCAGTGGGAATTCCTTGGCCGGCAGCAGGCGGATCGACTGGACCTTGTCGATGGAGCGCTGGTTCTCCGGGTCGAAGGTGCGCAGGGTCTCGATTTCGTCATCGAACAGATCGATGCGATACGGCAGTTTGCTGCCCATCGGGAACAGGTCGATCAACGCCCCGCGCACCGTGAACTCGCCGTGCTCGTACACGGTGTCGACGTAGCGGTAGCCGCTGGCCTCAAGCCGAGTGCGCATCTGCTCGACGTCGAGCTTCTGGCCGATGTCCAGAACCAGGCTGCTGCCCAGCAGGAATTGGGTCGGCGCCAGGCGATGTAGGGCTGTGGTGATCGGCACTACCAAAACGCCATGACTGAGCTCCGGCAGCCGATAAAGGCTGGCGATGCGCTGGGAAATGATGTCCTGGTGCGGCGAAAAAAGGTCGTAGGGCAGGGTTTCCCAGTCCGGGAAATGCAATACCGGCAAATCCGGGGCGAAGAAACCCAGCTCCTGCTCGAGCCGCTCGGCACTCTGGCTGTCGGCGGTCAACAACAGGGTGAAGCGCTTTGCAGCGCTGGCGGCCTCGGCGATAGCCAGGCTCAGGGCGGCACCGGGCAGGTTGCCCCAGTGCTGTTTACCTGCCGCGGCAGGGAGAAGCGGAAGACGCAGAACGGGCACGGAAGGTTGAGCTCCAGCGTTGCGACAAAGTCGACAATTGTAGCGGCTGAAGGGCCCGGCTGTCAGTCGCGGACTACGCTGCTAGAACGCAAAACCACGGCGCGACGGGCGCGCATTGCTCCGGCGAGGACTCGGCGGCATAATGTAGCCCCTTTTTTCAGCCCCTACATGTGGAAGGTTACCGTGACTCAGAAGCCCGACCAGTGTCTTGGTGAATGGATTGATCGTGAAGCACTCGCAGAAGCGATGATCCCTCTCATCGGTCAGCTCTACCGCAATAACAACGTGGTGAGCTCGATCTATGGCCGCAGCCTGATCAACCAGTCTGTCATCGCGATCCTCAAAGCCCACCGCTTTGCTCGCCACCGTTCTTCCGACGACAGCGAACTCTCCGTCCACGAAACATTCCCTCTGCTCAAGGCCATGAGCGAGCTCAAGCTCGGCGCGGCCTCGGTGGACCTGGGCAAGTTGGCGTTCAAATTCCGCAGCGAAGCCAATGGCCGTAGCGCCGAGCAGTTCGTTCGCGAAGAAATGGCCGATGTGGTTGGCCAGCAAAACGCTTCGCCGCGCAAAGGCACCGACGTCGTGCTGTACGGCTTTGGCCGTATCGGCCGCCTGCTGGCACGCATCCTCATCGAGAAAACCGGTGGTGGCGACGGCCTGCGCCTGCGCGCCATCGTCGTGCGCAAGGGCGCCGAGAACGACCTGACCAAGCGTGCCAGCCTGCTGCGTCGCGATTCGGTCCATGGTTCGTTCAACGGCACCATCACCATCGATGAAGAAAACAACACCATCACCGCCAACGGCAACCTGATCCAGGTGATCTACGCGAAGAATCCGACCGAGGTGGACTACACCCAGTACGGCATCAAGAACGCACTGCTGGTGGACAACACCGGTGTATGGCGTGATGCCGACGGCCTGGGCCAACACCTGGCCTGCCCGGGTGTCGACCGCGTTGTCCTGACCGCGCCTGGCAAGGGCAAGCTGAAGAACATCGTCCACGGCATCAACCACGGCGACATCACTGCTGACGACAAGATCGTTTCCGCCGCTTCCTGCACCACCAACGCCATCGTGCCGGTGCTCAAGGCTGTGAATGACAAGTTCGGCATCATCAACGGTCACGTCGAAACCGTTCACTCGTACACCAACGACCAGAACCTGATCGACAACTTCCACAAGGGCGATCGCCGTGGTCGTAGCGCGGCGCTGAACATGGTCATCACCGAGACCGGTGCCGCCACTGCTGCTGCCAAGGCCCTGCCTGAGCTGGCTGGCAAGCTGACCGGTAACGCGATCCGTGTCCCGACGCCGAACGTATCGATGGCCATTCTCAACCTGAACCTTGAGAAAGCCGCCACCCGTGAAGAGATGAACGAGTACCTGCGCTACATGGCGCTGCACTCCGATCTGCATAAGCAAATCGATTTCGTCAACTCGCAGGAAGTGGTGTCCACCGACTTCGTGGGCTCGCGCCACGCCGGTGTTGTCGATGCTGAAGCGACCATCGTCCAGGATAACCGCGTTGTCCTGTACGTCTGGTACGACAACGAGTTCGGTTACAGCTGCCAGGTGGTTCGCGTGATGGAAGACATGGCTGATGTGAATCCGCCTGCGTTCCCGCGCTAAGCCTTAGCTGCAAATGAAAGCGCCCCGACTTGTCGGGGCGTTTTTTTTGTCTGGGTTTTCTGTTGCTTGGGCTGGCCTCATCGCGAGCAAGCTCGCTCCCACATTGGACCGCATAACTCAGCAACAACTCGATCAACTGTGGGAGCGAGCTTGCTCGCGAAAGCAATCCATCAGGCGCCGCCGACCACCGAGGCCTGCGCCGTCCGCAATTCATGCCGATTGCCCTTGAACAGCACCAGGGTCGCAATCAATCCCAGCACCGCCGCGCCGCTGAGCCAGATTCCCGGTGCCGCCTTGTTGTCGAGCACATGGATCAGGTAGGTGCAGGCCGCCGGGGTAAAACCGCCGAAGGTGGCGGTGGCCAGGCTATAGGCCAGGGAAAAACCGGTGGTGCGCACTTCGACCGGCATGATTTCCGTCAAGGCGACCACCATGGCCCCGTTGTACGATCCATACAGGAAGGACAGCCACAACTCGACGATCAGCAAATGGCTGAAACTCGGGTTTGCCACCAGCCAGGACAGCGCCGGGTACGCGGTCAGGATCGCCAGGATCGTCGCACCGAGCAGCAGGGGTTTGCGGCCGATCTTGTCGGAAAACGCCCCCATCACTGGCAGCCAGAAGAAATTCGACAAGCCGATGCACACCGTGACCAGCAAGGCATCCAAATCCGACAGATTCAACTCGGCCTTGCCAAACGTCGGCGTGTAGGCCGTGATGAGGTAGAACGACACTGTGGTCATGACCACAAGCGCCATGCCGGCCAGGACGATACCGAAGTTCTGACCGATGGAACGGGTGATTTCCGACAGGGTAGGGCGATGTTTTCTTGCCTGGAATTCAGGCGTTTCCTCCAGCGAGCGGCGAATCATGAAGATGACCGGCACGATCAGGCAACCGATGAGGAACGGCACGCGCCAGCCCCATTCGCCCATCTCCTGTGGGTTCAGCCAGTGATTGAGGCCAACACCCAGCAGGCCGGCGAACACCACCGCAGCCTGTTGGCTGGCGGACTGCCAACTGACGAAGAAACCCTTGCGCCCCGGCGTGGAAATTTCCGCGAGGTACACCGATACGCCGCCCAGTTCCACGCCAGCGGAAAAACCTTGCAGCAATCGACCCAGCAACACCAGCAACGGTGCCGCCACGCCCAATGTGGCGTAGCCCGGCACGCAGGCAATCAGCACCGTGCCAGCGGCCATCATTGCCAAGGTGATGATCAAGCCTTTGCGACGGCCATGGCGGTCGATGTAGGCGCCGAGAAAAATAGCCCCCAGGGGACGCATCAGGAACCCCGCGCCGAATGTGGCCAGGGACAGCATCAGCGACGCGAAGGCGCTGTCGGTCGGGAAGAATGTCTTGGCGATGGCCGTGGCGTAGAAGCCGTAGACCATGAAGTCGAACATCTCCAGGAAGTTGCCGCTGACGACGCGGAAAATTGCCTTGCCGTTGCTCGTGTTGGAAGACATGGGTAGGTACTCACTCTGGCAAATCTTGTATGGATGCGCTGCGTCCCCTGTGGGAGCGAGCTTGCTCGCGATGGCGGTGTGTCAGTCACCTTGATGCTGACTGTTGCGCCGCTATCGCGAGAAAGCTCGCTCCCACAGGTTTTTTGCGCGCGCTGGAGTTCATAATGGCTGGCGCGGTTTTGAGGGGAGATGAAGATTTGTTAACTGGACGATGGTTAGGGCTTGTGATGCTGGCGGGCGTGTTATCCGCCTGTGGCAACGGCGATACCCTGGAGCGCTTCGACGGCCCGACCATGGGCAGCCGCTATTCCATCCAGTACGTCAGGCATATCGCCACGCCCGGTCCGAAAACGGTGCAGGACGAAGTGGAACAGATCCTCGCCGAAGTGGATCGGCAGTTGTCCACCTATCGCAGCGACTCGGACATCGAGCGTTTCAACGCGTTGCCTGCCGACAGCTGCCAGGCGATGCCCGGCCCGGTGCTCGAGTTGATCCGTGCGGGCGAGCAACTTTCCTCGCAAAGCGACGGTGCCTTCGATTTGACGGTTGAGCCATTATTGAACCTGTGGGGATTCGGTCCGCAATCCCGGGAAGAACAGGTGCCAAGCGCCGAGGCCCTGGCCGAGGCTCGCCTGCGCGTGGGTCATGGGCATCTGCGAATTGAGGGTGACCGGCTGTGCAAGGACGCCGCCGTGGAAGTCGATTTCAACAGCATCGCGGCCGGTTACGCCGTCGACCGCATCGCCGCCAGGCTCCAGGCTTTGGGCATCGACAGCTATCTGGCCGAGGCCACCGGTGAACTCAAGGCCGTCGGGCACAAGCCGGATGGCTCGCCCTGGCGCATCGCCCTGGAAGAACCACGGGACGATCGGCAAGTGGCCGAGCGCGTCATCGAGATCAATGGCTACGGGGTTTCAACGTCGGGCGATTACCGGAAATATTTCGAGCAGGGCGGCAAGCGTTATTCCCACACCTTCGATGCGCGCACCGGCGCACCGGTCCTACACAACCTGGCGTCAGTCACGGTAATTCATCCTTCAGCGATGATGGCCGATGGACTATCGACGCTGTTGCTGATTCTCGGTCCTGAACAGGCTTGGGACTATGCCCAGAAGCACGGCATCGGGGTATTTTTCGTATTGCGGGATGGGGAGCGTTTCGTCAGCCGCACCAACGACATCTTTGAACGGATGACCCGTGGAAAAACCAATGACCACTGAAGTGGGATTACCGTGGCGAGGGAGCTTGCTCCCGCTTGAGTGCGAAGCGCTCACAAAAGGGGGCCGCTGCGCAGCCCAGCGGGAGCAAGCTCCCTCGCCACGATGATCTGGGCAAATCTTAAGTGAACGCTGACAGCGTTTTGAAAGCCTACCTGTGGCGAAATAGCGCAGGCAAAACTAGCCTACGACGCGACCAAGGGGTAATGTGCGCGGCGTTGACGCTTCTATAGACTGTGGCCGGGCTCGTGAACCGGCCCTAAATTGTTCCTTCATGCCGCCGGCCGGCATGATTTAGCCGTCGGTGCCAAGCGTGGCATCGCGGCCTGTTCTGAGGAGTACGCATGGCTGTCTACAACTACGACGTGGTAGTACTGGGTTCCGGCCCTGCTGGGGAAGGCGCGGCAATGAACGCGGCCAAGGCAGGGCGCAAAGTGGCGATGGTCGACAGCCGTCGGCAGGTTGGCGGCAACTGCACCCACTTGGGTACCATCCCGTCCAAGGCCTTGCGTCACTCGGTCCGGCAGATCATGCAGTTCAACACCAACCCGATGTTCCGGGCCATCGGCGAGCCGCGCTGGTTCTCCTTCCCTGACGTGCTCAAGAGCGCCGAGAAGGTGATCTCCAAGCAAGTGGCCTCGCGTACCGGCTACTACGCCCGCAACCGCGTGGATGTATTTTTCGGCACCGGCAGCTTCGCCGACGAGCAGACCGTCGAAGTGGTCTGCGGCAATGGCGTGGTCGAGAAGCTGGTGGCCAAGCACATCATCATCGCCACCGGTTCGCGCCCGTATCGCCCGGCCGATATCGATTTCAACCATGCGCGTATCTACGATAGCGACACCATCCTGAGCCTGGGTCACACCCCGCGTAAGCTCATCGTCTACGGTGCCGGCGTGATCGGTTGCGAATACGCCTCGATCTTCAGCGGCCTGGGCGTGCTGGTGGAACTGGTGGACAACCGCGGCCAGTTGCTGAGCTTCCTGGATTCGGAAATTTCCCAGGCCCTGAGCTATCACTTCAGCAACAACAACATCACCGTGCGCCACAACGAAGACTATGATCGCGTCGAAGGCGTCGACAACGGCGTGATCCTGCACCTCAAGTCCGGCAAGAAGATCAAGGCCGACGCCTTGCTCTGGTGCAACGGTCGTACCGGCAACACCGACACCCTGGGCCTGGAAAACATCGGCGTGAAGGTCAACAGCCGTGGCCAGATCGAAGTCGACGAGAACTACCGCACTTGCGTGCCGAACATCTACGGTGCCGGTGACGTGATCGGTTGGCCGAGCCTGGCCAGTGCCGCCCACGACCAGGGCCGTTCGGCCGCCGGCAGCATTGTCGACAACGGCAGCTGGCGCTTCGTCAACGACGTACCAACCGGCATCTACACCATTCCGGAAATCAGCTCGATCGGCAAGAACGAGCAGGAGCTGACCCAGGCCAAGGTGCCTTATGAAGTGGGCAAGGCCTTCTTCAAGAGCATGGCGCGGGCGCAGATCGCCGGTGAGCCGCAAGGCATGCTGAAGATCCTCTTCCATCGCGAGACGCTGGAAGTACTGGGCGTGCATTGCTTCGGCTACCAGGCTTCGGAGATCGTGCACATCGGCCAGGCGATCATGAACCAGCCGGGCGAACTGAACACGCTCAAATACTTCGTCAACACGACGTTCAACTACCCGACCATGGCCGAAGCCTATCGGGTCGCGGCGTACGACGGGCTCAACCGGCTTTTTTGAGCGGCTCCGGCCGGTGGCCTGAGCCGGCCGGGGAGACCGATTTCAGCAATTCTCGAGGGTGGCAGTGGCCAAACCGGGAAAGTCTGTAATCAGGCTGTCAGCGCCAAAATCGGCGAGCCTGCGCATGAGCGCGGGCTCGTTGACCGTCCACACCGATACATGCAGCCCCTGGCGCTGCGCCTTGATCAGGCGTTCCGGCGTGCACAGGGTCCAGTTCAACGCCAGAATCTCGCAGCCGTAGCTCTGGGCGACCTTCAACGGGTCGAGCCAGGCGTATTCGGCCACCAGTCCACGGGAAATGTCCGGGGTCAGGTCCAGGGCCGCCTTGAGCACTTCCCGGGAGCTGGAGGTGATGGTGATCCTGTCCAGCAGCCCGAAGCGTTGGGCCATTTCACGAATGCCCAGCACGGTCGCGGCGGCACGGGTGCGTGACGCGCTTTTCACCTCGAGCTGCCAGTGTTCGAAATCACATTTTTCGAACAGTTCTTCCAGTCGCGGAATCGGGCACGGCTTGATCCAGCCCGGGCCGCCCTTGCGCGCATCGTAGGTCACCAGTTCGGCGGCGGTGTGTTCGACCACCTTGCCCCGGCGATCCGTGGTGCGCTTGAGGGTCGGGTCGTGGATTACCATCAACTCGCCGTCCATGGACAAGTGCAAGTCCAGCTCGCAACGGCGCACGCCGTGCTTGAGGCATTCCTGGAAACCGGTGAGGGTGTTTTCCGGTGCTTCGCCCTTGGCGCCGCGGTGGCCATAGATGAGGGTCACGGTTCTTCCTTATTGATGCCAGATTCGTTCAGTTCCCGGGCCAGGCGCCGTTCTTGCGCCTGTTTTTGCAGGATGTAGCGGGCCAACAATTGACGCTGGGCGTCGGTCGGGTGTTCAAACTCGGTGCCGACGTCGTAGCCGCCACCCTTCGGATCGCAATGGGTGACCCGCGCCCGCAACAACAAGCCGAGGGCCTGGGGCATCAACACCAGCTTGACCGACAGGTGCGCCCCGACGGCGATGGGGGTGGGGTATTGGAAGTCGATACCGCCTTCGGAAATGATCACCGGCTGGGGTTCGCCGATTTCACCAAGCACGGTTACGGCGATGACCTGGCTGAGCAGGTCGATGCGTTTGTTCATCGCCTTGAGGTACGCCGCGATGCTGCGCTCGCGCTCGCTGATCTGGCGCAACAGGTGCTGTGACTCGAATTCGCTCAGGTGCAGTTCGCTGAGCAGATTGAACAATGGGGACTCATCCTGCAACACTTCCTGGCTGGCAGCTTCAGGAATGGACAGGGGCCGAATTTCCAGTGCGATCGTGTCCTCGATACGGTAGTATTCGCGGCGATCTTCTTCATCTAATGTCGACATGGCGAACCCATGGTAGCGGCGGTGGTCTGAGTGTAAAGCTGGTTTGTGACCCCCGCCACAAGGACGTTCCTTTTCCCTCCGAACAAGCCCCGACATGTTCAGACCTCTCTTCGTATTCATCGGCACGCGTTATACCCGTGCAAAGCGTCGCAATCATTTCGTATCGTTCATTTCCCTGACCTCTATCATCGGATTGGCCCTTGGCGTGGTCGTGATGATCGTCGTGCTGTCGGTGATGAATGGCTTCGACCATGAGATGCGCACCCGCGTGCTGGGCATGGTGCCCCACGCGACCCTCGAATCCGGCGAAGCCATCAGCGATTGGCCGAGCCTGGCTGCCAAGGTCAAGCAGAACCCGCAGGTGCTGGCCGTCGCGCCGTTCACCCAGATGCAAGGGCTGCTGACCAATGACGGCAAGGTCTCCAAGGTCTTGCTCAACGGCATCGACCCGGCGCTGGAACGGCAAGTGTCGATCATCGACAACTTCATGAAGCAGGGCAAACTCGACGACTTGGCGCCGGGCGATTTCGGCATCGTGATTGGCGACAAGGCCGCGGCCAAGCTCGGCGTGGCCATCGGCGACAAGCTGACCTTCGTCGCGCCGGAAGTCACCGTCACGCCGGGCGGCATGTTCCCGCGCATGAAGCGCTTTACCGTGGTCGGCATTTTCCACGTGGGTGCTGGTGAGCTGGACGGCTACCTCGGCGTGACCAATCTCCAGGATCTCGCCCGCCTGCACCGCTGGAAACCGGACCAGGTCCAAGGCCTGCGGTTGAAATTCGATGACCTGTTCCAGGCGCCGCGCGTTGCCTGGAACATCGCCCAGCAGCTTGGCGAAGACCGTTACTATGCCCGCGACTGGACGCGCACCCACGGCAACCTGTACCAGGCGATCCGCATGGAAAAAGCCATGATCGGCCTGCTGCTGTTGCTGATCGTCGCCGTGGCGGCGTTCAACATCATCTCCACGCTGGTGATGGTGGTGAACGACAAGAAGGGCGACATCGCGATCCTGCGCACCCTCGGCGCCACGCCGGGACAGATCATGCGCATCTTCATGGTCCAGGGCACCGTTATCGGTGTCATCGGTACGTTCGTCGGGGCCCTGGTCGGGATGTTCGCCGCGCTGAACGTCAGCGCCGCGATTGCCGGTCTCGAAACCCTGATCGGGCACAAGTTTCTCAACGCCGACGTGTACTTCATCGACTACCTGCCATCGCAGTTGCAGGCCGACGATGTGTTGATGGTCTGCGGCGCCGCGTTGGTCCTGAGTTTCCTCGCCACCCTGTATCCAGCCTGGCGTGCCGCACGCACCCAGCCTGCGGAGGCGTTACGTTATGAGTGAGTCGGGCATGAGTGAACAAGCAATCTTGAGCTGCCGCAACCTGGGCAAATCCTACGAGGAAGGGCCGGAGTCGGTGGTAGTGTTGTCGGGCCTGCAACTGGAGCTGCACCCGGGCGAGCGCGTGGCGATTGTCGGCACCTCCGGGTCGGGCAAAAGTACCTTGCTGAACCTGCTCGGTGGCCTGGATACGCCCACCGCCGGCAGTGTCTGGCTGGCCGGCGAAGAACTCTCGGCGTTGAACGAGAAGGCCCGCGGCCTGCTGCGTAACCGCTCCCTGGGTTTCGTCTACCAGTTCCACCATTTGCTGCCTGAATTCACCGCCCTGGAAAACGTCTGCATGCCGCTGCTGATCGGCCGCACGGCGATTCCCGAGGCGCGTCAGCGCGCCACGGCATTGCTGGAGCGGGTTGGGCTGGGGCATCGCCTGGAGCACAAGCCGGCCGAGCTGTCCGGTGGCGAGCGCCAGCGCGTGGCGATTGCCCGGGCGCTGGTCAACAAGCCCGGCCTGGTGATGCTCGACGAGCCAACCGGCAACCTCGATTCCCATACCGCCCAGGGTATCCAGGACTTGATGCTGGAGCTCAGCACCTCGATGCGCACAGCGTTCCTGGTGGTGACCCACGATATGAACCTGGCCCGCCAGATGGACCGCGTCCTGCATTTGCAGGAAGGTTGCCTGACGCCCATCTGACCGACCGAAACCCGGTGCCTGATGCAGGCGCCGGGTCTTTTATTTTCATACGGTGCCCAGCGAATGTTCAGACCGTTATCGATTTTCATCGGCACGCGCTATACCCGCGCCAAGCGCCGCAATCGCTTTGTTTCGTTTATTTCCATGACGTCGATGATCGGCCTCGCCCTTGGCGTATTGGCGATGATCGTGGTGTTGTCGGTGATGAACGGCTTCCAGCGTGAAATGAGTTCGCGGATCCTTGGCATGGTCCCCCACGCCACTATCGTCGGCGTGAACCCGATCGACGATTGGCAGCCGGTAGCTGCCGCCGCGCTGAAGAATCCCGAAGTCACCGCTGCCGTTCCGTTCACGGAAATGGAAGGCATGCTCAGCCATAAGGGGTCGATGCAGCCGATCCAGATCAGTGGTGTCGATCCGGCGCAGGAAGGCAAGGTGTCCATCGTCGCCCAGCATATCGTCCAGGGGCGCCTCGACGCCCTCAAGCCGGGTGAATATGGCGTGGTGATCGGCGAGATCACGGCCCGGCGTTTCCGCCTGAATGTCGGTGACAAGCTCACCTTGATCGTGCCGGAAGTCAGTACCGCACCGGGGGGCATCACGCCACGGATGCAGCGCCTGAACGTGGTCGGTGTGTTCAAGGTCGGCGCCGAGCTGGACGGCTCCATGGCGCTGATCCACCTGGCTGACGCCGCGCAGATGCAGCATTGGCAGCCGGACCAGGTGCAAAGCGTGCGGCTGGCGGTGAAAGATTTGTACGCGGCGCCGAAGGTCTCCGGCGACATCGCCACCGGTCTCGGCGCGAACTACAAGGCCGACGACTGGACCCACACCCAGGGCAGCCTGTTCAGCGCCATGAAAATGGAAAAGACCATGATCGGCTTGCTGCTGCTGATGATCGTCGCGGTGGCGGCGTTCAACATCATCGCCACGCTGATCATGGTGGTGAACGACAAGGGCGCGGACATCGCCATCCTGCGCACCATCGGCGCCACGCCGCGGCAGATCATGGCGATCTTCATGGTCCAGGGCACGGTGATCGGCATCGTCGGAACGTTGATCGGTGGCGTGCTGGGGGTGATTGCGGCGTTGAATGTCAGTGAGCTGGTGGGCTGGCTGGAACGGGTCAGTGGGCAGCACATCTTCAGTTCCGACGTGTATTTCGTCAGCAACCTGCCTTCGGAGTTGCAGCGTGGCGACGTAGTGCTGATCTGCTCTGCCGGGTTCATCCTCAGCTTCCTCGCCACCGTGTATCCGGCATGGCGCGCGGCGAAGATCGAACCGGCGCAGGCGTTGCGGTATTCCTGATAATCCAGGAACGACTGCGCGATCCTTGTGGCGAGGGGATTTATCCCCGCTGGGGTGCGAAGCGCCCCTAATCCTTCGGCCACCGCAGTGTGTCAGGCCTGATGAAGGGGGCCGCTTCGCAGCCCAACGGGGATAAATCCCCTCGCCACAGATTTGTTCGCCTCACTTGTTTTTGGGCAGTTCAATCACGAACCGCGTCCAGCCCTCGGCCGATTCGCATCTGATATCTCCTCCATGGGCGCGGATGATCGAGCGGGTGATGGCCAGCCCAAGTCCTGCATGTTCGCTGCTGCCTTCCTGGCGGGACGGGTCGGCGCGATAAAAACGGTCGAACAGGCGTGGTAGCAAATCCGCTGGAACGCCTTCGCCGTTGTTCTCCACGCACACGCTCACTCCTTGACCCACATCGACAATCCGCACGCGCACTTCGCCGCCACTGGGGGTGAAGCGCAGGGCATTGTCCAATAGGTTGGAAAGGGCCCTGCGCAGCATGTTGCGGTCACCCTCGATCAGGCTCTCACCGTCGCGACCCAGGCGTACATTGAAGTCCTCGGCCAGGGGCGCGAAGAAGTCCAGCAAGATGTCCACTTCCTCGGCCAATTGCAGCGGTTCGCGATGGAGCGCCAGCAGGCCATGATCAGCCTTGGCCAGGTACAGCATGTCGTTGACCAGTTGCGCCATCCACTGCAGTTCTTCGAGATTGCCGTGCAATGCCTCGCGATAGTCTTCCAGCGAACGCTCGCGGGTGAGGGTGACCTGGGTGTGGGTCAGCAGGTTGGACAGCGGCGTGCGCAGTTCATGGGCGATGTCGGCGGAGAACGCAGAGAGGCGTTGAAACGCATCGTCCAGGCGACCGAGCATGTCGTTGATGCTGCGGGCCAATTCCGCCAGTTCGACGGGCATATGCTCTTCCGGCAGCCGGGCATTGAGGGAGCGGGCCGAAACGCTGCTGGCGATCGCACCCATGCGTCGCAAGGGGCGCAGGCCACGCCGGGCCGCCCAGGCACCGAGCAGGGCGGTGGCCAGTGCCGAGAGGCCGACGGTTAGCCAGATCAGCCGCTGCATGCGTTGCAGGAAGTGTTGGTGATGGGTGATGTTCAGCAACAAGGTCAGTTGGGGTGAGTCGGTGCGATCGGGGTACAGCAGCGCGTTCAGCACCCGATAGTCATTGTCTGCATCGCGAAGCGTGGACAGGCCGGGGCGTTCCGGTAGTTCGGGCGGCGCCGGGATCGGGCTGCCATGCCACTGGGTGCCGTTGCTGTCCTTGATGCGCAAGGTCAGGTCCGCCTGGCGGCTCAACTCATCGTCCAGGCGCATCCGGGGATCATGTCCGTGGGTGTCTTGCACGGCGCGCCGTACGCCGATCAGTTGGGTTTCGAGCAGTTGTCGGTCCAGCTCCACGAAGTGCGCCTCGCTGCCGCGGCTGAACAACACGCCCGCGAATAGCGACACGACGGCGGTGCAGGCGGCGAAGAGCAGCGCTAGCCGATTGCTCAGTGACCACCGGCTCACAGGCTGCGCTCTTCAAGGACATAGCCCATGCCGCGCACGGTGTGGATCAGCTTGTTGGGAAACTCGTCGTCGACCTTGAGCCGCAAGCGGCGGATCGCCACCTCGATGACGTTGGTGTCACTGTCGAAATTCATGTCCCAGACTTGCGAGGCGATCAGCGATTTTGGCAGTACCTCCCCCTGGCGGCGCAGCAGCATCTCCAGCAAGGCGAACTCCTTTGCAGTCAGGTCGATACGTCGGCCGCTGCGCTCAACCCGACGCCGGATCAAGTCCAGGCGCAGGTCCGCCAGTTGCAGGCTGGTTTCCTGGGGCGTCGAGCTACCACGGCGCAACAGGCTGCGCACCCGGGCCAGCAGTTCGGAAAAGGCAAAGGGCTTGACCAGGTAATCATCGGCGCCCAGTTCCAGCCCATGCACGCGATCCTGTACCGCATCGCGCGCGGTCAGGAACAGCACTGGCGTGTCCAGGCCGGCCCCGCGCACGGCTTGCAGGATCTGCCAGCCGTCGCGACCGGGCAGCATCACGTCGAGAATCAGCAGCGCGTATTCATCGCTCAGGGCCAATTGCTGGCCGGTGATACCGTCTGCCACCAGGTCGGCGTTGAAGCCGGCTTCGCTCAAGCCTTGGCGCAGGTATTGGCCGGTTTTCAGTTGGTCTTCGACAATCAGCAGTTTCATGGGCGGCTCGAGGCGGTGTTTGTACCAGGGCGTTATACCGTGGCGCATGGGCAGGCGGGCCAACCTGACAAACTTGTAATGCAAATGTCAGTCAACTGGCAGTCGCGCCTGCTTAGAGTCTTCGGCAAGTTGAACCCTTCTCTTGCTGGAGTATGAACATGTTGATGATAAATCGCCTGGTCCTGGCCGCCTCTGTGCTGGCGTTGAGTGTGTCGTCCTGGGCGTCGCCGGGCCACTTTGATTTTGGCCAACCCGCGCCGGCAGCCAAGGCCAGTCGCAGTATCGAAGTGGTGATGGGCGACATGTCATTCAATCCCAAGACGCTGGACATCAAGGCCGGCGAGACGGTGCGGTTTGTATTGGTCAACAAAGGGCAGTTGTTGCATGAGTTCAACCTGGGCGATGCGGCGATGCACGCGGAGCACCAGCAGGAGATGCTCAAGATGCAACAAGAGGGCATGTTGTCTCCCACTGGGATGCAATCGGGCATGGACCATGCCGCCATGAGCCACGGGGATAAAGGCGGGATGAACCACGACGACCCCAACAGCGTACTTGTGCAGCCAGGCAAGACCGGCGAATTGACCTGGACGTTCAGCAAGGCCACTCGCCTGGAGTTCGCCTGCAATGTGCCCGGCCATTATCAAGCCGGGATGAAAGGCGACCTGACAGTCAGTCAGTAAACGCTCAAGGCGGTGGCAAAGGCTGGTAGAATCCGCTGATTCTTCAGTCAGGTTTCCGTCATGCATCCCGCAGCCGAACATTCGCCGCTGGGCAAATCCAGCGAATACATCGCTACGTACACGCCGTCCTTGTTGTTCCCCATCCCGCGTACCGCAAAGTGGGCGGAGTTGGGGCTGACGGCCGAGACCCTGCCGTACAAAGGCGTGGACTTCTGGAACTGCTTCGAATTGTCCTGGCTGTTGCCGTCCGGCAAGCCAGTGGTGGCCATCGGTGAGTTCGCGATCCCGGCGGATTCGCCGAACATCATCGAATCCAAGTCCTTCAAGCTGTACTTGAACTCGTTGAACCAGACGCCGTTCGCAGACACTGCGAGCCTGGAAGCGACCTTGCGCCAGGATCTATCGGCAGCGGCGGGCAAACCGGTGGCCGTGCGCATTCGCAGCCTCAAGGATGTAGAGAGCGAAGGCGTCGTGGCACTGCCTGGGGTTTGCATTGACGAACTGGACATCAGCGTCGACTCCTACGAGCATCCGCGTCCGGAGCTGCTGCGTTGTGATGACTCGCGCGTTGTGGAGGAAAGCCTGCACAGCCATCTGCTCAAGTCCAACTGCCCCGTGACCAGCCAGCCGGATTGGGGCAGCGTGGCGGTGGAGTACCGTGGCGCGGCACTGGATCATGCCAGCCTGCTGGCCTATATCGTCAGCTTCCGCCAGCATTCGGATTTCCATGAGCAGTGCGTCGAGCGGATCTTTCTCGACCTGCAGCGCTTGCTCAAGCCGGAGAAATTGACCGTGTACGCGCGGTATGTGCGGCGTGGTGGGTTGGATATCAATCCGTATCGCAGCACTGAAGAGGTGACGTTGCCGAACCATCGCCTGGTTCGCCAATGAGACTCTAAAATGTGGGAGCGAGCTTGCTCGCGATGAGGGTGGCACATTCAACATTGTCTTGGCTGACACACCGCTTTCGCGAGCAAGCCCGTTCCCATACGGAATTGCATTTGGATCGTGGACATTGAAAAGCCCCGCTATCGCTAGCGGGGCTTTTCAATGTTTGAAGGGTTCAGATCCCCATGCTGCCCAAGGTATTGACGATATTGCGCAGTGTTCCAGCAATCGTTGGATGCTCCACTTCAAAGCGCTCTACGGCCAGGTTCACCCCGTCGACCAGATTGTTGTCCTGAACCTGGTTTTCCAGTTCGATCTGGGATTCGATCTGCGCCATCAACTCATGCAGATGTTCGCGCTCTGGCTCAGACAGCGGCGGGTTCTGGTCCAATTGCTCGCGCAGTGTGTTGAGCTGTTCTTGCAAGTCGCGGGCAGGCATTGGCGTACTCCCTTTATTGATAGGCACTGCCATGGACCGCGACGCAGCGTCAAAAGTCCATGGCCTGCCTTAAGAGTAATCCACACTCACGTGCCCTGCATGATCCCGGTCAGGGCTTCTCGCCTTTTTGCCTGCGCAGGCTGATGTCGGCCAGGCAAGTGTCCAGTTCGCCCAGGTGATCAATCACCGAATGCACGCCTAGACTGAACAATTGCACGGTCGCCTTGGCGCGCTTGATCTCCCGGTCTTGTTGGCTCAGGTCTTGCCACTCGGCCGGCGACAGGCCGCACAACGAGCCGCAGGAGGCCAATCCGATGGTCCATAATCCCGCGTTGAGCCCTGATTGCAGCAGCCTTGGCTCGCCGCTGACCAATACACAGCCGTCCAGTTGCTGGACATCCAACGCCATCAGCGCTTGCCAACAGGCATGTGGCGCTGGCCAAGGATTATTTGTTGCAGGAAGTTGCGGTGCTTTGATCGACCCAGGCAACGTGGCGGCCAGCCGATGACTGACGGCAGGAGGCAGTTCGTCGAGCCAGGCACAGGGGATATTCAGGTGCTGCAAGCGTTGCAGGCTTTCCAGGGCGCCGGGTGTCGGTTGGGCGTGATCCGTGGGCGTCGCCCCTGGCTGGCGAATGCGCGATCCGAAATCCACCAGGCATCCGCTCAGGCCGAACAGTACAGCGGTAAGACTGGGAGCGGGGAGGGGCAGGGCTTCGGCGCGCGGCATGGGAACGTCCTTGAAATAACTCGCAGCCTAACGGGTCGCGATGACAGTCCGGTGACAGGAAAATGAAGGCGGCGCGTTGTGGAATCTTCCTACAGGAGCTTCTTTTTCAATGCTGCCTATCCGCGAGTTCCGTCTTATACTAGCGGCCTCACCGCCTGGGCTCGGCGCCCTTGCCTGATCAATCCAAGGAGTTTTTCCCTATGCGCTGGAGCCATCGTCTAGCTCAGCTGTGTCTTTCCGCCAGCGTCCTGCTGGTGCCGTTCGCCAGTCAGGCCGCCACGGAAGAAGACCCTTGGGAAAGCATCAACCGTCCCATCTTCACGTTCAACGACACCATCGATACCTACGCGCTCAAGCCGCTGGCCCAGGGTTATCAATACGTGACGCCGCAATTCCTCGAGGACGGCATCCACAACATGTTCCGCAACATCGGCGATGTCGGCAACCTGGCCAACAACGTGCTGCAAGCCAAGCCGGCCGCCGCCGGGGTCGACACCGCCCGATTGATCTTCAACACCACTTTCGGCCTGCTGGGCTTCTTTGACGTGGGCACTCAAATGGGCCTGCAGCGCAGCGATGAGGATTTTGGCCAGACCCTGGGCTATTGGGGGCTGGGCAGCGGGCCGTACGTCATGCTGCCGTTGTTGGGGCCGAGCACCTTGCGTGATGCGCCGGCCAAGCTGGTGGACAGCTACACCACGCCTTATCCCTACATCGACAACGTTTCGGTGCGTAATTCGATCTGGGGCCTGAATATTGTCGATACCCGCGCCAGCCTGTTGTCCGCGGAAAAACTGGTGAGCGGCGACAAATACGTCTTCATTCGCAACGCGTTCCTGCAGAACCGCGAATTCAAGGTCAAGGATGGCCAGGTCGAAGACGATTTTTGATCTCGTCCCGTAGAGCGCGGAAGGCGGCCCGAAAGGCCGCCTTCTTTGCATCGACGTCACGTTTGAGCGGGTTTGGTCCTTCCATTGAGTTACGCTTCGCTCGGTTCTTATAACTCTCTGTACTTTGACAAATGATGACGGCAAGCGACCGTCTGCATGAGCTTGAAACGCCCCGCGGATGGGAGTACCGTCTGCGCCTTAGAAGGGCACCTCTGTGTAACCGTGTGTAGGGCAAAGGCCTGAAGCCGGTACGACAGAGAGGCTAGAAAGCGAATCCAGTAGTGCGTGCCAGGCCATGCCGCCCCGCCCGCTACGCCAACCTAATTCTGGCGCCGTTTGCCCACATGCCAAAAACCAGTGCCACGCTGCTGATAATCGATGATGACGAAGTGGTGCGAGCCAGTCTCGCCGCCTACTTGGAAGACAGTGGTTTCAGCGTCTTGCAGGCCAGTAACGGCCAACAGGGTCTTCAGGTATTCGAACAGGAGAAGCCCGACCTGGTCATCTGCGACCTGCGCATGCCGCAGATGGGCGGACTCGAACTCATTCGCCAGGTCACCGAGATCTCCTCGCAGACCCCAGTGATCGTGGTGTCGGGCGCGGGCGTCATGAACGATGCAGTCGAGGCCTTGCGCCTGGGCGCGGCGGATTACCTGATCAAGCCCCTTGAAGACCTCGCGGTGCTCGAGCACTCGGTGCGTCGGGCCTTGGATCGTTCGCGCCTGCTGGTGGAAAACCAGCGCTACCGCGAAAAGCTGGAAACCGCCAACCGCGAGCTCGAAGCCAGCCTGAACCTGCTGCAGGAAGACCAGAACGCCGGGCGCCAGGTGCAGATGAACATGCTGCCGGTCAGCCCTTGGACCGTCGACGATTTCCGCTTTGCCCACCAGATCATCCCGTCGTTGTACCTGTCGGGCGACTTCGTGGACTATTTTCGCGTCGATGAGCGACGAGTGGCGTTCTACCTGGCGGATGTTTCCGGCCACGGCGCTTCGTCGGCATTCGTGACGGTACTGCTCAAATTCATGACCACGCGGCTGTTGTTCGAATCCAAGCGCAACGGTACGTTGCCGGAATTCAAGCCTTCGGAAGTCCTTGGGCATATCAACCGGGGCCTGATCAGCTGTAAGCTGGGCAAACACGTCACGATGGTCGGTGGAGTCATCGACGAGGAGACTGGTTTGTTGACGTATAGCATCGGCGGTCACCTGCCGTTGCCTGTGTTGTATACACCTGACAGTGTTCGTTACCTGGAAGGGCGTGGTTTGCCGGTAGGCCTGTTCAACGAGGCCACCTACGAAGACCACATTCTGGAGCTGCCACCGACGTTCAGCTTGACGCTGATGTCTGATGGCATTCTGGACCTTTTGTCAGAACCTACACTCAAAGAGAAAGAAGCGGCCTTGCCTGAGCGGGTGAGTGCGGCGGGCGGCAGCCTGGAAGGCCTGCGCCAAGTGTTTGGATTAGCCACGCTAGGGGAGATGCCGGATGATATCGCCCTGTTAGTGTTGAGCAGGAACCTTTGATGAGTACCGGTAGAATCCAGTTCGCCGAGCAGGACGGCACCTTTGTCCTGAAGTTTGTCGGTGAAGTGCGCCTGACCTTGTGTTCGGCGCTGGATGCGACAATCGAGAAGATCTTCACCGCGCTGAACTTCAACGCCATCGTGATCGACCTGACCGAAACCCGCAGCATCGACAGCACCACTTTGGGCCTGCTGGCCAAGCTGTCGATCCTGTCGCGGCAAAAGGTTGGCCTGTTGCCGACTGTCGTCACCACCCACAACGACATTACCCGTCTTCTCCAATCGATGGGCTTCGACCAGGTGTTCAACATCGTTGGCGATCCGGTTCCGTGTCCGGAATGCCTGGATGACCTGCCTGATCAGGACCAGTCCGAAGAGGAAGTGCGGATCAAGGTGCTTGAAGCCCACAAGATCCTCATGGGGCTGAACGATTCCAATCGTGAAGCGTTCCATGACCTGGTGAATGCGCTGGAGCGGCCTTGATTCTTGAGCGTGTGTAGACCGAATTGACGCTTTCGCGAGCAGGCTCGCTCCCACAGTGTCTTGCGTTGGGCCGCAGCCTTTGGAGCTGCCCCTAATTCTCCTGTGGGAGCGAGCTTGCTCGCGAATGGCCTGCACAGACGCCAGATTTCTCAGGCTGAGCCGCATAAAAAAAGGGCGAACCCACCAAGGTTCGCCCTTTTTCATGCCTTGCGAGTCGGCTCAAAGCTTGGCTTGCAGCAACGCCTCCAGCTTCTCCTGGTCCCGGGCGAACTGACGGATGCCTTCAGCCAGCTTCTCGGTCGCCATGGCGTCCTCGTTGGACAACCAGCGGAATTGCGCTTCGTTGAGGCTCAGGCGCGCTTCTCCAGCTTGCCCAGGCGCCAGTTTGCGTTCCAGCTTGCCTTCATCGGTGGCCAGTTTCTCCAGCAGTTCAGGGCTGACGGTCAAGCGGTCGCAACCGGCCAGTTGTTCGATCTGGTTGAGGTTGCGGAAGCTTGCGCCCATGACCACGGTCTTGTAGTCATTGGACTTGTAATAATTGTAGATGCGCGTCACCGACTGCACGCCCGGGTCGTCCGCGCCGGTGTAGTCGTTGCCGTTGGCTTTCTTGTACCAATCGTAGATACGGCCCACGAACGGCGAGATCAGGAATACCCCGGCATCGGCACAGGCGGCGGCCTGGGCGAAGGAGAACAGCAGCGTCAGGTTGCACTGGATGCCTTCGCGCTCCAGTTTCTCGGCGGCGCGGATGCCTTCCCAGGTCGAAGCGATCTTGATCAGGACGCGGTCCCGGCCAATGCCGGCTTTTTCGTACAGGTCGACCAGACGATGCGCTCGCTTGAGCATGGCTTCGGTGTCGAACGACAGGCGTGCATCCACTTCGGTGGAGATGCGCCCGGGAATCACTTTCAGAATCTCCTGGCCCACCGCGACGCCAAAGCGGTCGCTGGCCAGGCCTACGTCGCCCTTGCAGTCCGCCACGCAGGCGTTCAGCAGCTCGGCATAACCGTGCATTGCCGAGGCCTTGAGCAGCAGGGAAGGGTTGGTGGTGGCGTCGACGGGCTTGATGCGGGCGATGGCTTCGAAGTCGCCAGTATCGGCCACGACGGTAGTGAACTGCTTGAGTTGTTCCAGCTTGGAAGTCATGAGCGTGCTCTGTCCTATGGGTCCGTTGACATTACCCGAGGGCTGGCAGCCACTCAAGGGCGTGAAGAGGTATCGATGGCCCCAGCGGCAACAACCTGGAAACGGCTGTTTGAATGGCCGGGGCAACTGTCGGTAAATACGATGCCAAAACCGCGCGCAGGTTCAAAGCAAGTGACGGTTAACGCCCTTCCAGCAACTGCCCCGCCTGGTCCAGCAGCGCCAACGGATCCTTGGCCTTGTGGATATCTACCGACAACAACTGCCGGAACCGCCGCGCGCCCGGGAATCCCGTGCCCAGTCCCAGCACATGGCGGGTGATGTGGTGCATGGCACCGCCGTTCGCCAAGTGATCGGCAATATACGGCCGCAGCTTTGCCAAGGCCTCGGCCCGAGTGATGATGGGGGCAGTGCTGCCAAACAACTGCTGATCCACTTCGGCCAGCAGATACGGGTTGTGGTAGGCCTCGCGACCCAGCATCACACCGTCAAACGTCTGCAGATGCTCGTGGCAGGCCTCCAGCGTCTTGATCCCACCGTTGAGCACGATTTCCAGCTCAGGAAAATCCGCTTTCAACCGCGCTACCACGTCGTAACGCAGCGGCGGGATGTCGCGATTCTCCTTCGGCGACAACCCCTCCAAGATCGCAATCCGCGCGTGCACGGTAAAACTGGTGCAGCCGGCGTCACGCACCGTCCCGACGAACTCGCACAACTGCTCGTAGCTGTCGCGACCATTGATCCCGATCCGATGCTTGACCGTCACCGGGATCGACACCGCATCCCGCATCGCCTTCACGCAATCGGCCACCAATTCTGGATGCCCCATCAGGCACGCGCCGATCATGTTGTTCTGCACCCGATCGCTTGGGCAGCCGACGTTGAGATTGACCTCATCGTAACCGTGCTCCTGGGCCATTCGGGCGCAAGCGGCCAAGTCGCCGGGAACGCTGCCGCCCAGCTGCAGGGCCAGCGGATGCTCGGTTTCGTGATGGCGCAGGAAGCGCTCGTGATCGCCATTGAGCAGGGCGCCGGTGGTGACCATTTCGGTGTAGAGCAGGGCGTGTTTGGAGAGGATGCGCAGGAAGTAGCGGCAGTGGGCGTCAGTCCAGTCCATCATCGGCGCGACGCTGAAGCGGCGGGACACGGACTGTTGCGAAGTTTCTTGAAGAGGCATGGGAATCTGGAGGCGGATGCGAAGGGCGCACAGTTTATCAGGTATGGGACGGCAGCGAATGCCGTCGGCCCTGGACCGATGAGCGAGGCAGTCCCTTACCTCACTGCGTCATGCCTATGCTGAAAACAGATTGGCTGCTGATTTCCACCAGGCTCAGTGCTCCGTCGGAAAAGGAGCAGCCAGTGTCCACATAGACAATGTTGCCGAGGCGCGTGACGGTGGGGACTGATGAATGTCCGACATAGAGTTCGTGGATGCCCTTTATGGGAGTAGGGTCCTGCTGTTCAATCCTGTCCCGGGCATACAAGGCTTCCGCCAAGGCTTGTTGTTGAACCTGCTTTCCGAGTGCCCCGGTAATGGCGTCTTTCGCACCTTGCCAATCATTATCCAGCCCGAAAAACGGCGCTTGGGCATGTACGATTCCAATCGTTTTATTAGCCGATAAGTCGATTTCGATAATGAGTGGAAGTGCTTGAAGGGCTTTTAGAAGTTGGTCTTGGATGGCCGGGTTCAACGCGTAGAGCCAGGCTCCGCCGTTGCGGATGTGCCTGGGTTTGTCTCCGTGGCCGCGGATGCCGTCGATCACCATTTGCTCATGGTTGCCGCGTACCGCGTGAAACCAGGATTTTCCAAGCCAATTCAATACATCTTCGGAGTCGGGGCCGCGATCGATGAGGTCGCCTACGGAAAAAATCCGGTCTATTTCGGTATTGAACTCGAGGTTGTCCAAGGCCTTCGCCAAAAGCTTGAAATGCCCATGTACGTCGCCCACGACAAAGTCTCGGCCTTGCTCGTTTGGGGGAAAGGAGGCAATCCGGTACATACAGAGGGTTTCGGCAGGGTTGGCTGGCACGGAATGTATCACTTAAGCGAGGAAGTGCAGATAACTTATGGTCGGGATTGTATCGGCTGTCCAATGCACTTCTTGAAAACCGTTTCCATAGGCTCGAGTACGCAGTTGTAGGCCGCGATGTTGGCGCTGATCCATTCGTCTTTTTCGATGCCCCACCAACTGATTTCGAAACCGGCGTTCATGATGAGGTGCTCGAACAGGATGCGCTGGGCGCGGCCATTGCCTTCGCGGAAGGGGTGAACGACGTTGATATCGGAATACGCATCCGCCACGGCCACGATCAGTTCTGCTCGGCCCATCCCTTCGAACCAGTTCGCCGCTGCCATCCTGGCAAAGATTTTATTGGCTTCCTTTTCCATGTATTCGGGTTGGCAGAAACGCGTGTCCTGCTTGGCCATGCCGACGGTTCGCAACTGTCCAGCCCATTCGAACAAGTCGGCGAACAAGGCGCGATGGATATTCTGGAGGTAAGCCAGGCTGTAAGGAGGAGGGGTGAATTCGACGTTGCTTGCCGCGATGGCCGAGAGTTGTTGTTCGGCTTCGCCCAGGGTGGGTTCGTCGCGGATATCGAGTTTGTTGCGCAGGACCGTGGAGCCGGGATAACAGTAGGCGTCCTCGCCGACGCCATATTTGTCCGGCATCAGGCTCGGGTCTTGGTGAAGGTTTTCAAGACATCTTCACGGGAAGGCAGCTTGCGTTCGCCGTCCTCGAAAGACACTTTGAAACCTTCCAGGCGCAGGCTGGCCGCGTAGTTGGACCTGCGCGTCCTGGCCGCGTAGGCCTTTTTTGTTTCAAGGCTGACAGTGCCCATGGGGTTGGACCTCGAATCGCGTGAATGACCGGATTATAGCCCATCATGGTGCCGATGAATCCACCAGTCACACTCTGCTCGTTGGTTGGATTGACCAGCGGAGCTTGCATCGCGGTCAATCTCCAAATACTGTGCATGCATACAGTATTTGAGAATCTTCCATGGAGCTTATCGCCAAGCTCGGCATTCTTGCCGACGCCGCCAAATATGACGCGTCCTGTGCCAGCAGTGGTGCTCCCAAGCGCAGTTCGCGTGGTCGGGACGGGCTTGGGGCCACTGACGGCATGGGGATCTGCCATAGCTACACGCCGGATGGGCGCTGTGTATCGCTGCTCAAGGTGTTGTTGACCAATTTCTGCTTGTACGACTGCCAGTACTGCGTCAACCGTCGCTCCAGCAACGTGCCGAGGGCGCGTTTCACACCCGAAGAAGTGGTCCGGCTGACCCTGGATTTCTACCGTCGCAATTGCATCAGCGGTCTGTTCCTGAGCTCCGGCATCATTCGCTCGGCCGACTACACCATGGAGCAACTGGTCCGGGTGGCGCGGTTGCTGCGCGAGGAGCATCACTTTCGAGGCTACATCCATCTCAAGACCATTCCCGACGCGGATCCGCTATTGATCGAAGAGGCAGGGCGGCTGGCGGATCGCCTGAGCGTGAATATCGAATTGTCCTCCGAGGTGAGCCTCAAGCGCCTGGCGCCGGAAAAGCAATTGAAGACGATTCGCCAGGCCATGGGCACCATCCACGACGGTCAACAGGCAGTGGCCGGCGAACCGCGGGCGCCTCGCTTTGCCCCGGCCGGGCAGAGCACCCAGGTGATCGTCGGGGCGGATGCCACCGATGACCACGCCATCCTCAGCAATGCCGAGTCGCTCTATCAAGGCTACGGATTGCGGCGGGTCTATTATTCTGCCTTCAGCCCGATCCCCGAAAGCCCCGCCAGCGTGCCACTCGCCGCGCCACCTTTGCTGCGCGAGCACCGGCTCTACCAAGCCGACTTCCTGATGCGTGGCTACGGCTACAAGGCGGGCGAGCTGTTGACTACGTCCAGCAACCTGGACTTGGACATCGACCCCAAGCTGGCCTGGGCGTTGGCCAATCGCGATGTGTTTCCACTCGACCTCAACCGTGCCGAGCCGGCCTTGCTCGCGCGTATTCCCGGCATCGGCCTTCGTAGCGTGCAACGCCTGGTGGCACTGCGCAGGGAACGGCGGATTCGCTACGACGACCTGGTGCAGTTGCGTTGCGTGTTGGAAAAGGCCCGTCCGTTCATTGTGACCAGCGATTACCGACCCGCTGACGGCCAGGTGCGCAGCGGCTTGCTCCGAGCGCGCTTGCGCGATCCGCAGCGGCCCGTACAAATGGGGTTGTGGGCGTGATTGCATTGGATTGCGACGACGATTTCAGCACCTGGCGTAGTCAGGCCAGAACACTGTTGGGCCACGGAATCGACCCCAGCGACGTAACCTGGGCCCAAGGCCCCATGGCTGACCTGCTGGCCGTGCCGGCGGCATTGCCGCAAGGCCCGGGACCGTTCCAGACACGCGTCCCGGCGGGTCTGTTGGGACAACTGGAACAGGCCAGTCGCTACCAGGGCGAACAACGCTGGAACCTGTTGTACGAAGTGCTCTGGCGCGTCGCCCATGGTGATCGCACCGCTATGCTCGCCGGTGATCGATTGGGCAGCGAGCTGCAACGGCGCATCAAGCAGGTCAGTCGCGAAGCCCATCACTTTCATGCATTCGTGCGTTTCATACCCTTGCCGCCTGCGGTCGCTGAACAACTGCAACTGGACCTGGTGGCTTTCCACCAGCCGGCCCACGACATCCTTGAAAGCGCGAGCGGGCATTTTGCCGAGCGATTGGGCCGACAACGCTGGCTGATCGCAACGCCCCGCGACGGCATTCGTTTCGATGGGCATTCGCTGGACTACCAGCGCCGTTGCCCCGAGCAATGGCAACAATGGGCCCGCCACGCCGAAGACCCCGGCGCGGAATTGTGGCGCACCTATTATCGGCACATCTTCAACCCGGCGAGGCTCAACCCTACAGCGTTGCGCCAGCACATGCCGGGGCGGTTCTGGAAGCACTTGCCGGAAGGGGATTTGATTCCGCAGTTGGTGGGGCAGGCGCGGCAGGGGAAGCAGAGGGATGGGCAGGCTCTGGAGGTGGGGGAGAAGGTAGGGAAGCGGATAATTGTGGGCAGCCAGGTAGAGGCGCTGGATTGAAACAGTGCCTCTAAATGGATCCCGATTTCTCACGTCATACCGATGCCTTGGCTTTGCCGGGCTTAGGTGCATCCATCATCTTATGCAGTTCTTCAGTCATGGCGGCTAACCGTTTCTCCAAATCCTTCACATCAGATCGGGTGATACCGTTTGCGTAGGGTTTGATTGTTCGCGCCCGTTTTTGGGTCGCTGGTGCCAGATTGTGGGCAGTTTCAGACACAAGGGCCTGACGCAGCAGATTGTTGATGACGGTTTGGTAGCCGATGCCGGCGTTTTCGGCGCGCTCGCGAGCAGCTTCGATCACGTCATCGTCAAGCATGATGGTGATGCGTGTCTTGCCTTTGCTGCTTGCAACGGGACCGCGATTGGCGGTGCCGAAATCGTATTCTTCTTTCACAGATTACCCTCCCAGATACTGGCGCAGTTCATTTTTGGACGCTACGCGCGCGCTGATGACACGCACGAAATCCGGCTCTCGGTAGGTATATGCGACAACGAGGACACGCCCGGTGGCATCTTGGCCGATGATAATCCAGCGCTTTTCGTCATGGTCGTTGTCCTCTAGTTCAAGAGCCACCTCGTCGTAAAATACGGCCTCGGCGTCCGCTAGGCTTACCTTGTGTTTCTTTTTGTTCGCAACGTTTTTTACCGAGTCATACTGAACTCTGAATGTTTTCATTATGCATATTCTATATGTATAAAAAAGACCCGGTGTCAGCTCCTTTCATTTGGCTAACCAAGGCGATGGCCTCAACCATACGACGAAGCCGTTTTTCTAGCCTTGCGATTTGGAGGTGCATTCGTTTCAGAATTGGTCTTTGAGGTTATCCGTATCGCTGCTCGCTCCACAGGAGCACATACCCATCGGAAATTTCCCTCAAATCGTGTCGCTCCCCGCCGACTATCCGCCAATTGCCCCGCACGTTAAATTCCTTCCGTCGCTGCAAATTCAGCGGCAGGGTGTGGAAGCCCTTTTAAGCCTAGGACACCTAACTCTGCAGGAGAAACACCCATGTCCCGCTACATGCCCATCACCGGTATCGAAAACAATTTCCACGCCCTTCTGATCGACACGGAAGCACCTCTGGACGTGCTGCACGACACAGCTGCCTACCGAATCGCCGCTGTCACGCAACTGCTCGAAAACCTCGCGATGCGTTCCGAAATCAGCACCGACGCCGTCGTCCTGCACGACTTCGCGCAGGTATTGGCAATCCCTCTGCGCGACGGTTGTGATTTGCTGGATGTGATCGGACGACATTTACAGGCACAACTTCTCGCGTCTTGATGCAGTCGGCGACCTTGCCAGGGTCGCCCTTGATGCTGGATAAAACGATGGACCCGTGGCGAGGGAGCTTGCTCCCGCTGGGGCGCGAAGCGGCCCCTAAACCAGCGAATTCGAAATGTCAGACACACCGCACCCGCCGATTCACGACTGCTTCGCAGCCGAGCGGGAGCAAGCTCCCTCGCCACGGGTTTGTCGACGTCCTTTAGCGAGCGGCAACGCCCCGATCACGGCTCACCTGTGCAAATCCTAAACAAGTCCTGTGCCGCCCACGCTGTGTTCGGGTGCCGGTCATGGCCCTAGCATTCCCTTCATTCACTCCACGAAAGAAGGAACTGTCCATGCAGCGTTTTACCCGTCGTTTCCTCTCCGCCTGTGTAATCTCAGGCGTTCTCGCCAGCGCCGGCGCCTCGGCCGAAACTCATCCAACTATCCGCGCCATGTCCGGCGCAGTGCCGGTCAGCCAGTTGCCTGCCGGTAAAACCGCGTTACTGGTGATCGATTTCCAGAACGAATACTTCACCGGTAAGATGCCGATCCCCGACGGCCCGGCAGCGCTGGCCAACGCCCGAAAGCTGATCGAGTTCGCCGATGAACACAAGATGCCCGTCTACCATGTCCGGCACATTGCACCCGCTGGTTCGCCAGTGTTCGCCATCGACGGTGAAACCGTGAAATTCCACCCCGACATGCAGCCCAGGGCCAAGGATCCGGTTTTGCAGAAAACCACCGTCAGCGTGTTTGGCAGTACCGATCTGGACAAGCGTCTTAAAGCCGCGGGTATTGAGAACGTGATCGTCTCCGGTCTCATGACACATGCGTGCGTGGCGGGCGCAGCCCGGGATGCGGCGCCGCTGAGCTATAACGTGTTGGTGGCGGCCGATGCATCGGCCACCCGCGCGATTACCCGGGTCAACGGAGAGTCGACCGACAAGGACGCCTTGCACCAGGCCGCGCTCGCCGAAATCGAGGACACGTTCGGCGATGTGATGAACACCGCCGAAATCATCAAGCTACCGGTGCGCTAACCCCATGAATCAGATGCTCGCCATGCGCGTGTTCCGCTGCGTCGTCGAGGCCCAGGGTTTTACAGCCGCCGCCGAGCGGCTGGGCACCACGCACTCGTCGGTCTCCCGACATTTGCAGCAATTGGAATCCGCGTTGGGCGTGCGTCTGATCAATCGCAATACCCGCCGCATGAGTCTTACGGCGGCGGGGGAAAGGTACTACGCAGCCTGCGTGGATATTCTTGATCGAGTCGATGCCGCGTCCCAAGCTGTCACGCAGGAACGCGAGCGTCCGTCCGGGCTGCTTCGGATCAGCGCGCCGTTGGTGGTCGGTACGCTGGAGCTGGCGCATTGGTTGCCAGCCTTCCAGGCGCAGTACCCAGACATCCAGATTGATTTGTCTTGCTCCGATCCGTTGGTCGATCTGGTGGCCGAGGGATTCGATGTGGCGCTACGCATCTGTGGGCCCCTGGCCGACAGCAGCCTGGTCGCGCGGTTGCTCAGCGTATCGCCGTTGGTGTTGGTCGCGGCGCCGGCCTACGTGTTCAAGCGTGGCTTGCCTCGCAGCGTTGCCGAACTCAACGACCATCGGCTACTCACCTATGGACCGGCTGGCCAATGGACGCTCGCCAATGCGAAGGGGGAATCGATTACCCTGGACTGTCACGGCACGTTTCACACAGACACCATCACTGCCTTGCACGCCTGTGCCTTGGCGGGTGGTGGCATTGCCGCATTTACCCTGGCGACGGTGCAGGATGACCTGCTGGCGGGAAGGTTGGTGCGGATTCTGCCTGAGCACACCCTTGGGGAACGGCACTACTACGCGCTTTATCCTCACGCCCGGCATCTGCCGGCCAAGGTGCGAGTGTTCGTCGATTACATGGCGCAGTACTACCAGGCGATGTCAGGCGGGTGAGCGCAGCGACGCGCCCTCCAGCGTTTTCCAGAGCTTGCGCATCGTTGGATTGCGATTGGCATTCGTGCAGTACGATCGAATCTCCAATCGCGTGCTCCATTGCTCATCGCCGGCCCTGACCAGCAGCCCTCGCGCCAGCTCATCGGCCACTGCGCTTTGTGGCAGCCACGCCACGCCGTAGCCCTCAACCGCCATGCGCATCAGCAGCATGGCCATGTCGGCCTCATAGCAGCGTTCCAGCGCAGTCGGTGTCGGGCCGTTCTTGATGACGATGTCGGCGACGCGACCCAGGAACGTAGTGGCCGTGTAGGCGAGGTACGGCACGGCCTTGCCGGAGCGGCCTGACAATGGGAACAGGGGTTCGCCTTTGCGGTTCGGTGCACAGAGTGGAATGAATGAATCATGACCGAGGGTCAGGCTGCCGAAACGCTCGGCGTCCAACAGGATGGGCGCCAATGGATGGTGATAAACCATCATCAAGTCGCAGCTGCCTTCCTCCAGGGCAATCACGGCGTCATGGATATTGGCGGCAACCACCCGGGCATTGAATTGTTCGTTGTGTTGCTGGAATTGCGCGAGCCACTTGGGCAAGAAAGTCATCGACAGGCTGTGACCCGCAGTGATCTGGATCGAGCGCCCCGGCATCCGCTCCACATCGCGCAGGGCCGAACGCAACCTCAACAGCCCGGCGAGTGCCTCTCTGCTCTCATCGCAAAAAGTGATCCCCGCCGCCGTCAACTGGACCGGATAAGTGCCACGGTCCACCAACTTGACGCCCACCCATTCTTCAAGCGAGCGAATACGTCGCGATAGAGCCGATTGCGTCACGCAGCGGACTTCGGCTGCCCGGGAGAAGTTTTTCCATTCGGCGATCGCCAGGAGGTCGTCCAGCCATTTGAGTTGCATCTAGAAATCCCTCGTCATGAAGGGATCATTCTAGGGTCCAATCCCCCGGCCCGTAGCGCCAAACACATAACTATTCCGAAAATGCATGAGCGTGGCCGGATTACTCATCATGCCGTTCGATGCTCTCCCTAGAATTGTTCTCGTAGCGCTGACGTCTCGCGGCTTCAGGCGAATCAGCGTGACCTGCCAAGTAATAAAAATCCAAGAACTACTTGAGGACAGCACCGTGAAAAAGAACAAGCTCCCGCGTCGAATTGCCATGGGCATCGCCCTGGGCGTGCTGGTGGGTTGGGCGTGTCACCATTTCGCAGGGAGCGAGCAAAGCGCCAAGGAAATCGCTGCATATTTCTCGATGGTCACCGACATTTTCCTGCGCATGATCAAAATGATCATTGCGCCACTGGTGTTCGCGACATTGGTCGGTGGTATCGCCAGCATGGGCAACTCCCGCTCCGTAGGAAGGATTGGCGCCCGGGCGATGGGGTGGTTCGTGACGGCTTCGATTGTGTCGCTGTTGATTGGCATGGGGTTGGTCAACCTGTTCCAACCTGGCGCCGGATTGAATCTGGAAGTCGCCCAGCATGCGTCCGCAGCCGTGCCCGTCAACACTGGGGATTTCAGTCTCAAGGCGTTTATCGGCCATGTCTTTCCTCGAAGTATTGCCGAGGCAATGGCCAATAACGAGATCCTGCAAATCGTGGTTTTCTCGCTGTTCTTCGGCTTCGCGCTGGCAGGCGTCAAGCGCGCCGGTCACACGCGCATCACCGATTCCATCGAAGAATTGGCGAAGGTGATGTTCAAGATCACCGACTACGTGATGGCCTTTGCACCGATTGGTGTGTTCGCCGCCATCGCTTCGGCCATCACCACCCAGGGCCTGGGCTTGCTGGTGGATTACGGCAAGCTCATCGCCGAGTTCTACTTGGGCATCCTGATCCTCTGGGCGTTGCTGTTCGGTGCTGGATACGTGTTCCTTGGACGTTCGGTTTTTCATTTGGGCAAGCTGATCCGGGAGCCGATCCTGTTGGCCTTTTCCACCGCGAGCAGCGAATCCGCCTATCCGAAAACCATCGAGGCGCTGGAGAAATTTGGCGCGCCCAAACGCGTCTCCAGCTTCGTGCTGCCCCTGGGGTATTCGTTCAACCTCGACGGCTCGATGATGTATCAAGCGTTCGCGATCCTGTTCATTGCCCAGGCCTACAACATTGACCTGAGTTTCACTCAGCAGATGCTGATTCTTCTGACACTGATGATCACCAGCAAGGGCATGGCCGGCGTGGCCCGGGCATCGGTCGTGGTGGTCGCGGCGACGTTGCCGATGTTCAACCTTCTCGAGGCGGGGCTGTTGCTGATCATTGGCATCGACCAATTCCTGGACATGGCGCGTACGGCGACCAATGTGGTGGGTAACAGCATCGCAACGGCCGTTGTGGCCAAGGCCGAGCCATACGAAGAGCACGCCGAGGAAGCCTGCGAACAGCCCGCCGTCCGGTCTCGTGCCGAAGCGGCTCCCGGAACGGTCCCGGTTGTTTGAGGAGAAACGATATGAAGGCCAAGGGCAAGTCGATCCGCAACGTATCTGTCGTCCGCAAGCTGGGCATCGTCGGTGGCCTGGGGTCGCTGGCCGGCGGTGACCTGTTCTACAAACTGGTCAAGTCCAGGGCCGTGATCGAAGACCAGGGCCGCTATCATTTCCTGTTCGAACAGCATCCGTTCAAGGACGTGCTGCTGCCCTTGGACGCAGGCGCGAGCATGACGTCGCGTAAGTTCTACGTGTTCCAGGTGTGCAAGGCCTTCGAGGCGAGCGGCCTGGATGCGGTGATGCTGCCATGCTTCGCCAGCCAGACCTTTCGCGCGGAAATCGAGGCTGAATTAGGTATTGCCGTGCTCGACATGATGGCGGCCCTGAGTGGGCACGTCCGCCGTAGCGTCCCTGTCGGGGCGACGTTGGGTGTGATCGCTTCCGACTTCGTTCGCCATAGCGGTCTGTTCGAAGAGCACTTTGGCAAGGACTACCCGGTTATCTACCCCGACGTCGAAGCGCAATCGAAGGTGATGGAGGCGATGTACGGCCTCGACGGTATCAAGGACGGCCACTTCGATGGCGCGCCGTTCGAGGCGGTCCACCAGGCCTGCCTTTCGCTGCGAGCCCAAGGCGCAACGGTAATCGTCCCCGGCATGACCGAGCTTTCGCTGATCTGTGGGCCTTTGCAAGATCAAAGGCTGAATGTCCTGGACATCAACCAGATCTATGCGGATTTCGCGACGAAGGACCCGCAACCCCACCATCGCCCAGCCTTCAAGCTCGGTATCGTCGGCGGTGTCGGGCCCGCCGCCACGGTGGATTTCATGGCCAAGGTGGTCGCCAATACGCCCGCCGACAAGGATCAGGACCACATCAAGCTGGTGGTTGAGCAGAACCCGCAGATCCCTGACCGCACGGCGAACCTGCTGCACAATGAGGCGGACCCGACGATGGCGCTGTACGCCACCTGCAAACGCCTCGAGAGTGCGGGCGCCGACGCCATCGCCATTCCCTGCAACACGGCCCACGCATTTGTCGAGCGCATCCAGGCGCATCTGACGGTGCCGATCGTGAATATGCTGACCGAGACGGTTGAGTGGATCGTGAACGCGTACGGCTCCGGCAAGGCAGTCGGTCTGTTGGCGACGTCCGGCACCTTGCAGAGCCAGGTCTATCACCAGGCGGCCAGCCGCGCCGGGCTGGAAATCGTTACGCCCGGTGTCGACTATCAGGCCATGGTGATGGACGCCATCTACGGGCCGCGAGGCATCAAGGCCGGTTTCACCGAGGGGCTTTGCCGGGAACAGCTATTGCTGGCGGCTGAGCACTTGTGCGAACTGGGGGCACAGGTGTTGATTCTTGGCTGTACGGAGCTGCCGTTGGTGTTGAGGCATTGCGAGGCGTTCGATATCAACGGGCATCAGGTGGCGCTTGTTGACCCCACTCTGATCCTGGCACGCAAGTGTATTGCGCTGGCGGGCCAGGTTGAGGGTTCCTCGACACAATGGAACCGGGCACCGCGAATCAGTCAGCGTTCATGATATTCGCGGGCCTGCGCAACGCCGCGATGTCCCGCTTCGGCGAAGCGCCGAACAGACGGCTGTATTCACGGCTGAATTGCGAAGGGCTTTCATAGCCCACCTGGTAGGCGGCGCTCGCCACGTCCAGGTGCTCGTTGAGCATCAGGCGCTTCGCTTCGTTCAACCGCAGCCACTTCTGGTATTGCAGCGGGCTCATCGCGGTGAGCTGGCGGAAATGATGGTGGAAGGTCGGGGCGCTCATCTGCGCGCGCGCCGCGAGGTCGTCCACGCGAACGGGCCCGGTGTAGTTGAGTTTCAGCCAGTCGATGGCCTTGGCGATCCGGTAACCCTGGCTGTCGACGGAGGCAATCTGCCTCAGCCGCGCGGCCTGGTCGCTCATCAACAGTCGATAGTGGATCTCCCGCTGGATCAGCGGGGCCAGCACGGGGATCGCTTCGGGTTCATCCAGCAGCGCCAGCAGACGCACGAACGGCTCGAGGAAATCCGCTGACGCCGTGCCGATACTCGCACCAATCCCCGCGGGGCGCTCGACACTGGGCGCCACGCCACCCTGGGCGACCAGATCGGCGACCATGCGCAAGTCAAGCCGCATGACCAGGCCCAGGCACGGCTGCTCCGGGCTGGCCGCCAGCACTTCGGAGTTCGCGGGCATATCCAGCGACGTCATCAGGAAACGTGTGGTGTCGTACCCGTATGCCTGGCCGCCAATCCACACCTGCTTCATCCCCTGGGCGACGAGGACGATGCTTGGCTCGATCATGCAGGTCATAGGCGGGGCAGGGGCGTCGCGACGGAAAAAGCACAGGCCCGCAATTGACGTTTCAAAGTCACCCGCGCCGGCCGTCCGGGTGGCGATGAGGTTTGCGAGCCGGTCTTGTGGCGATCTGCCTTGGGTGGTCATGTCGATTCTGTCTGGGTTGATAGCTATGGGCAGAACATTAACCCGCCAAGCGAAGCGTTGCCTATGCGTAACCGGCGGGTTCACAGGATCGGGCAAGAACTCCAGCGAAATGTTCTACCGACCGTCGATACCCATTCGTGAAAATACCCGTCGGATTCAGTTCATGGCGTCATCGTCGCCGTCGCGAGCAAGCTCGCTCCCACGAGGGCTTCCGAGCGCTCCAGAAATTTCAGGATTGTTATGACCTCTATCTCATCGCTAGAACCACAGGGCAAGCCTGCGTGGGGCGCGGTGCTTGCCATGTCGCTGGCTGCCTTCGCCCTTGTTGCGTCCGAATTCATGCCAGTCAGCTTGCTGACGCCGGTGGCGGCGGACCTCCAGATCACTGAAGGGCAGGCCGGCCAGGGCATCGCCGTCTCGGGAGCCTTTGCCCTGGTGACCAGCCTGCTCATCGCACCGATTGCGGCCCGGATCGAACGCAAGTGGCTGCTCTCGGCACTGACGCTGTTGATGATCTTGTCCGGCACAGTGGCGGCAGTGGCGCCCAGTTACCTGATTTTCATGGTCGGTCGCGCGCTGATCGGCGTTGCGATTGGCGGCTTCTGGTCGCTGTCGGCGGCCACGGCCATGCGGCTGGTGCCGGAAGATAAAGTCCCTCGCGCCCTGGCCATCGTCAACGGTGGCAACGCCCTGGCGACAGTTGTCGCTGCGCCGCTAGGCAGCTTTCTGGGGGCGATTATCGGTTGGCGTGGCGCGTTTTTCTGCATCGTGCCGGTTGCCGCACTTGCCCTGGCGTGGCTGCTGTTGAGCCTGCCCTCGATGCCGAACCAGGCGAAGCGCGGCGGCGGGAATCCTTTCAAGCTCATGACCCGGGCGCCGGTGGCGTTGGGCATGCTGGCGGTCAGCACGTTCTTCATGGGCCAGTTCATGTTGTTCACTTACCTGCGACCCTTCCTGGAAACCGTGGCGCAGGTGGGCGTCTCGCTGCTATCGCTGATGTTGCTGGCGATTGGTCTGGCGGGTTTGCTGGGCACTTTTCTGATCGGCTCGTTCTTGAAGAACGGCCTGTATCGCACGCTCATTGTTATCCCGCTGTTGATGGCCGCGATCGCCCTCGCGCTGGTGGGGTTCGGCAGCTCCGCGTCGGTCACGGCTGTGCTGCTCGGCCTCTGGGGCCTGGTGGCCACGGCCGCCCCCGTAGGTTGGTGGACTTGGCTGGCCAGAACGTTGCCGGACGATGCCGAGGCCGGGGGCGGTTTGATGGTTGCGATCGTCCAGCTCGCCATCGCCTCGGGGGCCACGGTGGGCGGCGTTCTGTTCGACTTGAGCGGTTATCGCGCGACCTTCGAGACCAGCGCGGCCGTGCTGGTTGTTGCCGCTGTGTTGACGATCCTGGCCGCTCGCGCGGCGGCTCGACAATCCTCGCGAGCAACGCGCGCCAGGACATACAGCACGGTGGGTTGAGAAGAACCGTTGGGCGCCTGCGGTTGGTGGCACATTGATATCTTGGTAAGCTCCAGGCTGGTTACCTACCGAGTTGGTTAGTTGTGTCTACTGAAAGAGTCCAGCCCTTGGAGCAAGCCCTCCTGGCAGTCATCGCCGCTGCGGGAAAGATGGGCATCAGTTGCGATGAGTTATGCGCGCATGCGGTCGGCGGGCTCGTGTCGGAGCAGTACTGGACTTGGGCGGACGCCCAACATGCCGAGCGCGCCGCCGATGAGATCGACAATGCCTTGGCGATCCTCATAGACAGGCAAGCAGGGGCGCCGACCAAAAGCGGGCCAGACGCGACATTCGAATCGGCCCCGAACTAAGACGGGCGACTCGTTGAGTCGCCCTCTTGCATTAGAGACCTAAGCCTTCCTCGATGATCGAGAGGAAATCATCTTCATCCAACGTGACGGGTTCGGGCCGTGGTTGTCCGGTTGGCTGCAGATGCCAGCGCGACTCGCCATGTTCGCCCACCGTCCGCAGGATGCAGCGCTCCATGCCTTTCATGTGGATTTCGATGCACCCTTCGGCGCCGGGGGAGAAACGGGCGATCGGATCAAGCGAGATGCGACGGTGATTACCTTCGATGACCAACTGATCAATGGCGTAGTTATACGTCGATCCGCTGGCATGACGCTCGAATACATGGGTGGGGTTACGCCGGATAACCAGGCCCGCCTCACAGACCGGCGCCAGCCAGGTTTCAAGCTGGCGATACAGCTCGTACACCTGGCCAGGCCAATGTTCGATCGCCAGGTCCGCACAATTGTCGGTGTCGGCCGGCGTGCGTTGGGCCTGCCTCAGCTTCGCCGCGAGTTCGTCTGCCTTGCTCATGTCGATTCCCTGTCGTGGTGATGGGTTGAGCTTAGCTGAAGGGGCGGGGTGGTCAGTTGCGCTGGGTCATGGAAGCGAACTTGCAAGTTAATGCTGGGCGCCGGATGACGCATCAACTCGCAGCGGTTTTCTGACGGTGTTGCCCTGGGTCAGTTGTTCAGGCATCTCCGGCAACGAAGCCACATGCACGGCCCGGGACGGCATGGCGAAGCGCACGCCGATCCTGGCGAACTCGTCCATCATCCCCAGGTTGATGGCTTGCTGGATGTCCATGTAGACGTTGTAGCTGGGGTCCAGGACGATGTAGACCGTTTCGAATTCCAGCGTGCTTTCGCCGAAACTGCGAAAGTGCGCGCGGTCGAAACGGGTTTTTTCCTGGGCCTTGATGATCCTTTCGACGATGGCAGGCACTTGGCGAAGCTGTTCGGTCGAGCATTCCTGGGGCAGGGCGAATTCGAAGACGATGCGGCGTTCCTGCAGTCGTTTGTAGTTCTGGATGGTGGTGCTGATCATCCCGGCGTTGGCCATGACGATCTGCTCGCCGCCCAGGCTGCGGATGCGTGTGGTCTTCAGGCCGACATGCTCCACGGTACCGGCCAACGAGCCGACGACAATGAAGTCACCCACTTCGAACGGTTTGTCCACGGCAATCGACAGCGAGGCGAACAGGTCGCCAAGGATGTTCTGTACGGCGAGCGCAACGGCGATGCCGCCGACACCGAGGCTGGCGATGAAGGCGGTGATGTTCACGCCGAGGTTGGAAAGCATGGCCAGCAGCACCACCGCCCAGAGGAACACTTTCGCGCCCCAGAGGCTCAACGTTGCCAGGGCACTTTTCTGATGGATATCGGTGTGGCTGTGCCGGGCAAAATAATGCATCAGCGCCAGGGCGATCGCCCGGTTTGCCCACAATCCCACCTGCAAGGCCGCGACCACGAACCAGAGGCTGCTGACCCGTCCGAGCCAGCGTTCCGGCAGATCCAGCACACCGATGCCTATGAGGATCGAGGCCAGCAGCAACAAGGTGTTGCTGGTGCTGGACAGCACCTCGACGGCGATATGGCTGATGTAGGCGTCGGGCTTCTGCGCCCGGGCGCGCACGTTTTTCAACAGGAAACCGATACCGGCCCTGGCGACGATGAAACTCAGCGTCATCACGCTGAGGGCCAGTAACCAATTGGCGATGGAAATGCCGAGCAGTTGGGTGTCGGTAAAAATTTCGAGGGAGCTTGAATCCATTGGCGGGTCACCTGTGCCATTGCTGTTCAGGTTGTGCCCTGGCCGATTCAGTGCAAAGGCACGGGCCGGGCCATGAACTTTGTTAGTTCATGTGGGGTTGGTGCCGTTCAAATTTATTGCCGGACCGATTGCGAGCCTTTGAGTAAGCAGCGTAGCTTTACCCAAACACTAAGAGGGCCCTCGTCTTGCTCATGACAGCATTGAAAAAAGAACAGCTGGAGCCTTTGCGGGAGGCTCTTGTCCGGGCTCGTCTTCCGGTAAATGACCTGGACTATCCGGGTCGCTGTTTTTTCATGTTTAGCCTGCAAGGCATCGACATGGCATTCGGTGGAATCGAGGGGGAGGGCGCCGATCGGTTGCTGCGCTCTCTGGTTGTGCTGGATGGCCATCGCGGACGAGGCATTGGCGCGACAGTGCTGGCGACGCTTGAGGCGTTTGCAAAACGCGAGGGGGTGGTGCGGCTTCACTTGCTGACGGACACCGCCACAGCCTTTTTTGTGAGGCAGGGATATCGGGTACGGGACCGCTCCCTGGCGCCTGCTTCAATCAGTGCTACGGCTCAATTCCGGACCCTGTGTCCAGCCACGGCGGCTTATCTGAGCAAGCGCCTTGCCTGATGCATCAGGTTTACCGCCAACCCGGCCAGGTCGCCAGGTATCGGGCCTCGGTTGCGTGCGGGAGTCCAGAACTCGAAGGCCGCTTGCGTTAGGGGTGTTACATATTTCAGATGGCCCCCGAGACGGTTTGCTTGTAAAAAATCCTCCGTTGAATGCTGAGATCAAATTGAAATGATCACGGGCCGGACTCTGATTCCAGCCAGTAGCACATCTACCCAAGGAGGGGTCATGAAACAACGTTTACCTATAATCATGCTGTTCATCCTGTCGCTGGGCTTCATCAGCACAGGCAACGCCCGCGAGCCGCGCGACGCCGGAGTCGAGCCGGTTGCAGGGGTATTCGACTATTACGTACTGTCGCTGTCCTGGTCACCTACCTTCTGCCTTACCCATCAGAACGACTCGCAATGCTCCGGCAAAGGCTACGGTTTTGTCCTGCACGGTCTCTGGCCGCAATATGCCAGGGGTGGCTGGCCACAATCGTTCGAGCGAGATGCCCTTGACCGCTGCCGAGCGCGAGAAAGGCTTGACGCTATTTCCTACCCGCAAACTGCTGGAACATGAGTGGTCCAAGCACGGCACCTGCAGCGGCCTCGGTGCCATGGGTTACCTAGACGCTTCCGACCGGGCGCTTGGAGCAGTGAAGATTCCGACGCCATTGCAACCTTTCACTTCCTCTCATTATTTTGAAGCCGATGAAATCATCCGGCTGTTTCGCCAAAGCAATCCTGGTATCGAGGCCGATGGTGTCGCCGTGATTTGCCGTGGTCCGCAGTTATCGGAAGTACGGGTGTGCATGGACAAGGACTTGGCATTTACCGCCTGTGGCAAAGGCGTCAAGACTCAATGCAGGGCGGGCGAAATCCGAGTCCCCCCGGTTCGCTGAGCGCATTTTCCGACACAGAGGCGGTATGTCCCGCCAAAGGCATGTTCAATGAGCTTTTGAAGGGCATATCGGCCAGAAAATACCGGGGTTTTTGGATCCACTCGGCCATCCATCGACTTCCTCCTAAAGGCAAATTGCCGCCCCCCAAGCGGTACGCTAAGCTCCCGATTATTGGGGGCTTTTGAGCGATTCGCTCATGTTTTGCCCTCCCCAGGATTTTCGCTTGCCTATCCCCATCCATGATCCGAACCATGCGCCCGGCGGCGCCTTGAAACGCCTGCCGTTGCTCAAGGCTGCGGTGACGTTCATCGCCGCCGTGTGCCTGTGCCTTTGCGCTTTGCTCTATTTTCAATTGGAGCAGTCCCGTCGCCATGACCTGGACTCCGCGCGTGTTGCCTCGGCCAACCTCACCCGGGCCATGGCCCAACAGGCCCAGGACACGTTCGTACAGGCTGACCTCGTGCTGGCCAGCCTGGCGGACTGGATCCAGAACGACGGGTTCGGCCCGTCGACACGACCGCGCCTGCAGCAGACCTTCGCCCGGCGGGTGCAATCGCTGGAGCAGTTGCATGGCCTGTTCCTGTTCGACAAGAACGGCCAGTGGGTCATTACGTCCTTTGCAAGCCTGCACCGGGGCGCGGGGATCGCGGATCGTGATTATTTCAAGTTTCACCAGCAGAACGCCTCGCTGATCGCCCATGTCGGCCCGGCGATCCGGAGTCGACAAAACGGTGATTGGATCATCCCGGTTTCCCGCCGATTGAATGACGCGAAAGGCAATTTCCAGGGCGTGCTGCTGGCTGGCATCAAGATGTCGTATTTCGATCAGTTCTTTAAGAGTTTCAATCTCGACGCCAAAGGCGAAATGGCCCTGGCGCTGTCCGACGGTACGCTGCTGGCGCGGCGGCCGTTCGATGAAGGCCTGATTGGGCAACCGCTGGCCGAGGAGCACATCTATAAGCATGAGCCGTCGAACGCCGGCGCCGGCGATGCGATCATTCGCAGCGCACCCGACGGCGTTGTCAGGCTTTATGCGCACCAGCACTTGCAGGCTTATCCGCTGGTGGTGACCGCGGCGATGTCCGAGGAGGCGATCCTGGCGGGTTGGTACGACACGGCTTTTCAATCCAGCCTCATCGTTGCCTTGGTGGTGTTGGGTATCTGTTTGTTCGGCTGGGTATTCGTGCGTCAGGTGCGCAACAGCGAGCGGATCGAGGCGGACCTGCGCAAGGCCCAGGAGGCGTTGGAACTGATCGCCACCCACGACAGCCTGACCGGGCTGGCGAACCGACGGTTGTTCGAGCGGGCGCTGGACATCGAATTTGGCCGAGGCGCCCGTCAGCGCAGCCCCTTGAGCCTGATCATGCTCGACATCGATTTTTTCAAGCGCTACAACGACACCTACGGGCACGTTGCCGGCGACCACTGCCTGGCGGAGGTGGCGAGGGTGCTCAAGGGTTGCTGCCACCGCAAGGCCGACCTGGCGGTGCGTTTTGGCGGTGAAGAATTCGCGGTCCTGCTGCCCGATACCAGCCTGCCAGGGGCCATGGCGCTGGCCGAGCAGATCCGTCGCAGCGTCATCGACAAAAACATCATTCATTCGGGTTCTCCCACCGGCTATCTGACGGTGAGCCTGGGCTGTCATGCCTTCGTGCCCAGCAGTCTGGATAGCATCGAAGTCTTCATCCAACGAGCTGACGCGGCGCTGTACCAGGCCAAGCACGGCGGGCGGAACCGCGTCGCGGCGCTGTCGATGGAAGATGGACTCTGCGCGTTGGAGCGCTCTGATCGTTGAGATCGGTTGGAATCATCGGCCGCGGATAGCGGTCCATTGCTCAACACTTCCACACATGGTGCGTAGGCCTTTTCGGCAAATCCTGTGGGTTCGTCGATTGGCGCGGGTTGGCTGCTACGGTTAAAAAAACCAAGGGTCAATTGCGGTTCATGTTGTGAAGCTTGCACGGCGAAGCCAGCGCCGAAAGGACAGGAGCAGGTCAATGGATACCACTGCCGATACCCCTTCTGACGTCACCCGACATGCGCCGATTACCCTGCGCCTGGTCATAGGTCTCGGCGTGTTGTTTGTCGCAGGTGTCCTGGTGGCCATCGCCGTGCTGTTCAACATCGCGCAGAAGCTGGACGCGGAGGACGTGGGCAAGACGCATTTCTATATCGAACGCGCCCTCGATAATCGAATCACGGCGTCGAAAAACTACATCACCAGTTACGCCTTCTGGACCACGGCGTATGAGCACCTCAATGGCGAAGTCGATGTGCAGTGGGCCTACGCCGAACAGAACATGGGCAAGACCCTGTTCACCAACGATGAGTATGAGGGTGTGTTTGTGATTGATCGCGAGCGCACCAAGTATGCGGTGGTACGTGGGCAGCATGTCCAGGCCGAGGCGACAGAATATATCGACACGCCATTGGCGGACCTGGTGGATCAGCTCCAGGCACAGGCCGACCTGACGATGCCGCTGATCCGCTACACGTTGTTCGACGGCTGGCCGGCCATTGTCACTGCATCGGTGATCACGCCCAACGACGAACGCCCCCAGGTCGATCGCCGTGGCACGTCGATGTTGCTGTTCGTCGATCAGTTAACGCCGGTCAAGCTGCGCAAGTTGGGCAAGGGCTATGGCCTCACCGACTTGAACCTGGTGAAGGATACGGCGTTGGCTTCCGACCAGCCCGCCGTGCCACTGGACAGCACCGGCTACAGCCTGGTGTCGCGGCTGGAACGGCCGGGCCAGCAACTGCTCTGGTCCCTGCTACCACCATTGGGCGGGGCGTTGCTGATCCTGGCGTTGCTCACCGCCTACTTTTTTCGATATGCCATGCGTACGGCTCGCCAGGTGGACGCCGGGTATGACAGCCTCGCAAAGTCGAAACAGGCCCTCGAGGCCAGCGAAGAACGCTTCCGCGCCGTGGCCGAGGCCGCGTCCGACTGGATCTGGGAAGTCGACAGCCATCGGCACATCACCTACCTGTCGGGGCGCTTCAACACGGTCACGGGTTTTTCCGACCAGCAATGGCTGGGGCAGGATATCGAACAGCTCTTGTACTGCGACACCACGCCGATTGCGTTGTGGCTAAGCAAACTGGACGAAGAACAGCACGCCAGCAACTTGCGTTGCTCGTACCGCGACCATTCCGGCCAATTGCGATTCTGTCGAGTGTCGGCGCGGCCCATCCATGACAAGGCCGTCGTAACCGGGTATCGCGGCACCGCCAGTGATATCACCGACGAGGTGGCGGCCCATGCCCAGGTCCAGCACCTGTCGATGCACGATGCCCTGACCGGCCTGCCGAACCGCAACAAATTGGCGCGTCACCTGGATGATGCCTTGGTGGCCAAGGAACATTCCGCGCCGCTGGCGCTGCTGATGGTGGACCTGGACAATTTCAAGCCGATCAACGATTCGCTCGGCCATCCAGCCGGTGATGCGGTCCTGCTGGACGTGGCCCAGCGGCTTCGCGACTGCACCCGTGAGCACGACATGGTGGCGCGCCTGGGCGGTGATGAATTTGTCGTCGTGCTCAGTGGGATGGAAAACACCACTGAGATTGACCGGTTCTGCGAACGGCTGATCGAAAGCCTGCAGCAGCCGATCCACTACGAGACTCACTCGCTGCACATAGGCGCCAGTATCGGCATCGCTGTCAGCCGCCGCCAAGGCTACGTGCCGGGCGAGCTGATCCGCTGCGCCGACATTGCCCTCTACCAGGCCAAGTCCGAGGGCAAGAAGACCTGGTGCTATTTTGCTTCGCACATGAACGATCAGATCCAGCATCGTCGCCAGCTGGAAAACGACCTGCGCCAGGCGGTGAAAAAAAACGAATTCGTCCTGCATTTCCAGCCGCGCTATACGGTCGATGGGCGGGAGATCGTGGCTGTCGAGGCGCTGGTCCGCTGGCAGCACCCAACCCAAGGCTTGCTGGGCCCCGATGCCTTTATTCCATTGGCCGAGCAAACCGACCTGATCGTTCCGCTTTCGCGCTGGGTGTTGCGCGAAGCCTGCGAAACCGCGCTGAGCTGGCCGCGCGCGCTGATGGTGTCGGTCAATCTGTCGCCGGCCCAATTCGAACGCAGCGACGTCGTGGAGGATGTGCGCCAGGTATTGATCGAAACCCATTTCCCGGCCAGTCGCCTGGAGTTGGAAATCACCGAGAACGTCATGCTCAACGATGTGGACGGCGCGCTGCAGGTCATGAACGCGCTCAAGGAACTGGGCGTGCGCTTGAACATGGATGATTTCGGTACCGGGTATTCGTCCCTTGGTTATTTGCGCACCTATCCGTTCGATGGCATCAAGATCGATAAGCGCTTCATCGCCTCGATGAGCAACAGCAGCAATGACCGCGCCGTGGTCCAGGCGATCATCAACCTGGGCAAGGCGATGGGCCTGACCGTGACCGCGGAAGGCGTGGAAACCCTGGCCCAACTGGGTTCGTTGGGCACCGATCAATGTCACGAAGTGCAAGGCTATTTCCTCAGCCGGCCTATCGACAAGCAGGCGTTTGCAGACCTGCTCGAAAGCGGTCGATCGTTGCCGCGAACCGGTTCCTGAGTATTTGTTGCAACCTGCGCCGCTTGCCGCCGGTCACAGTTAGTGTCTTGGTAAATCGAGTTCATGGCCCATGAAAAACCTGCGGATCGCGACCTTCAACATCAACGGCATCCGGGCCCGGCTACCTAATCTGCTGGAGTGGCTGGAGCGGGAGAAACCAGACGTCGTCTGTTTGCAGGAACTCAAGGCGGCGGACAAGGACTTTCCCGCGGCGGAGCTGGAGTCGGTGGGGTATGGATCAATCTGGCATGGCCAGGCCTCATGGAATGGCGTCGCCATCCTGGCCCGCGATGCGCAGCCGCTGGAGAGCCGGCGCGGTTTGCCGGGCGGCGACGATGACAGCCACAGTCGTTACCTTGAAGCGGCGGTGCATGGCGTCCTGGTGGGGTGCCTTTATCTGCCCAACGGCAACCCACAGCCTGGTCCGAAGTTCGAATACAAACTGGCCTGGTTCGAGCGGCTGATCGATTATGCCCAAGGGCTGCAGGCGAGTGACCATCCGGTGGTGCTGGCTGGCGACTACAACGTGGTGCCCACTGACATGGACATCTACAACCCGCGCTCCTGGCTCAAGGATGCGCTGTTGCAGCCAGAAAGCCGCGAATGCTATCAGCGATTGCTGGACCAAGGCTGGACAGACGCATTGCGCCACCTCTACCCCGAGGAGCGGATCTACACCTTCTGGGATTATTTCCGTCAGCACTGGCAGAAGAATTCCGGGCTGCGCATCGACCACCTGTTGCTCAATCCGCTGGCCAGTGCCTACCTGAGCGAGGCGGGCGTGGACGCTTGGGTGAGGAACCAGCCACATCCCAGCGACCATGCCCCGACCTGGATCCGGTTGTCTTCGCGCAAGCGGCGTTGAACGGGGGCGTGGCACCCGGCAGATTGTCCGTGGACGGGAAATGCCTTATACCTGCCCAATCGCAGCGCGCTTATTGAAAACGCTGCACTCCACAGGAAAGGAAGTCCCCCATGAGCCAACTTCGACTGAGCGATACCGGTCGTTATCTGCGACGCCTGGGCTTCGACTCGGCACCGCCACCCACCCTTGAAACGCTGCGCCAGCTTCAATGGCGCCACACCGCCGAGTTCCCCTTTGAAACGCTTTCGACACTGCTGCGCGAACCCGTGCCGATCGACCTGGAGTCGGTGGAGCGGAAGGTTTTCGAACAGGGGCGCGGCGGTTATTGCTACGAACTCAATCAACTGTTCTTCGCGCTGTTGCAGGCGCTCGGCTTCAACGTCCGTGCGATCACCGGACGGGTGGTCATGAATGCCCCCGAAGGTGCCTGGACTGCACGGACCCATCGCTTGAGCCTGGTGACAATCGATGATGTTCGCTATATCACCGACGTCGGCTTCGGCGGCATGGTGCCGACTGCGCCGCTGCTGCTGGATAGCCGCGAGATGCAACTGACCCCGCATGAGCCGTATCGAATCGACGTCAACGAGGACGGCTATCTGTTGCGTGCAAAAGTCGCCGATGAATGGCGTCCGATGTACCTGTTCGATCTGCAACGCCAAGAGGAAATCGACTTCACCGTCGGCAATTGGTACGTCTGCTCCCACCCGGAATCACCGTTCATGGGCCGCCTGATGGTCGCTCGCACCGGCGATGGGGTGCGCAAGACCCTGAACGGCAACAGTTATGCGTTGCACCGAATCGGGCATGAAAGCGAGCGTCGCACCATCAACGACGCCGATGAGTTGATCGAGCTGTTGGAGAATGAGTTCAGCCTGCGAGTGCCGCCACTGGCCTCGCTGCGTCCGGCCATCGAGCAGCTATTGGTGTGACGTTTTGATCATTATGGTTTGGAAATTGCAGTCCTGTTGATGCCGCCACTGGCAACAAGTTGTATACAACTCTATGGACATTTGTCCTGAGTTTTGAATACAGTGTGCGCATAACAAAAAACAGGGAACCCCCGAACCATGAAAACGCCCCATGTTTCACTCCCACGGCCCGAGGACGAAAACCTCGGCGTCGGCGCGAATATGGCTTACGGCCTGCAACATGTGTTGACCATGTATGGCGGCATCGTCGCGGTGCCCTTGATCATCGGCCAGGCGGCCGGACTGTCGCCGGCAGACATCGGTCTGCTCATCGCAGCCTCATTGTTCGCGGGGGGGCTGGCGACCCTGCTGCAAACCCTTGGCCTGCCGTTCTTTGGCTGCCAATTACCACTGGTCCAAGGTGTTTCGTTTTCAGGCGTCGCGACCATGGTTGCGATTGTTGGCACCGGTGGTGAAGGGGGCTTCCAGGCGATCCTTGGCGCGGTCATCGCCGCCTCCTTGATTGGTCTGTTGATCACCCCGGTGTTTTCGCGGATCACCCGGTTCTTCCCGCCACTGGTGACCGGCATCGTCATTACCACTATCGGCCTGACACTGATGCCAGTGGCGGCGCGCTGGGCGATGGGCGGCAATAGCCACGCCCCTGACTTCGGCAGCATGGCCAACATCGGCTTGGCTGCTGTGACGCTGGTACTGGTGTTGTTGTTGAGCAAAATGGGCAGCGCGACTATTTCCCGGCTGTCGATCCTGCTGGCGATGGTCATCGGTACGGTCATTGCGGTGTTCCTGGGCATGGCCGACTTTTCATCGGTCAGCGAAGGCCCGATGTTCGGTTTCCCAACGCCGTTCCACTTTGGCATGCCGACCTTTCATATCGCTGCGATTCTGTCGATGTGCATTGTCATCATGGTGACGCTGGTGGAGACCTCAGCCGACATCCTGGCGGTGGGCGAGATCATCGACACCAAGGTCGACTCCCGGCGGCTGGGCAACGGCTTGCGCGCTGACATGCTGTCGAGCATGATCGCGCCGATCTTCGGCTCGTTCACCCAGAGTGCCTTCGCCCAGAACGTCGGCCTGGTGGCGGTGACCGGTATCAAGAGTCGTTTCGTGGTGGCCACTGGCGGGATTTTCCTGGTGGTGCTCGGGCTGTTGCCGTTCATGGGCCGGGTGATTGCCGCCGTGCCGACGTCGGTACTCGGCGGTGCGGGTATCGTGCTGTTCGGTACCGTTGCGGCCAGCGGTATCCGGACCTTGTCGAAGGTCGATTACCGCAACAACGTCAACTTGATCATCGTCGCCACGTCTATCGGCTTCGGCATGATCCCCATCGCCGCGCCTAACTTCTACGATCATTTCCCAAGCTGGTTCGCAACTATTTTCCATTCCGGCATCAGCTCTTCGGCCATCATGGCGATTGTCCTGAACCTCGCCTTCAACCACCTCACCGCCGGTAATTCCGATCAACAATCGGTGTTCGCCGCCGGCACCGAGCGGGTCTTGCGGTATCAGGATCTGGCCGCGTTGCGCGAAGGCGACTATTTCAGCGACGGCAAACTGCACGACTGCGATGGCAATGAGATACCGGTGGTGGCGGTGCCTGACCATCTGGCGCCAGAGCATGGCCCGGCGCGTCTGAAAAGCAGCGAGCATGTCTGAATCCTGATAACAGGACTCCTTCATGAAAAAAGCAGCCTGGGGTCATCGACCGCAGGCTGCTTTTTTATTGCCTAATAACTGATTACCAGCGGCCGTAATGACCGCGTGGCGGGCCGTAGTAATAGCCCCGTGGTGGCCCGTAATAAACCGGAGCCGGGCGGTAGTAGATCGGTTGTTCCACGTACACCGGCTGCGGCTGGTAGTAGACCGGTGGGGGTTGCTGCACATAGACCGGTTGCGGTTGCACATACACCGGCTGTTGGACGTACACCGGCCGGTCACGGCTGATGAGCGCGGAGCCGACGATGGCAGAGCCGACGATGGCGCCGAACACTGCGGGCCCCTCCCAACCACCGCGACCATGGGCGGATGCCTGGCCGGTGACCGCGAGTGCCCCCACGAGCAGGGCGATGATGGGGAGTGTGCGTTTCATGGCGATTCCTCGTTCCGGCCCCGGCGCCTGTGGTCTGCAACAGACCCAAGTAGGGGCGCGGGGATACTTGCTATGACAGCGATTTTCCCAGGATTTGCGACGCCGTTGGGTAAATATTGTGTAAGGTCTGTCGCTGATTTTTTTTACACAAACGGGCGAGTCGCTGCCCTACGCCCGGTGTCTGATCATCGAATAAACCGGTCAGGACGGCGATTCCGTTTGTCCGAAAAGTGCTCGGAGGAGACCCGTATGCAAATGAATCCCAACAAAGACACCCAGTTGTGCATATCCCTGTCGGGGCGCCCAGGCAATTTCGGCCTGCGTTTCCACAATCATTTGTATGAACAATTAGGGCTGAACTTCTATTACAAGGCATTCAGCAGCCAGGACCTGCCCGGGGCCGTGGGCGGTATCCGCGCCCTGGGGATTCGTGGATGCGGTGTATCGATGCCGTTCAAGGAGGCTTGCATAGCCTTGGTCGATGAGCTGGATCCTTCCGCTGCGGCGATCCAGTCGATCAACACCATCGTCAATACCAACGGCCATTTGAAGGCGTATAACACCGATTACATCGCCGTCGCCCAACTATTGAAAAGCCATGCCGTGCCCACGGAGTCGACCTTCGCGCTACGGGGCAGTGGTGGCATGGCCAAGGCGGTCGCCAGCGCCTTGCGCGACGGGGGCTACAAAAACGGGCTGATCGTCGCTCGCAACGAAACCACCGGACGCGCCCTGGCCGATTCCCTGGGTTACGACTGGCAAGCCGAACTGGGAGAGCGTCGGCCACAGATGCTGATCAACGTGACGCCGATCGGAATGACCGGGGGCGTGGAGGCGGATCAGCTGGCATTCGAGCCGTCCGCCATTACCGCTGCCGAGACCGTGTTCGATGTCGTGGCGATTCCCTCGGAAACGCCGTTGATCGTGCGCGCCAGGGCGGAAGGCAAGCGGGTCATCACAGGGCTGGAAGTCATCGCGATCCAGGCCCTGGAGCAGTTTGTCCTGTACACCGGCGTGCGGCCCAACCTGGAGCAGTTCGAAAAAGCCGTGGCTTTCGCCCGGGCCGCGTAGCGCTGTTATTCCAACCGCGCCAGCCGTTCCTCCAGCGCCGCGATGCGCGCTTCGAGCTCTTCGATGCGCTCCAGCGACACGCCGCCAGCGGTGTTGCGCTCGGCGGGCTGGTGGCGGGCGGCGAGGATGGCCTCGATGTCCGCCGGATCGCCCATGGCATGCACATAACGGTCTTCACGTTGGCCGGCCTGGCGCGGAACCAATAGCGCCAGGCCGCGGGCAATCAGGCGCTCAAGCTGATGCACGACCTGCTCGGTGTCTTCGAAATCGTGCATGCGGCCGCTGCGGGTCAGCAGTTCATTGACCGTTTGTGGGCCGCGCAGGAACAGCAGGCCCATCAGGATCACTTGGGCTGGCACCAATTCCAGCGCCTTGTCGACCCGGTGCTCCCAGCGGTCGGCGCGGCTGCCCATGACCAATCGGGTAAAGCCGCGGCCTTCCAAGGCGCGCAGGCTCTGGCCGACCTGGCCTGGATTGAGATTGGTCACCGGTTCGCGGCTGGTTTTCTGGTTGCAGGCCAGCACCAGGGCGTTAAGGGTGAGAGGATAGGTCTCGGGATTGGTGGCCTGTTTTTCGATCAGTGCACCGAGAATGCGGATTTCTATGCTGGTGAGCCGTGGTTCGTCGGCCGGGCTTTGTTCTTCGATGCTCATCGCGCGTTCCCTATGCTGTGGAAGCCGCCTAGCGTAATCCTTGCGCAATAAAAGACAAGGTGCGTAACAAGCCGTGGCTATAATCGCCCACGTTCGATGTATTCCCTTCTATCACTCGCATGAGATTGCCATGACACTTTCCCTGTATGCCGCTTCCGTCCCGGTCTTCAAGCAGATGCTCAATGCCCTGAGCGACGTCCTGAACAAGGCCGAGGCCCACGCCACTTCGAAGAACATCGACCCGAACGCTTTCCTGCAGGCCCGCCTGTTCCCTGACATGTTCCCGCTGGTGCGCCAGGTGCAGATCGCCGTGGACTTCGCCAAGGGTGTTTCCGCGCGCCTGGCCGAGGTTGAGGTGCCGAAATATGACGACAGCGAGACCACCTTCGCCGAGCTGCAAGCGTTGATCACCAAGGTGCTGGCCTTCATCGAAGGGATCAAGCCTGAGCAGATCGATGGCAAGGAAGGCATCGAGATCGTGACGCGTCCGGGCACGCCGAAGGAGAAGCGCTTCACTGGCCAGAATTATTTGCTGACCTATGGCCTGCCGCAGTTTTTCTTCCATGTGACGACCGCGTACGCATTGTTGCGCCATAACGGCGTGGAAGTGGGCAAGCGTGATTACATGGGCGCTTTCTAAAGCCTCCGCCATGAAAAAGCCCGGAACGGTGCGAGCCGTTCCGGGCTTTTCTTTTTTGCGGGGCTGTACGGTTTACGCAGTACGCTGCGCTCGCTCTTCCTCGCCCAGGCAAGCCGCCGCCGTGAACAAGACATCGGTGGACGAGTTCAAAGCCGTTTCAGCCGAATCCTGCAGCACACCGATGATGAAGCCCACCGCAACCACCTGCATGGCGATTTCACTGGGGATACCGAACAGGCTGCACGCCAGCGGGATCAGCAACAGCGAACCACCGGCAACGCCGGAAGCACCGCAGGCGCAGATCGCTGCGACGACGCTCAACAGCACGGCCGTTGGCACATCCACCACAATGCCGAGCGTATGCACGGCCGCCAATGTCAGGACCGTGATGGTGATGGCCGCGCCGGCCATGTTGATGGTAGCGCCCAACGGGATGGAAACCGAGTAAGTATCTTCATGCAGGCCAAGACGTTTGCTCAGTTCCAGGTTCACCGGAATGTTCGCCGCCGAGCTGCGGGTGAAGAACGCGGTGATGCCGCTCTCGCGCAGGCAGGTGAACACCAGTGGGTACGGGTTGCGACGCAGTTTCCAGAACACGATGAGCGGATTGACCACCAGCGCCACGAACAGCATGCAGCCGATCAGCACGGTCAACAGGTGCAGGTAGCCGAGCAGGGCGCTGAAACCGGAGGTGGCGAGGGTCGAGGCCACCAGTCCGAAAATCCCCAGCGGGGCGAAGCTGATGACCAGCCGTACGATCACCGTCACGCCGTTGGACAGGTCTTCCAGCACGGTGCGCGTGGTTTGGCCCGCGTGGCGAATGGCGATGCCCATGCCGATGGCCCAGGCCAGGATGCCGATGAAGTTGCCGGTCATTAACGCACGGACCGGGTTATCGACCACGCTGAGCGCCAGGCTTTGCAATACTTCGCTGATGCCGCCTGGCGCCGTGACGGCAACGTCCTGGGTGGCCAGCACCAGGCTGGAGGGGAACAACGTGCTGGCAATGACCGCGACCACTGCCGCGGCAAAAGTACCCAGCAGATACAGGAACAGGATGGGCCGGATGTGGGTTTCCTGGCCGTGCTTGTGGTTGGCGATGGAGGCCATGACGAGTACGAACACCAGGATCGGCGCCACGGCCTTGAGCGCGGATACAAACACCTTGCCGATGAACTCGGTGGATTTCGCCAGATCTGGCGCCAGCCATGCCAGGACAATACCGGCGATCAGGCCGATGATGATTCGCGTGACCAGGCCAGTCTGTTTGAGGCGTTGCAAAAGTGAAGGGGACACAGCAGTCATAACGGCATCTCTGATTTTTTTATGTGCAACGGTCAGCCAATCAGGGCAACAAGCGGGCAGGCCACATCAGCTGGACCGAAAAGAAGGTGGAGCAATTTGCAGGCCGCGGACTTTATCACAGCCCGACGAAAAATCTGACGGACCTGTGACGATCCGTCACCCGCACGTTTAAGCGCATTTTGCCGGAAGGAACATTCTGTTAGGCTTTGTTTTCCTCACCTTTCAATATCTCCAGCGGGCCCTTGGCTAACGCTGGTGTCGTCGTTTTGCTGGAGTCTTGCATGCTGTTGCCCATCTTCCTGTTGTCTGCCGCCGGATTTACGGTGCTGACCACGGAATTCATCATCGTCGGCCTGCTCCCCGCCATTGCCCGCGATCTTCAGGTCAGCATTCCCCAGGCCGGGCTGCTGGTGACCTTGTTTGCGTTTACGGTGGCGGCGTTCGGGCCGTTCCTGACCGCCTGGTTCGCCCGTGTCGAGCGGCGCAAATTGTTCATCAGCGTGCTGGTGATGTTCGGCCTGGCCAACACGTTGGCAGCGCTGGCTCCGAATATCTGGGTGATGGCCGTTGCCCGGTTGATCCCGGCGCTGGGCCTGCCAGTGTTCTGGGCGTTGGCCAGTGAAACGGCGGTGGACATCGTCGGGCCGCAGTTCGCCGGGCGTGCCATCGCCAGGATCGGTTTCGGCATCGTCTGCGCCACCGTGTTCGGCATCCCGGTGGGCACGCTGATCTCCGATGCGTTTGGCTGGCGCAGTGCTTTTGCGATCCTGGCGGTCATCGCGTTTGCCAAGGCGCTGCTGCTGTTCATTTACCTGCCGAAGACGAACCTGCATCAGCATCAGGTGAGCTTTCGCTCGCAATTCAAGATCTTGCGCAGCCCTTTGATGCAAGGGCATGTGCTGCTTTCGATCCTGGTCTTCAGCGGCATGTTCACTGCCTATACCTACCTGGCGGATATTCTTGAACGCCTGGCCGGCTTCGACGGCACGCTCGTGGGCTGGTGCTTGATGGGCTTCGGCGCCGTGGGCTTGCTGGGCAATTCCCTGGGCGGTCGCGCGGTGGACCGGCACCCGTTGATCGCGTCGATGGTGTTCTGCCTGTTCATGATCGGCGGGATGGTGGCACTGGTGCCAAGCATTCATTCGACTCTGGGTCTGGCGGCTGCGATGGGGATTTGGGGGGTGACCCAAGCGGCTTTGTTTCTGGTCAGCCACGTACGGCTGATGAAAGCCGCACCCGAGGCACCGGCGTTCGCGGCGTCGCTGAACATCGCTGGCGCCAACCTGGGCATTGGCCTGGGCGCGATGGTGGGCGGGCGGGTCATTGATACCCAGGGGTTGGGCAATGTCGGTTTCGCGGCGGCCGGATTCATCCTGGTGTCGATATTGTTGGCGTTGCTTTTGATGACCTTCAAGCCTCGTGCGGCCTGCGCTTAGACGCTGAACAGCTCGCGGCGCGCACCTTCGGCGATGGCGACGATGCCCGGATGGCTGACCTTGCGCTCCACGGAGATGGCGTAGAAGGACTCGCTCACTGCATCGGTTTGGCCGATGACCCGCACGCCGTATTGCCGCTTGACCTCTTCAGCGATCACGCTGGGGCCGATGAAAATCCCGCTGCCGGATTGACCAAACGCCTGCATCAGCGCGCTGTCGTCGAATTCACCGACGATGCGCGGTTGGATCTGCTGCTCGGCGAACCAGCGTTGCAGGCGGCTGCGGATCACGGTTTCCGGCCCAGGGATCAGCAGCGGGGCGTCATGCAGGCCGTGGGGGAAATCCCGTCCATGACGATCGGCCAGCGCGGCGGTGGCGAAAAAACTGATTCCGCATTCTCCCAGCTTCTGGCTGAAGCCCTTGATATCCAGGTGGCTCGGCATCGGGCTGTCGGAAATCACCAGGTCCAGGCGCTGGATCGCCAAGTCTGCCAACAGCCGTTCGAGCTTGTCTTCGCGACAGGTGATGCGCAGCGGTTCAGTCAGTTCCATGGTCGGCGCCAGCAGCCGATAGACAATCGATTTGGGCACGACATCCGCCACCCCGACCCGAAACAATGTTTGCTGCTCGTTGGGCTGCGCCCGCAGCATCAGTTCCAGTTCGCCGCCCAGTTGGAACATATGCTCGGCATACGGCAATGTCTGGCGGCCGGCCTCGGTCAGTTCCAGTTGGCGTCCGACACGGCGGAACAGCTTGATGTTATAGGTCTGTTCGAACAGCGAAATCTGTCCGCTGATGGTCTGTGGGGTCAGGTTCAGTTGCTCGCAGGCACGCACAATGCTCCCGGTTTTCGCCACCACCCAGAAATAATGCAACTGCCGATAATTGAGCATGACATTGGCCGCTTCGTAAAAACCGAAGTATAACCGCCAAAAATACGAATTTTCCTGAAGTGTTTCCGTCTCTAGAATTCCGGGCCATCGGTGAGCCATCTTTTGTGCTCGGTCTATTCTCTGAGAGGCACTGTCCATGATGTATAGAAACCTGGGGCTCGCAGCCTTGCTGTCGTTGTCGTCGGTGGCCCTGGTGGGCTGTGAACAAGCGGAAAAAAGCGCTCAGCAACTTGCCCAGCAATTGAAGGAACAAGCGGTCGAAACGGCCAAGCAGGCCATTGACGATACGCACAAGGCGGCCGAACAAGCCCTCAGCGACGCCACGGGTGGGCTGATCAGTCCCAAGAAAGCGCCTGAAGAAGACGCTGAAGAATCTGAAACCTCCACCAAGACCCTCTAACCCCGTCTAATCGAGTCAGGACTGACCCATGGATTATCTGTTACAACTCGCCGCCAGCCCCACCGCCTGGATTGCCCTTGCAACCCTGGTTGTCATGGAAATCGTGCTCGGCATCGATAACCTGATCTTCATTTCGATTCTGACCAACAAGCTGCCCGAGCAACACCGTGTCAAGGCACGACGGGTAGGCATCGGCATGGCGCTGATCCTGCGCCTGGGCCTGTTGAGCACCATCGCCTTCATCGTGCAGTTGACGGAGCCGGTCATCGAAATTCTCGGCCAGGCGTTTTCATGGAAGGACATGATCCTGATTGCTGGCGGCCTGTTCCTGCTATGGAAAGCCACCACCGAGATTCACCACAGCATGGACCCGGCGCCCAACGACCCCAAGTCGGCCTCGTCTGGCGTTACCCTGGGTTTTGCCGCCGCGATCGGTCAGATCCTGATGCTTGACCTGGTGTTTTCCATCGACAGCATCATTACAGCGGTGGGCATGACCGAGCACCTGCCGATCATGATCATTGCCGTGGTGGTTTCGGTCCTGGTGATGCTGCTGGCGGCCGAGCCGTTGGCGAAGTTCATCAATGACAACCCCACCGTGGTCATGTTGGCCCTGGGCTTCCTGATCATGATCGGCATGACGCTGATCGCCGAAGGTTTCGGTGCCCATGTGCCTAAGGGCTATATCTATGCGGCGATGGCCTTCTCGGCGGCGATCGAGGTGTTGAACATGTTGTCCCGGCGCGCCAGGGAAAAGGCGATGGTCGAGAACAACTGATCAACGTGAAAAAAGCCGCCCCGGTCCAACGCCGGGGCGGCTTTTTCATGAGAGGCCGATAAATATCAATGTGCCGCGGCGTGGCCCCTGGCGGGTTTCGAGTTTTGCCGCGCAGGGCTGTGATGGTGACGCCGGGCGATCCGCAACACGCCCCATAACATGGCGGTGGCTACGCTCAACCAGCCGAATATCAGCATCAGAATAGTCGTCGTCAGGCTCATCTGTGCCTCCTTCTGCCCAAGGCCGGGCAATGCACTCATTACAATGGACAGTCTAGTCGCTGAAGTGTTACGAGCAGTCGATCCGTAGAATCGACCAACGGATCGGTTCGTTCTATTGCGAGGGTGAAACTGTCGTTAATGGCTATACCCAGGCTTGCGGGCGCCTTATGATCGTCCGCCCAAGCCCGGCCCGGATGCCGGGTCTGCTTTAACGAGAGAGTCGTCATGTCGTCGGTCATTTCATCTTTTCGATCACTGGTACTGGCGGCGTCCTGCCTCGTCGCCCTGGTGGGGTGCGCGGGGAGCGTGTCGCCGCAGATCCAGCGCCTGCCCGAACGGGTGGAACTCAACAGCGTGCCGTTCTATAGGGGCGAAATGTATCAGGGCGCCCCGCAGTCGCTGGCGGCGCTGCTGACTTTGCAGGGCACCGTCATCACCCCGGGACTGTTGGAAAAACCTTTGCACTTGCCGGGTGGCGAGCCTCGGTTGCAGCAGAACCTGCAAACCCTGGCGCGAGAGTATGGGCTCGTGGTCTATCCGCTCGACAGCGAGCTTGGCGCGTTGCTTGAACAGGTGGCGGCGGGTTATCCCGTGCTGTTGCGCTACACCGAGGGTTCGGCGTTCTGGTCCGGCCCGCGATACGCCATTCTTGCGGGGTATAACCGACAGAAACGCACCGTGCTGCTGCGCTCCGGGATGAACCGGCGATCGTTGATGAGTTTTAGTGCGTTCGAATCAGCATTCAAGGGCGCAGGGGGTTGGGCGGTGCTGGTCCAGCAACCTACGCAGCTTCCGGCCAATGTCGACTCGCAGCGTTGGCTGAAGGCCGCCGGTGAATTGGCCGGGTCAGGGCAGGAGCAGGCGGCAGCGCGCGCCACCAAGGCATTGGGGAACGCACACTGAAGTGACATCCCCGTTCGTCACCTGCCGGGCACGACCATGCTTGCCTCGGGTTCTTATCGTCAGGGCCTGGAGTTTCCGGGCCATGATTCAAGGAGGCAGCAATGGCACAGTCGAAAACACCTTCGGGGCCGCATTCTTCCGAGCATTCATCCGGCGATGACGATCTGGGGTTCGATCCGGATTCACCGGATCTCGACGATCCTCAAGTCGACCCGATAGGTCCCGCGAAGGCGCCCCGGGATGAGAAGGATCAGGATCCGCCTTCTTCCAGGCCTTATGATCCATTGGGCGATCTGAAGCCCTGAATGTGAATAGCCCCGACGAGTCGGGGCTATTCATTGTGGGCGTATCCGCCTTATTTGGACGCTTCCACCACGCCGCTCTGGCGACTCTTGAGGTTCTTGGCGGCTTTGTATTGCAAGGCGACTGCCGGAACGCTGGCGCTTTTCCCCGTCTCCACCCAGCTGCGGATACGGCTGGCGTCGGCGAAGTGAGTGTATTTGCCGAACGCATCGAGAATGACCAAGGCCATCGGCCGATTCCCCATCTTGGTCAACAGGACAAGGCAATGGCCTGCCTCGTTGGTGAAGCCGGTCTTGGTCAGTTGGATGTCCCAGTTGGCCTTGTGCACCAGATGATCGGTGTTGCGGAAACCGAGACTGTAGACCGGTTTACGGAACGTCACGGTCTTTTCCTTGGTGGTGCTCAGTTCACTCAACAGCGGGTATTTGCGAGCGGCCATCAGGAGTTTTGTCAGGTCGCGGGCGGTCGACACGTTGTGGATAGACAGGCCGGTCGGCTCGACGTAATGGGTGCTGGTCATGCCGAGGGCCTTGGCCTTGGCATTCATTGCCGCGATAAACGCCGCGTAGCCGCCCGGATAGTGATGGGCGAGGCTGGCCGCAGCGCGGTTTTCCGACGACATCAGTGCGATCAACAACGTATCCCGGCGGGACAGTTCGCTGTTGAGCTTGACCCGGGAGAACACGCCTTTCATTTCCGGTGTGTTGGTGATGGTCATGGAAATGTATTCGTCGAGGTTCTGCTTGGCGTCCAGCACGATCAGGCCCGTCATCAACTTGGTCACCGATGCGATCGGCACCACGACGTCCGGATTGCTCGAATAGACCACTTTGTCTGTCTGTAAATCCAACAGGATGGCGCTGCCGGAGGCGACTTGAAGTTTCGATGTGTCCCGTGGCGCCGCGATGGTTTCCTGCGCATTGACGTTTTGCGTGATGAAGGTGCCTGAGAAAGCGAAAAACAGGCTGAGGATCGAAAGACGAATTTTCACGCGAGTAGACTCGATGGAGTTAAAAAGGCCATTAAACAGCGGCTTGTTGAAAAAACGCCGCATTTTATGAGTATGGGCGAGGACAGCGCTATATGCCCATGCCAGCGGGGCTGAAGAATAAATAAAGTTTAATGGACGGGGATCCTGGCGAGTCGGATCTGAAAAATTTGTAATCCGAGCGCCACGAGCCTGATCAAAGCTCCAGCCCCTGAAAAAAGCTGTGGGAGCGAGCTTGCTCGCGATAGGGTCGTGTCCAGTCAACAAGTGTGTTGCCTGGTGCACCGCTATCGCGAGCAAGCTCGCTCCCACCGGTTTGGTTGGGGCTTTTGTCAGCTATGCAGCGTTTCGGCCGCGTACAGCGTGTTCTCCAGCAGGCAGGCCCGGGTCATCGGGCCGACGCCGCCCGGTACCGGGGTGATCCAGCCGGCGCGGGGCAGGGCAGTCTCGTAGACCACGTCACCCACCAGCTTGCCGTCGTCCTGGCGATTGATGCCCACGTCGATGACGATCGCGCCTTCCTTGATCCACTCACCCTTGACCAGGCCTGGCTTGCCCGCCGCCACGACCACCAGGTCGGCACGGCCGACGTGGCCCGCCAGGTCCTTGGTGAAACGGTGGGTCACGGTGACGGTGCAACCGGCCAGCAGCAATTCCATAGCCATCGGACGGCCGACGATATTGGATGCGCCCACGACGACGGCGTCGAGCCCATAAAGATCCACGCCGGTGCTTTCCAACAAGGTCATGATGCCCTTGGGGGTGCAGGGGCGCAGCAGGGGGATGCGTTGGGCGAGGCGGCCTACGTTATAAGGGTGGAAGCCGTCGACGTCTTTGTCCGGGCGGATACGCTCCAGCAGTTTCGAGGCGTCGAGGTGTTCTGGCAGCGGGAGCTGGAGCAGAACGCCGTCGATGTTCGGATCGTCATTGAGACGGTCGATCAGGTCGGCCAGCGCCTGCTGAGTGGTTTCGGAAGGCAGGTCGTAGGCCTGGGAAAGGAAGCCGACCTCTTCACAGTCTTTACGCTTGTGCGAGACATAAACCTGAGAGGCAGGATCGCTGCCGACCAGGATCACCGCCAGGCCGGGCGTGCGCAGACCTTGCTCGCGGCGCTCGGTGACTCGTTGGGCGATCTGCTGGCGCAGGCTGGCGGCGATCGATTTGCCGTCGATAAGTTGTGCAGTCATTGCGCGTGGTTAACCATCGAGAGGGGAAAAAAAGAGAACGCATTCTCGCATGCCGAGGCGTGAGGGCAAAGGCGCTTGGTCTGCAAATTCCCCTAAGCCCTTTAATTAAATGAATTTTTTTCAGAAAAGAGTTGACGACCTATCAGGCCGTCTATAACATTCGTCGCACTTGTCGGGCACAGCCTAGCACTGGTTAAGAAGGTGGAGCGGAGTTGGTTGTTTCAACTCGGCAAAACTGAAAGCACTTAGTTTGTAATCGTCCAAGAATACAGATTAAAAAGGCGCCCGTAGCTCAGCTGGATAGAGCATCCGCCTTCTAAGCGGATGGTCGCAGGTTCGAGTCCTGCCGGGTGCGCCATTAGGCAGCTTTGGCACAAGTAACGCAACAAGGCAATATGGTGGGCGTAGCTCAGTTGGTAGAGCACGGGATTGTGACTCCCGTTGTCGTGGGTTCGATCCCCATCGTCCACCCCATATTCTAGAAAGGCGCCAGATTTAACGGTCTGGCGCCTTTGCTTTAAACAGCTTGAAACGCGGATGTGGTGGAATTGGTAGACACACTGGATTTAGGTTCCAGCGCCGCAAGGTGTGAGAGTTCGAGTCTCTCCGTCCGCACCATACAAGTGGCTATTTAATTAGCAGAGAACGGCGCAGAACCTGAAAAGGGCTGCGCCGTTTTTGTTTTCATGGGTTGTGTTCGCGTCTGCGCTGGTTTTCACGCGGACGCGTCGTAGTCGATTCGTCGCAAAAGTGTTTCGCGATGATGCTCGACAGGTTCGTCGGCCTTCCTCTGGAGGCGGCATGCCAGGTTGTTGGAAATGACGCTTCTATATATAGAAGCGCTTTGCAGAGCCTTGGCGATGAGTGACTGTATTTGCAAACCGGGCGGGGCATGACCGATTGTCCCGCTCCTTAATTCGGCGCCTGTTTCCTGCGCGTTTTCAGTAGGGTGACTTCTTGAGTTTGACCTACTAGAATGCATGCCCTTGATTCTGGGGTCGGAAACGCCCGGCCAACGTCTGTGCAACGAGGAATATCCATGCAAGTTTCTGTTGAAAATACTTCTGCTCTTGAGCGCCGCATGAGCATCACCGTGCCAGCTGAGCGTATCGAGACTCAGGTCAACAAGCGTCTGCAGCAGACTGCCCAAAAGGCCAAGATTCCAGGTTTCCGCCCAGGCAAAGTGCCAATGAGCGTGATTCGTCAGCGTTATGAAGCTGATGCGCGCCAGGAAGCCGTGGGCGACGTGATCCAGTCTTCGTTCTACGAAGCTGTGGTCGAGCAGAAGCTGAACCCGGCTGGCGCTCCTTCCGTCGAGCCTAAAGTGCTGGAAAAAGGCAAGGACCTCGAGTTCGTTGCCACGTTCGAAGTGTTCCCTGAGTTCACTGTCGCCGGTTTCGAGTCCATTGCCGTCGAGCGCCTGAGCGCTGACGTGTCGGACGCCGACCTGGACAAGATGCTGGACATCCTGCGCAAGCAGAACACCCGTTTCGAAGTGGCTGATCGTGCTGCCCAGACCGAAGATCAACTGAACATTGACTTCGTCGGCAAGGTTGACGGTGAAGTGTTCGCTGGCGGCTCCGCCAAGGGCACCCAGCTGGTGCTGGGCTCCGGTCGCATGATCCCAGGTTTCGAAGATGGCCTGGTCGGCGCCAAGGCTGGCGAAGAGCGCGTCCTGAACGTGACCTTCCCAGAGGACTACCAGAACCTGGACCTGGCTGGCAAAGCCGCTGAGTTCACCGTGACCGTCAACAGCGTTTCCGAGCCGAAGCTGCCTGAGCTGAACGAAGAGTTCTTCGCCCAGTTCGGTATCAAGGAAACCGGGCTGGAAGGTTTCCGCGCCGAAGTTCGCAAGAACATGGAGCGTGAGCTGCGCCAGGCCATCAAGTCCAAGGTGAAGAACCAGGTCATGGACGGTCTGCTGGCCTCCAACCCGATCGAAGTGCCAAAGGCCCTTCTGGACAACGAAGTGAACCGTCTGCGCGTGCAGGCCGTCCAGCAGTTCGGTGGCAACATCAAGCCAGACCAACTGCCTGCCGAGCTGTTCGAAGAGCAAGCCAAGCGCCGCGTCGTGCTGGGTCTGATCGTTGCCGAAGTGGTCAAGCAATTCGAACTCAAGCCTGACGAAGCCCGTGTTCGCGAACTGATCCAGGAAATGGCCTCGGCCTACCAGGAGCCTGAGCAGGTCGTGTCCTGGTACTACAAGAACGACCAGCAACTGAACGAAGTCCGTTCGGTTGTGCTGGAAGAACAAGTTGTGGATACTGTTCTGCAGAAAGCTAGCGTGACCGACAAAGCGGTCTCTTACGAAGAAGCGGTCAAGCCGGTGGAAGCTCCACAAGCCGATTGATGGTTTCGCGGTAAGAAACACACACCCATAAGCCAGCCTTCGCGCTGGCTTATGCGTATTCAAGACATAACTATTTGGGAGTGACTGCGAGACATGTCCCGCAATTCTTTTTATCAGCAGAGCTCTGACATCCAGGCCGCAGGCGGTCTGGTCCCGATGGTTATTGAGCAGTCCGCCCGTGGCGAACGTGCCTATGACATCTACTCGCGTCTGCTCAAGGAGCGAGTGATTTTTCTGGTGGGCCCGGTTGAGGACTACATGGCCAACCTGATCTGTGCACAACTGCTGTTCCTTGAAGCGGAAAACCCGGACAAGGACATCCATCTCTATATCAACTCGCCGGGCGGTTCGGTGACTGCCGGCATGTCGATCTACGACACCATGCAGTTCATCAAGCCGAACGTCTCGACCACTTGTATCGGCCAGGCGTGCAGCATGGGTGCGTTCTTGCTGACCGCCGGTGCTCAGGGCAAGCGTTACTGCCTGCCTAACTCGCGTGTGATGATTCACCAGCCACTGGGCGGTTTCCAGGGCCAGGCATCGGATATCGAGATCCATGCCAAGGAAATCCTCTTCATTCGCGAGCGCCTCAACACCTTGATGGCCAAGCACAGCGGGCGCACCCTTGAAGAAATCGAGCGCGATACGAACCGCGACAACTTCATGAGCGCCGAAGCCGCACGTGAATATGGCCTGATCGACGAAGTGATCAGCCAGCGCCCCGCTTAATATAAGCCGCTCAAAATGAGGGTGGTCGGCATGTCCGATCACCTGCGGGCTTGAAAAAGCCCGCAATTGCCTTCATCTTGTGTTGCAAGCCTATCGGATTTGGATCGATCGAATGACTGACACCCGCAACGGCGAGGACAACGGCAAACTGCTTTATTGCTCCTTCTGTGGCAAAAGCCAGCATGAAGTACGCAAATTGATTGCCGGCCCCTCGGTCTTCATTTGCGACGAGTGCGTCGACCTGTGCAATGACATCATCCGTGAGGAGGTGCAGGAAGCCCAGGCCGAGAGCAGCGCGCATAAGTTGCCTTCGCCCAAAGAAATCAGCGGCATCCTTGACCAGTATGTAATCGGTCAGGAGCGCGCAAAAAAGGTACTGGCCGTAGCGGTATACAACCACTACAAGCGCCTGAACCAGCGTGACAAGAAGAATGACGAGGTCGAGCTCGGCAAGAGCAACATCCTGCTGATCGGCCCGACAGGCTCGGGTAAGACCCTGCTGGCCGAGACCCTGGCCCGCTTGCTGAACGTTCCGTTCACCATCGCCGACGCAACCACCCTCACCGAGGCGGGTTATGTGGGTGAGGACGTCGAGAACATCATTCAGAAGCTGCTGCAAAAGTGCGATTACGATGTGGAAAAAGCCCAGATGGGTATTGTCTACATCGACGAAATCGACAAGATTTCCCGCAAGTCCGACAACCCGTCGATCACCCGGGACGTTTCCGGTGAAGGCGTGCAGCAGGCCTTGCTGAAGTTGATCGAAGGCACGGTTGCCTCCGTTCCGCCCCAGGGCGGTCGCAAGCATCCGCAGCAGGAGTTCCTGCAGGTCGACACCCGTAACATCCTGTTCATCTGTGGTGGTGCGTTCTCTGGCCTCGAAAAGGTCATCCAGAATCGTTCCACTCGCGGCGGCATCGGCTTCAACGCCGAAGTGCGCAGCAAGGAAGAAGGCAAGAAGGTTGGTGAATCCCTGCGTGAAGTCGAGCCTGACGATTTGGTCAAGTTCGGTCTGATCCCTGAGTTCGTCGGCCGTCTGCCGGTCCTGGCGACATTGGATGAGTTGGATGAAGCGGCGTTGATGCAGATTCTTACCGAGCCGAAGAACGCCCTGACCAAGCAATATGCCAAGCTGTTCGAAATGGAAGGTGTAGACCTGGAATTCCGTTCCGACGCGCTGAAATCCGTCGCCAAGCGTGCCCTGGAGCGTAAAACCGGTGCCCGTGGGTTGCGTTCGATTCTCGAAGGCGTATTGCTGGACACGATGTACGAGATCCCGTCGCAGTCCGACGTCAGCAAGGTCGTCATCGACGAAAGCGTCATAGAAGGCAAGTCCAAGCCACTGTATATCTACGAAAACAGTGAGCCGGCTGCCAAGGCTGCACCGGACGCGTGAGTGTCCCGCAGTTGAAATAAAAGAAGGGGCCTTCGGGCCCCTTTGCTATTAGCGCGTTTTAGACGTGTCTTAGCGCTTGTTTTTTTTGAAGGCTGCCCCCATCTTGGTTTCAAGCTTACTTCCATCTGTTTACGGCCTTATGGCCGCCGTAGAGGCGAAATCATGAAGACAACCATCGAATTGCCTCTCCTGCCATTGCGCGATGTCGTGGTGTATCCGCACATGGTTATCCCGCTGTTCGTGGGGCGCGAGAAGTCCATCGAAGCCCTTGAGGCCGCGATGACGGGTGATAAGCAGATTCTTCTGATCGCTCAGAGAAATCCTGCCGACGACGATCCCGGCGAAGACGCACTTTATCGCGTAGGTACGATTGCAACGGTCCTGCAATTGCTCAAGCTGCCCGACGGCACCGTCAAGGTCCTGGTTGAAGGCGAGCAGCGTGGGGCAGTCGAGCGTTTCAGCGAAGTGGACGGGTATTGCCGTGCCGAGGTCTCGCTGATCGACGAAGTCGATGCGCCGGAGCGTGAATCCGAGGTGTTTGTCCGCAGCCTGCTGTCGCAGTTCGAACAGTACGTGCAATTGGGCAAGAAGGTGCCTGCCGAGGTCCTGTCGTCGCTCAACAGCATCGACGAGCCCGGACGCCTGGTCGACACGATGGCGGCCCACATGGCCCTCAAGATCGAGCAGAAGCAGGAAATTCTTGAAATCATCGATTTGTCGGCCCGTGTCGAACACGTACTGGCCTTGCTCGATGGCGAGATCGACTTGCTGCAGGTCGAGAAGCGCATTCGCGGGCGCGTGAAGAAACAGATGGAGCGCAGCCAGCGCGAGTACTACCTGAACGAGCAGATGAAGGCCATTCAGAAAGAGCTCGGCGACGGCGATGAAGGTCATAACGAAATCGAAGAGCTGAAGAAGCGCATCGATGCCGCCGGCCTGCCAAAGGATGCCCTTGCCAAGGCCCAGGCCGAGCTGAACAAACTCAAGCAGATGTCGCCGATGTCGGCCGAAGCCACCGTGGTGCGTTCCTACATCGACTGGCTGGTCCAGGTGCCGTGGAAGGCCCAGAGCAAGGTTCGCCTGGACCTGGCGCGTGCCGAAGACATCCTGGATGCGGACCACTACGGTCTGGAAGAGGTCAAGGAGCGCATCCTTGAATACCTCGCCGTGCAAAAACGCGTGAAAAAGATTCGTGGCCCGGTGCTGTGCCTGGTTGGGCCTCCGGGGGTCGGTAAAACCTCCCTGGCGGAATCGATTGCCCACGCCACCAACCGCAAGTTCGTTCGGATGGCACTGGGTGGCGTGCGTGACGAGGCTGAAATTCGCGGCCATCGTCGGACGTACATCGGCTCCATGCCAGGAAGATTGATTCAAAAGATGACAAAGGTGGGCGTGCGCAACCCTCTGTTCCTCTTGGATGAAATCGACAAGATGGGCAGCGATATGCGCGGTGATCCGGCATCTGCGTTGCTCGAAGTGCTCGATCCCGAGCAGAATCACAACTTCAACGACCACTATCTGGAAGTTGATTACGACCTGTCGGACGTGATGTTCCTTTGCACCTCCAACTCGATGAATATTCCGCCAGCGTTGCTGGACCGGATGGAGGTGATTCGTCTGCCGGGCTACACCGAAGACGAGAAGATCAACATCGCCGTCAAATACCTTTCGCCGAAGCAGATCCAGGCCAATGGCCTGAAAAAGGGCGAGCTGGAATTCGACGAGGAAGCGATCCGCGACATCATTCGTTACTACACTCGCGAGGCCGGTGTACGTGGCCTGGAGCGTCAGATCGCCAAGGTCTGCCGCAAGGCGGTGAAGGAACATGCTCTGGAGAAACGCTTTGCGGTCAAGGTGACTTCGGACTCGCTGGAGCATTTCCTGGGCGTGCGCAAATTCCGCTACGGCCTGGCGGAGCAGCAGGACCAGATCGGGCAGGTGACCGGCCTGGCGTGGACGCAAGTCGGTGGCGAGCTGTTGACCATCGAAGCCGCCGTCGTACCGGGCAAGGGCCAGTTGATCAAGACCGGCTCCCTGGGGGATGTCATGGTCGAATCGATCACTGCGGCGCTGACGGTTGTTCGCAGCCGTGCTCGTAGCCTGGGCATTCCGCTGGATTTCCATGAAAAGCGCGACACCCATATCCACATGCCTGAAGGTGCGACGCCCAAGGACGGTCCGAGTGCTGGCGTAGGCATGTGCACGGCATTGGTATCGGCGCTGACCGGCATTCCGGTGCGGGCCGATGTGGCCATGACCGGGGAAATCACCCTGCGTGGCCAGGTGCTGGCGATTGGCGGCCTGAAGGAAAAACTGCTGGCGGCTCACCGTGGTGGCATCAAGATCGTGATCATTCCTGAAGAGAATGTTCGTGATCTGAAGGAAATTCCTGACAACATCAAGCAGGATCTTCAGATCAAACCGGTTAAATGGATTGACGAGGTCCTGCAAATTGCGCTGCAATACGCGCCGGAGCCCTTGCCGGATGTGGCTCCGGAGATTGTCGCGAAGGAAGAAAAGCGAGAGTCTGACTCTAAGGAAAGAATTAGCACGCATTAATACGCATTTGCCTGGGGGGCTTCCTTGACAGTTTTTTAGAGCCCTTGTTATAAAGCGGCTCTTAAGTGTCTGCAGGCCATTCAGCACTCGTTTTTGCTTTCACCAAAAAAACTTAGAATCATCTCAAAATAGATATAAGGGGACTTAGAGTGAACAAGTCGGAACTGATTGATGCTATCGCTGCATCCGCTGATATCCCGAAAGCTGCTGCTGGCCGTGCGCTGGACGCTGTAATCGAATCCGTCACTGGCGCTCTCAAGGCTGGCGACTCTGTTGTTCTGGTTGGTTTCGGTACGTTCTCCGTTACCGATCGTCCAGCTCGTGTTGGTCGCAACCCGCAGACCGGCAAGACGCTGCAGATCGCTGCTGCCAAAAAGCCAGGCTTCAAAGCTGGTAAAGCGCTGAAAGAAGCCGTTAACTAAGGTTTCATTGAGTTTATCCGGGTCGGGGTCATGCCTGACTTGGCAGCGGAGCGGTAATGCGTCCGGTAACATCCGGGCTGTCACGCCAGGGCTCGCGGGTTCGAGCCCGGTCCGCTCCGCCAGTTACGAGAAGGCGCATCCTCGGATGCGCCTTTCTTCTATCCGGATTCTACCCACGCTCCACGGTTGCCTAAATTTGAAGTTCAACCGTTTCTGGGGGACGCATGCTGCAGAATATCAGGGACAATTCACAAGGCTGGATTGCCAAGACCATCATCGGGGTCATCGTCGCATTGATGGCGTTGACCGGTTTCGATGCCATTTTCAAAGCCACCACCAACAGTAACGAAGCGGCCAAGGTCAACGGCGAAAACATCAGCCAGAACGAGCTGAGCCAGGCGGTCGACATGCAACGCCGCCAGCTCATGCAACAGTTGGGCAAGGATTTCGACGCTTCGTTGTTGGACGAAAAAATGCTGCGCGACTCGGCGCTCAAGGGCCTGATCGAGCGCAAATTGCTGTTGCAAGGTGCCCATGACGCGAAATTCGCGTTCTCCGAAGCCGCGCTGGACCAAGTGATCCTGCAAACGCCTGAGTTTCAGGTCGACGGCAAGTTCAGCCCCGAGCGTTTCGATCAAGTGATTCGCCAGTTGGGTTATGGTCGCTTGCAATTCCGCCAGATGTTGGCCCAGGAAATGCTGATCGGCCAATTGCGCGCCGGCCTGGCCGGCAGCGGCTTCGTCACCGATGCCCAGGTGCTGGCGTTCGCCCGACTGGAAAAGCAGACGCGTGACTTCGCCACCCTGACCGTCAAGGCAGATCCATCGGCGGTGAAGTTGACCGACGACGAGGTCAAGGCTTACTACGACCAGCATGCCAAGGAATTCATGACGCCTGATCAGGTTGTCATCGATTACCTTGAATTGAAGAAAGCGTCTTTCTTCGACCAAGTCAGCGTCAACGACGAAGATTTGCAAGCGGCGTATCAGAAAGAGATCGCCAATCTGTCTGAACAACGGCGGGCTGCGCATATCCTGATCGAAGTGAACGACAAGGTCACCGAAGCCCAGGCCAAGGCGAAGATCGAGGAAATCCAGGCTCGCCTGGCCAAAGGCGAATCGTTCGAGGCGTTGGCGAAGGAATACTCCCAGGACCCGGGTTCGGCAAACAATGGCGGTGACCTGGGTTATGCCGGGCCAGGTGTCTATGATCCCGAGTTTGAAAAGGCACTGTACGCCTTGAACAAGGATCAGGTATCGGCGCCGGTGCGAACCGATTTCGGCTTGCACCTGATCAAGCTGCTGGGCGTGGAAGCACCTGAGGTTCCGACCTTTGCGAGCCTGAAGGACAAGCTCACCCGTGAGCTGAAGGCCCAGCAGGTGGAGCAACGCTTCGTTGAAGCGACCAAGCAATTGGAAGATGCGTCGTTTGAAGCTTCGGACCTCGCCCAACCGGCCCAGGACCTGAAGCTGACCGTGCATACGTCGGCGCCGTTCGGTCGTGAAGGCGGTGAAGGGATTGCGGCCAACCGCGCCGTAGTCACTGCTGCGTTCAGCCCGGAAGTCCTGGAGGAGGGCGCCAACAGCACCGCCATCGAACTGGACCCGGAAACGGTCGTGGTGCTGCGTGCCAAGGAGCACCGCAAGCCTGAGCAAATGCCGCTGGAAAGCGTGGCCGGTCCTATCCGCGCCCAGTTGGCCAAGGAGCACGCCAGCGCGGCAGCCAAGACTCGTGCAGACGAGCTGATCGCCAGCCTGCGTGATGGCAAGGCTGCGTTGGACAAGCCCGTCAATGGCCAAGGCTGGAAAGCCGTCGAAGCGGCTACCCGTGGCCAGGAGGGTGTTGACCCTGCCGTGTTGCAGGCGTTGTTCCGCATGCTCAAGCCTGAGTCGAAGGACAAGCCGACGTTTGCCAGCGTGACCTTGGCTGACGGCAGCGTGACGGTGTTGCGCTTGAATGGCGTAAACGAAGCGGCGGCACCGACCGAGGCAGAAAAAACCGAGTATCGCCGCTACCTGGCGTCCCGTGTCGGCCAGCAGGACTTCGCGGCTTATCGCAAGCAGTTGGAAAGCCAGGCAGACATCAAGCGTTTCTGATGGTCTGAAGGTTTTGCTTGTCAGGACCCCGGCCGAAAGGTCGGGGTCTTTTTGTATCTGTGTATTGCTACGGATAGGGATGTTTCGTCGATTCGTCGAGTTTTGTCTTTTTCCTGTCGAGAAGCACCCGTAGACTTGTAAGCCCTTTGAGACATGATTAGCCAAGCTGCCCGGCAGCGTTCTGTTGCACAATACGCGCCGGAATGTTTTCCCCAGGATGTTCAATGTTCAGATCACTTCACATGCGCACCGTTGGGCTGGCATTGCTGCTGGCCGTCGCAACCGGTTGTTCCTCCAAGAAGACGGCCATCTACGAGCACGAGAATTTTGATGATTCGGGCACGTTCTCGCGCACTTATCCGGTGACTGATGTGGCGACCTGTGAGGCGGGCCGTCGGGCATTGCTCAGCCAGGGATACATCATCACCAGCAGCGATCCGAAGCTGGTCAGCGGTCACAAGAGTTTCCAGCAGACCGGTGACACCCACATGGAGATCAGTTTCAATCTGGTCTGCGCCGAGGACGGCGGCCCCGGACATCGCGCGACCATATTCGCCAATGCCCTGCAGGACCGTTATGCCCTGAAGAAAATCAATAACTCCGCCAGCCTGGGCGTGGGGGTATTGGGGTCTGTGTCGATGCCGATTGGCTCTTCGGATGATTCGATGGTCAAGGTGGCCAGCGAAACCGTGTCGGCAGCCAAGTTCTACGAGCGTTTCTTTACGTTGGTGGAACTCTTTCTGCCTCCGGAAGCAAAAAAAGCCGTCGAGACCGGCGACAAACCGAAAACCGAGCTAGGCGTTCCCGAGCCCAAGGCCGAACCGGCTGCATTGGCTCCCCCTCCAGCCCCTCAGCCGGCGGCGCTGCAGGCACCCGAACCGACGCCAGCCCCTGCACCTGCGACGCCGGTCGAACCCGCCCCCGCTGTGTCGGAGCCGGTCGCACCACCGGTCGAACCCGCGCCGATTGCCCCCAGCGAGCCCGAGTCCTCTGCACCTTCGTCGACGGAAACCATTACGCCGCCACCGGCCAGTTCCCTGCCGGCGCCGACCGAGCCCATCCAGCCGCTTCCTGCGTCCTGAGTCGATGTAGGGAGGGAGGTAATCCCTTGCTACATCTGCCGGCTTTAAATTCCCGATGCTGTGCTACGTTTAATTCATGAGGCCTCGGCTTCATGTTTTGTTCATAAAGCAGCCTTATGCTGACTCCAGGCCTTCAGGCACTGGTTCAACGAATTGGGAAGGACACGCAATGGATGACTATCAGGAAGAGCTGCTGGAATATCAGGCGTATGAGCTGGATCCGTTGGAGCCCGCCGAAGACGCGACGGAGCTGTAGGTAGGCCAGGTAGCTGCCGCGGTATGCGTCAAAGAGCGACGCTCAAGCGCCCTTGCGACTGCGACGAAACTCTCCCGGCGTCTGGTTGTTCCAGCGCTTGAAAGCACGCTGGAACGCCTCGGCTGAGGCAAACCCGAGCAGGTAGGCGATTTCGCCGAAGGCCAGTTCCGTGTCGCGAATGTACGTCATGGCCAGGTCTCGGCGGGTGTCGTTGAGAATGGCCCTGTATTGCGTACCTTCTTCAGCCAGCTTGCGACGCAACGTCCAGGTCGGCAACTTCAGGCGCATGGCCACTTCTTCGAGATCCGGCTCCCGTCCGCCATTGAGCAAAGGTCCCAGCAATTGGATGATGCGCTCACGCAAGCTGCGGGTTCGTGTCAGTTGCTCCAATTCCCGCTCACATAATTGGACCAGATGGTGCCAGGTGCTTGGGCAATGCTGGCGGTTGCGCTGGGCAAGACTGTCCAGGCCCAGGCGCAGCTGGTTCTGTTCGGCGCCGAACTGGATCGGGCACTCGCCTAAAACACGATAGGCCTCCAGGTACTGCGGCTCCTGGAATTCGATTTCGATACGTTCAGCCCGCAGCGGGACGTCGCTTATGCTGGACAGCTGTTGGAGCCAGCCGGCGATGATCGAATCCACGACAAAGCGGTTATAGGCGTTATACGGACTGATGGAATAGAACCGCAGCCACGCACCTCTGGCGTCCTCGTGGAAACTCGATTGCCCACGGTAGTTGGAACCGTACAGGGGTTCGAAGCGGATCATGCAGCGTGCGGCTTCGCGCACGGTAGGCGCTTGCGCCGCGGTGACGCCGGCCAGCCCTGCCTGGCTCAAGCGGCTGAGCTGGCCCATGCGCAGGCCCAGGGCCGGATCCCGGGTCAGTTGGATCGCGGCATGACCCAGGCGCATGTAGCGCGGAATCGACAGGCGAGCCCCGGGTTCGGCCAGGCGCGCCGCATCGAGGCCATACTGTTCAAGCAGTGGCAGAGGATCCTGCCCATGGCTGGCCACTGCATCAGCGAGGCTGTGGACGAAACCTACGGACAGGTCGCCCAGGCGCATCGGTTGCGGCTTCATGTTCACAGCCACAGGTTGAGCAGGCGTGCGCCACGGGCTTCGCCGTCGGCGAATTGCTGGCCGTCGTGGCTGATGAAACTCTGGCCGGCGCTGCCGCTGTCCCAGAATTGCCCGCGCAAGAACACGCTGACGCCGCCACGCGCCTGGCTGACCGGCAATCGGCTGGTCAATGTCAGGCGTCGCCAGGCCTGGCCTTCGTTCACTTCACCGGGCTTGAGGCTCACTTCGCTCGGGGTGGTCAGGCCTTTATAGCCGTTCCAGGGTTTGTTCCAGGCATCGCGACCGATGACGAAGGCCGGTACGGCGATCAATTGCGCGCCTTGTTCGTTGAGTTGCCGATAGTGCAGCGGGTACCAACTGTCGGTACCGATCAGCACGCCCAGGCGTCCAGCGGGGGTTTCTATGACATGCGTGGCGTCTGGCTGTTCGGCCTGCAGCACGTCCTGCTGGTCAAAGGCCGGATAGCGTTGACGCTGGGGCTGGCCGATGGGGCGGCCGTCGCGGCCGAACACCAGGCTGCTGTTGTACAGGGCGCCGCGCCCGACGGTCAGTTCGCCTTCATTGACGCTGGGCTCGGGCAGGACGATGGAACCGGCCACCAGCGTTACGTTGAATTCCCTGGCGAGCCCGCCGAACAGGATTTGATAGTCGCGGGCCATGGCGCCTGCCTTCATGCGCAGGTACGCATCGTCCAGGCGGTTGTCGCCCTGGGCGGCGGCCAACGCGCGAAGGAACGCCAACGGGTTGCTGAGCGCCAGCCAATGCATGGCTTGTTTGAGGGTCGGTGCCTGGTACACCTCGTCTTTTTCACCGCTGACCATCAACCAGGTGCCGATGTGCTCGGGCAGGACCACGATGGTCTTGTCGTTGAGAAAGCCTTGGTCGCGAGCGGTTTGCAGGTAGGCCGCGAGCTTTCGATGCAGGCGTTCGGGGCTCTGGTAGTCGGTGGGGAATAATTCAGGCTGGATACCCAGCAGGTTGCCTCGATCGGCGGGGGTGCCTTGGTCGACCGCCAGGTTGATCCGCAGATCCGACAGGTAGTGGCCCATCGGGCGGTCTGCTGTCCACGAGGCGTAGGTGATCAGGACGGCCAACAACGCCAGGGAGAACAGCAGGTACAGAAATTTGCGCATGAGAACAGTCGGTCGCCGCGTACAGGATCGTGATTTTTCATCAAGAGTCACTTGGCAGGGTACGGAAAACAATGGATTAGCGAAAGGGTGTCCACCGGACATCGCCCTAGTGACTCTTGGCCTTCCTGATGCGAAGCATGATCAGCAGCATGATCAACAATACCGGCGGCGCCATGCCCAGTAGCGCGTCACGGGCAGACAGATTCGCCCCCAGCGTATGCAGCCCGCTATAGACCAGTTTGAACAAGTTGATCAGGTAGTAGGTGATGGCGATGATGGATAAACCTTCCACGGCACGTTGAATCTTGATTTGTGCGTCAGCGCGGGCGTTGAGGCTGCGCAGGATTTCCGCGTTCTGGTCCTCCATCTCGACCTGTACACGGGCTTGCAGCAGGTCGCCCAGGTTGGCAACGCTCATGGCCAGCTGTTCAAGACGCTGTTCGGTGGCGGCGCAATACCGCACCGTCGGTTTGAAGCGCCGCTCGATGAACACGCCCAATCGCTGACAGTCACCCAGGTGGCTTTCCCGCAACTCGCCCAGGCGTTCGAAGACCAGTTGCGCATAGGCTCGGGTAGCGCTGAATCGGTGGCGATTCTTGACCGTACTGCTGACGACCTGGCGGGACAGTTGGGTGATATCTTCCAGCAAGGCCTTGGCATGCACCCCGCTGGCGTTTGCATTGCGCTCGGAAAGCGCCACGAGGGTGCGATCGAACTCATTCAGTTGCGGGTCCAGTGCCTTGGCGGTGCTCAGCGACAACGACGCCATCATGCGATAGGTTTCGATTTCCAACAGCCGCCGGATCATCCGTCCCTGGCGGTAGGCGTTGAGTTTTCGATTGATGAACAGCAAGCGATTGGTACCGTCCTCGGTCAGTCGAAAGTCGCTCCAGACCACGGCATCGCCGCCGCCGACGCTGGAGCCGCACGGGTCCTTGAAGCCGTAGCTGGCCAGATCGAGTCCTGCTTCGCCGCGCACCAGCACCTGAACGGCGTTGATGATGTGCTCGCGGTGTTCTTCGATGCCCCGCGCCAGGCACTCGGGCAAGGCGGCCCACTGCAGCGCATGGCTGCCCGCCGCAACGACCAGGGTCAGGGTGAAGAATTCGGTGTGGCGCTCCCACTTCAGAGGATGCCCGTCCAGCCGGGTGATGCCCTGTGCGGCCTCGCTCGCCACCGTGTCGGGGCACAACTGCCCGAGCAGCTTTTCGCATCGGACGTTGTCACCCAGCAAGGCCAAGTGAAAGACGTGGGCCGGTTCGTCGAAATACAGTGACGGGCGGGCGTGCAATTCGTTGTGCAGCTCTTTTCGTTGGGGATGCATGCGAGGCGACCGTGTGGTTGGCGTTATTGTTGGGTAGAGCACCTGCCAGCTTCCATAGGACTCGCGCTCTTTGCCGCAAGTCACGACCGTCGCCGGACGTCGCTGCGCATTTGGATCATTAACTTGTCAGTTACGGTCATTGAGCGCCTGCACCCCGGCTCTTACGCTGTCGAGCAAGACGATGGAGGCCGAAGAGCTTCCGCATTTCCCGTGATCGCCCGAAGTGGAGTTACCGATGACCGCCCCTCATTACCCGCATTTGCTGGCCCCGCTGGACCTCGGCTTTACCACGTTGCGCAACCGAACCCTGATGGGGTCGATGCACACCGGTCTCGAGGAGAAGCCGGGTGGCTTCGAGCGCATGGCGGCATATTTCGCCGAGCGCGCCCGGGGCGGCGTGGGCCTGATGGTGACCGGCGGGATCGGGCCTAACGATGAAGGTGGCGTTTATTCCGGCGCGGCCAAGCTGACCACCGAGGAAGAAGCCCTCAAGCACCAGATCGTCACCCGGGCGGTGCATGAAGCCGGTGGCAAGATCTGCATGCAGATTCTTCACGCCGGCCGCTATGCCTATAGCCCCAAGCAGGTGGCACCGAGCGCGATCCAGGCGCCGATCAACCCGTTCAAGCCCAAGGAACTGGACGAAGAGGGGATCGAGAAACAGATCAGCGATTTCGTCACCTGTTCGGTGCTGGCCCAGAAGGCCGAGTACGACGGTGTCGAGATCATGGGCTCGGAAGGCTATTTCATTAACCAGTTCCTGGCGGCCCACACCAACCACCGGACCGACCGCTGGGGCGGCAGCTATGAAAACCGCATGCGCCTGCCGGTGGAAATCGTGCGCCGCGTACGCGAGGCGGTCGGCCCCAATTTCATCATCATCTTCCGCCTGTCGATGCTCGACCTCGTGGAAGGCGGCAGCACTTGGGATGAGATCGTTCAATTGGCCCAGGCCATCGAACAGGCCGGTGCGACGATCATCAACACCGGTATCGGTTGGCACGAGGCGCGGATTCCCACCATCGCCACCAAGGTGCCGCGGGCAGCGTTCAGTAAAGTCACCGCCAAGCTGCGTGGCTCGGTGGGCATTCCGCTGATTACCACCAACCGTATCAACACGCCTGACGTGGCTGAGCGGATCCTGGCGGAAGGCGATGCCGACATGGTGTCCATGGCGCGGCCCTTCCTCGCGGACCCGGAATTCGTCAACAAGGCCGCCGAAGGCCGGGCGGACGAGATCAATACCTGCATCGGCTGCAACCAGGCCTGCCTGGACCATACGTTTGGCGGCAAGCTCACCAGTTGCCTGGTGAATCCGCGGGCGTGCCATGAGACTGAGCTCAATTACCTGCCGGTCACCCAGGTGAAGAAAATCGCCGTGGTCGGCGCCGGTCCTGCCGGGTTGTCCGCGGCTACCGTGGCGGCCGAGCGGGGGCATCAGGTGACATTGTTCGATGCCGCCAGCGAAATAGGCGGTCAGTTCAATGTCGCCAAGCGTGTGCCGGGCAAGGAAGAGTTCTTTGAAACCCTGCGCTACTTCAAGCGCAAGTTGCAGACCACCCACGTCGAGCTGTGCCTCGATTCCCGCGTCGATGTGGCGCAGTTGGTGGCGGGCGGTTACGACGAAATCATCCTGGCCACCGGCATCGCGCCGCGTGTACCGGCGATCCCGGGTGTGGAACATCCCAAGGTGCTGAGCTACCTGGACGTGATCCTCGAACGCAAGCCGGTTGGCCGCAGTGTCGCGGTGATTGGTGCCGGCGGGATTGGCTTTGACGTGTCGGAATTCCTGGTCCATCAAGGCGTTGCGACCAGTCAGGACCGCGAGGCGTTCTGGAAGGAATGGGGGATCGACACCCACCTCCAGGCGCGTGGCGGTGTCGCCGGGATCAAGGCAGAGCCCCATGCTCCGGCGCGCCAAGTGTTCCTGTTGCAGCGCAAGAAGTCCAAGGTCGGCGATGGCCTGGGCAAGACCACCGGCTGGATTCATCGCACCGGCTTGAAGAACAAGCAGGTGCAGATGCTCAACAGCGTCGAATACCTGAAGATCGACGATGAGGGCCTGCACATTCGCATTGGCGAGACGGGCGAGCCGCAAGTGCTACCGGTGGACAACATCGTCATCTGCGCCGGGCAGGATCCGCTGCGCGAATTGCAGGAAGGCCTGGAAGCGGCTGGGCAGACTGTCCATCTCATCGGCGGTGCCGATGTGGCGGCGGAACTGGACGCCAAGCGTGCCATCGACCAGGGTTCGCGGCTCGCGGCGCAGTTGTAAGGCGCGAAGCCTGTAGACATCCGGATCTCCTGAGGGAGCCTGCTCGCGAAAGGCAGTGTCACAGTCAATGAAGATATTGAGTGTGCTAGCTTCTTCGCGAGCAGGGTCGCTCCCACAGGTTCTATAGGACCAGAGGGGCTATTTCCCTTCTACCGTATTGGCCAGAAAAGCCTCGACCAGCGAGTCGAGCAACGCCTCATCAAAGATCATGCTTCTATGGCGCAACGGCGAATGCACCGAGCATTGCAGCTCACCCCTCAGGCTGTGTTCCATCAGCAGGGCTTCGCAGAATGCCAATTCCTCGGCGGTTTTCTCCGCCCGTGTCCACCAGCAACTGGGCCGTACCCGAATCGGCTTGAAGCTGAACCCCTCAAACGCCTCCAGCAACCGATCATGCACCGAGAACGCCTGGGCGTTCATGACCTCTTCCTTGACGCTCTGCACGATCGACAACAGGTCGCCTCGCCCAGGCTCGATCTGGCCGGCCGCCCACTCATGGAAGGCCTTGACCGGACTGTCCGGTCGCTCCTGTCGATAAGCCGCCGTGCGCTCCGTCAGCGAAGGGAACAGCAGGTCGAAGTATTCAATCGCTTCAAGCAGATCCTGGGAGGCGGCATCGTCTTTTCCGTCACCCGCCAAATGCCGATGACGCGGCAAGCCTGAGGGATACAAACGTTCCGGAATCGTGCTGTCCACCAACCCCAGAAAACCAACGGTGTGCCCCTGGCTTTCCAGCATCGCCGCGATGTCGAGCGCGATCGTCCCGCCCAAGGACCAGCCCATCAAGTAATAGGGACCTTGCGGTTGGGCGGCGACGATTTCCTTGCTGTAGTCGGCGATCATCTCGCGCCAGGCCTCGGGGCCTGCATGGGGTTCGCTGAAGCCGCGGTGCATGACGCCGACAGTGCGTGCCCGGTTTTGCAGTTTGCGCGCCAGCGGTTGATAGCAAAACACGATGCCACCGCTGGGGTGCAGGCAAAACAGCTGCGGTGCGCTCGCGGGGGCGTTGTTCAGGGCGACGAGGCACTGCGTCTGCTCACGGTGTTTCTGCGAGATGAACAGCGCCAGCTCGGCGATGCTCGGGTTGGCCAGCAGTTCTTGCAGACGCACGGTGATATTCAGGTTTGCCTTGAGCCTGGCGATCAGCTCGATCGCCAGGATCGAATGCCCGCCCAGTTCAAAGAAGCTGTCGCTGATACCCACGCGTTCGACCTTGAGGGACTGCTGCCAGAGTTGCGCCAAGGCCTCCTCCAACGGCGTGCGGGGGGGCACGTAATTCGTATGCCGGAGCGCGGCATCGGGTTCGGGCAAGGCCTTGCGGTCGAGCTTGCCGTTGGCATTGAGCGGCAGGTGATCGATGAACAGCAGATGGCTGGGCACCATGTAATCCGGCAATTGCGCCTTGAGCGCGGCCAGCAGGTTTTCGCGCAGTTCGGCAACGGCGGGTTGCGTCGGGATGACGTAGGCGATCAATTGCAGGCCACCTGGCCCGTCGTGGGTCAGCACCACACCATCACCCACGCCCGGCAGCATTTGCAGGCGCGCCTGGATCTCGCCCAGTTCAATGCGGAAGCCGCGAATCTTGACCTGATGATCCAGGCGCCCGATATACTCGATGCTGCCGTCGCTGAGGTAGCGCGCCAGGTCCCCGGTGCGGTACAGGCGTCCACCCGGCAGCGGGTCGAACGGGTCGGGAATGAAACGGCTGGCGGTGAGATCGGCGCGCTGGTGATAACCACGGGCCAGGCCGGCTCGGCCGATATACAGCTCACCGACGCAACCCTTGGGCACCGGGTTCAGGTGCGCATCGAGCAGATACCAGGACAGATCGACGATGGGCTCGCCGATGGGGCTGGCGGCCTCGCCGTGCAAGTCCGCCATCGACAGTGGCCGCCAGGTGACATGAACGGTGGTTTCGGTGATGCCATACATGTTGACCAACTGCGACGCCTGGTCCCCGAAACGTTCGAACCAAGGGCGCAGGCTTTGCACATCGATCGCTTCGCCGCCAAAAATGATCTGGCGCAATTGATGGACGAGGGGCTGCCGAGGCTCGCAGGCAACGCGTAGCAATGACTTGAACGCCGACGGTGTCTGGTTGAGCACCGTGACCTTCTCCTGGCACAGCAGGGCGTAGAAATCCTCGGGCGAACGGCTCACGGCGTGGGGCACGATGACCAACCGAGCACCGTGCAGCAGCGCGCCGAAGATCTCCCACACGGAGAAGTCGAAGGCGTAGGAGTGAAACAGGCACCACACGTCCTGCCGGTCGAAACCGAACCACTGTTCGGTGGCTCGGAACAGCCGGCTGACGTTGTGGTGCGCGAGCAGGGCGCCCTTGGGTTTGCCGGTTGAACCAGAGGTGTAGATCACGTAAGCCAAGTTGTCCGGATCCATGGACACGTTGGGATTGTGCTCAGGCCAGGCGCTATCGGCATCGCTCGGATCCAGCAGCAGGCAGTCGATGCCAGCCGGCAACGCCAATGACTCAAGCAGGTGGGCCTGGGTCAGGATCTGCCGGACGCCGCTGTCCTGGATCATGTAGGCCAGGCGGTCGGCCGGATAGGTCGGGTCCAGCGGTACGTAGGCACCACCGGCCTTGAGAATCGCCAGCAGGCCGATGATCATCTGCGGCGTGCGCTCGACGGCGATGCCCACCAGCACGTCAGGACCGACGCCTTGCTCGATCAGCCGATGGGCCAGTCGGTTGGCGTGGCGGTTGAGGTCGGCATAGCTCATGTGCTGCCCGTCGAACGTCAGGGCGATCGCCTCACCTGTGTGGGCGGCATGGGTTTCGATTATCCGGTGCAGGCAGTTTTCGCTGTGCAGTCGGGTGGGTTGGCGGTTCCAGTCGTTCAGGACCAGCCGGCGTTCATCGGCGCTCAACAATTGCAGTTCGCCCACAGGGCAGTCGGGCGCCTCGATCAGGCCTCGCAACAGGTTCTGCCAATGCTCGGCCATGCGCTCGACGGTGGTCGTGCAGTACAGGTCACGGCTGTACTCGAACGTCGCGACTATCTGCTGCTGTGAATAGTCGACGTCCAGCGACACATCGAATTTGGCCTGGCCTTCACCGGTGTCGAGGAATTCCAACGTCAACAGATCCGGGCTTGGCAGCGACGCCGCCTGTGACCCGGTGCGCCAGTTGAACAAGACCTGGAACAGCGGGTTGGCGCCCAATTGATCGAGGATCAATTCCAGCGGGTAATCGGCATGCTCCAGCGCAGCGAGGGATTGCCCGCGAAGTGCCCGTAAGAAATCCAACGCGCTGCGGGTCGAGTCGATCCGCGCCCGATACACCTGGCTGCTGACGAAAAAACCCACCAGATCCTGGCTTTCATGGCTGTTGCGGTTGGCGTTGGGGACGCCGACGGTGAAATCGTCCTGGCGGCTGTAGCGGGACAGCAGCAATTGCCAGGCGCCCAGCGCCACCACGAAGGGCGTCAGCCCCTGGCGTTGGCAAAAAACCTCCAGCGATTGCGCCAACGACGGACCCAGCGATACGTGTACGCGACCGGCCCGGTGTTGCTGGGTCGCGCTGCGCGGGAAATCCTGGGGCAATTCCAGCGCGGGCAAGTCACGGCCCAGGTACTGGCTCCAGTATTCGCCACTGCGTCGGCAGGCAGCGCTGTGCAGATAGTCGCCGCGTTGGTGGGTCGCGTAGTCGGTGTATTGCATCGGCAGCGGTGGCAGCGCAGACCGATCACCCAGCAGTGCCCGGCCATACGCCTGGGTCATGTCGTGCATCAGGATCGTGTTGGACCAGGCATCGGAAACGATGTGATGCATGTTCAGCAGCAGCACATGTTCGGTATGGCTCAATCGGAGCAAGGTCGCCCGCATCAGTGGCGCCTGGGTGAGATCGAACGGTTGCCGGGCGTGTTGCTCGATGCGCCGGGAAAGCGCCGGCTGGTCGAGCCCGGCGAGGTCTTCGCGATGCAGGATCAGGCGGGCGTTGCGCTCGATCACCTGGGTGGCGGCGCCGTCGATTTCGATGAACGCGGTGCGCAGGATGTCGTGTCGGTCGATCACCCGATTCAGCGCGTCTTCCAACGCATCGGCATTCAGTTCGCCGGTCAGGCGCAAGGCCCGGGGCAGGTTGTAGGCCGAGCGGGTCGGATCCCGCTGTTGTTCCAGCCACAGGCGTTGCTGGGCGAAAGACAGGGGCGCGCGATCCAGCCTGGCGCGGCTGGCCAGGGCGTGCCTGTCGTCGGCGACCTCATCGAGCAGCAGCGCCAGCAGATCATCATCTAGCAGTTCGTTCATGGTGTTCTCGCGGTAAGCGGCATTGGCGTCGGGCAGGTTCAGGCGAAGGCTGCCGGGACCTTTTCACTGACCACCCGGCCGGCCTGCATCCGCACCAGTTGATCAGCGATGTCGAAGTAACGGTCGTCGTGGGAAATCACGATGATGGTTTTGCCCAGGGCCTTCAGCTCCGGCAGCAGCTCGGTGTAGAACACCCGCCGGAACACCGGGTCCTGGTCGGCGGCCCATTCATCGAAGACCAGCACCGGGCGTTCTTCCAGCCAGGCGTTAAGCAGCGCCAAGCGCTTGCGCTGGCCGGTGGAGAGATCGGTGGTGCTGAAGGCGCCATCGCGAATGCTGACTTTATGGCCGATCTCCAGGCGATCGAGGTAGCGGTTGGCGTCCCCGGGTACCTGCTGGTCGCCCTGCACCAGTTCATCGAACAGGTAGTAGTCGGCAAAGATCGTGGTAAACAACTGGCGATAATCGTCACGTCCCGCCGCCGATACCGGCTTGCCATCCAGGAGAATTTCTCCGCCCTGGGGCGCATAGAGGCCCAGCAGCAATTTGATCAGCGTGGTCTTGCCGCCGCCGTTCTCGCCGACGATGAACACGATGTCGCCTTGGGCGATGGACAGGTTGACCGGTCCGAGGGCGAAGGCCTGGCTGCCGTCGACCGCTGGGAAGGCGTAATGCACGTCACGCAATTCAAGCTGCTGGATCGTCGGCTTGGGCACGCTCTTGTCGTTGAGCAGCAGGTGCGGCTCCGGCGAGGAAAACTGCTCGGCCAGTTCCGCAATGCGCTTGAACGCGATGTTGGCGCGGCTGATCACCGGCAGCGTCATGACCAGGTATTCCAGCGGCCCCTTCATGTACAACAACACCAGCACGAAACCGCTGAGCACCGCTTTGTCGGTGCCCAGCCACAGCGATTGCAGGGCCAGGACCAGGCCGATGACCACGAAAAACAGCATCGAGCCGAAGGTCTTGGCGATGACGAAAGTGTTGACCGCACGGATGTTGGTGGCGCAGATCTGCTCGGCGGTGGCTTCGATGCGCTGGCTGAACATGCGCTGGCGGCGCGGGCGGTGGATGCGCAGTTCCTTGGCGCCTGCAGCGATGGCGCTGTAGTGTTTTTGCAGCGCATCTTCAGCCTCGCGGGCTGCTTCGAACCCCCGAATCCCACGGGCCCGCGCCACGTACTGGATGACCGTGCCGATCACCAGCGCCACCAGCAGCAGCGCAAACATCGGCAGCGACAGGTAGGCCAGGTAGCCCAGGCAACCGAGGGTGACGGTAAAGGCAATCGCCAGTGGCGCGAAGGAAAACGCGAAGCTGCTGACCGTGTTGACGTCGTGGGTCAGGATCGGGATGAGCCGATGGCTGCGGAAACGCTCTATCTGCTCGATGGGCGCCAGCAAGACTTTCTGGCCGAGGGATTTGCGCAGGCTGGCGATGATGTTCTGGCCGACGTGGTTGGTGCCGATGTCCGACAGGATCGAGGTCAGCAGCGCCGCCATGCACAGGCCGGCAAAGGTAGCCAGCACCTGGGGCGTCGGCCCGGCATCGGCGTTCAGCGCGTCGTTGATGGTTGCCAGCAGGGCGGTGATGCTCAGCCCGCCGAGCATGCCCAGGAGGATGGAGCCTGCGACAATCAGCCGGAAGGGTTTGAGCAGGATGAACAGCTCGGTGATCACCCCGCGTTTTGGTTGGCTCATGGAGGTTTCCCTGCTAGATGAAAAGGTCGAAGGCTATCGCGGGCTTTCACCGCATGGGCTGGAGGACAGCGGCACGCCGGTTGGGGCGCGCCCACCTAAGGAACGATTGGAGGGGAAGAGGATTTAACGCGGAACCATCTAACCCACATCATTTGTGGCGAGGGGATTTATCCCCGCTGGGCTGCAAAGCAGCCCCCAAGCAGGCAACACCGATCAGTCCGAGATCACGCGGCGATTTCATTGGGGCTGCTTCGCAGCCCAGCGGGGATAAATCCCCTCGCCACAGGGCCACCATGTCCAAAGAGGTATTTGGGTGGACCTGCCGATCTACATATCCCGAGCCACCCGAAACCCCAGCCAGTCACCACGGGCATCGGAAAACACCGCATTGCGATTGCCCGAACGGGAAAACACCGGCGCTTCGCCCCAATCGTTGCCACGGATGCGTCGCACCTTGCAGTTGCCCGTCAGCGCGGCGCTGCCGTCGCTTGGCGCATCGGTGTAGTTTTCGTTGAAACAATCGGTGGTCCACTCGTAGACGTTGCCGTGCATGTCATACACACCAAAGGCGTTGGGTGCGAAGCTGCCGGCCGGGGCGGTGAAGTTGTAGCCATCGGCGGCGCCATAGGTGTTGGCGTGCTGGGCGATGCTGTAGTCCTTGCCTTCATCGAACGGGAAGGGGAATGGGCCGGTGCTGCCGCCACGCGCGGCGTATTCGCGCAGGGATTCGCTGACCAATCGGTACGGCTTGCCGGTCTTTTTCGACAGCCACGCCACGTAGGCGTTGGCCTCTTCGAAATTCATGCACACCGCCGGGTGCCGGTCGGTGTACTGCTTGCGCGGGTCGCTGCCCTGATAGTCCGGAACCCCGGCCTGGCACGCGCGTCCGGGGCGCTTGTCGCCATCGGGCATCACGTAGCCGGTATCGCGCAGGTAGGCGAACCATTCACCCTTGAGCACTTGGAAGCGACTGATCGCCAACGGCTTGGCAAACGTCACCGGGTGCATCGGACCCTCGTCGGGCTCGCGGCCGACCTCGTTTTCCGGGGTGCCCATCTGGAAGGTGCCGGTGGGCAGCACGACCATTTCCGGGCAGTCCTTGCAGTCGCGGAACACCTGGCCCGGCTGCGAGGCCTGGGCGCTGGAGGGCAACAGTGCGGTGAGGGCCAATGCCGGAAGCGTCTTCAATAAAAATCGGTTCATCAATTGCTCTCGATCAGTCATCAGAGTGTTTTGCCCAGCAGCGCCGTGAAGCGATCGATCTCGGCTTCAGTGTTGAGCAGCCCCGGCGCGGTGCGGACCACTGGCCCGGCATCGCGGTGCACGGCATCGGCGACCACGCGGTTGTGCATCAGGTAGGCGGCGATCTCATCGCTCTTGCGATCCTTGACCCGGAAGAAGGTGAAGCCGGCCGACAGCTCGGGGCTCAGCGGCGTCACCAGCTCGATCTGCGGCAGCGCGAGCAGGTGTTTTTTCAGGTAACTGTTGAGCGCATGAATACGCGCCTGGACCTCGGCCTTGCCCAGTTGCAGGTGCAGCTTGAACGCTTCGTCCGCCGCCCAGCGATGCTCGAAGGCGTGGTAACCGCCCGGGGTCATGGTGGTGGAAAACGTCGTGGCTTCGGAGAAGGTCGGAATGATCGGTGTGACGTACTTGACCTCTTCGCTGCGGCTGCACACCACGCCGGTGCCCCGTGGGCCGAACATCCATTTGTGGGTGCCGGCGATGAAGAAATCGCAATTCATCTCCGGGAAACTCAAATCCTCCACGCCGAAACCGTGCACGCCATCCACCACATAGACGATGCGTTGTTCATCGCTGCGGCCCTGGTTGTGCTTGTCCACCAGGGCGCCGATCTTGCCGATGGGCAACTTCACGCCGCTGCCCGAATGCACCCAGGTCATGCCGAGCACGCGGGTCTCGGGGCGGATGTTGCGGTCGATGGCCGAGAGGATTTCCGCCTCGCTGGCGCCGTGGGCGTTCTCGAACAGCTTGATCTTGCGCACCCGTGTTCCGTCCCGTTGCTTGCGCAGGTCGAGGATGGTGTGGGTGGCGTAATGTTCGTGGGCGGTGGTGAGGATTTCCTGGTCGGGTCGCACATGGACGCCGCCATAGATCATCGCCAGGCCTTCGGTGGTGCTGCCAGTGAGGGCGATCTGCTTCGGGTTCGCTTGCAGGTAGCGACCGGCCCAGGTCCGCACGTTTTCCTCGCGCGCTTCGGTGACGCCCAAGTCCCAGTCCATCAACAGCCCGGGGTTTTTATCCAGGGCGGCGCGGTGCCGCTCGATGGCCTCGCGCACCGGGCGCGGGTGGGTGGTGACCAGGAAGTTGGAGAAGTGCAAATAGTCCGGGTCCTGGTTGAACAGCGAGCGCAGCTGCGCCCATTTGTCCTTGGGCAGCGGTGGCATTGGATCGGCGCTGGCCGTGGCGGGCAGGCTGGCGGGCAATGACAGACCGGCGGCAAGGACCCCGGCTTGCTTGAGAAAGATCCGGCGCTCGTTCATGGCTGGGCGGCCTTCTGCGCCGAGGCAATAGCGGGGCTTGCGGCTTTCTGCACCTGGTCCCAGACCCGCAGGAAGTTGCCGCCCCACAGCTTGGCGATGTCGCCCTCGGAGTAGCCACGGGTCAGCAGCTCGGCGGTGACGTTGCGGATGTCGCCGACGTTCTCCCAGCCCTTCACGCCGCCACCTTCGTTGAAGTCCGAACTGATGCCGACGTGATCGATGCCGATCTTGCGCACGGCATAGTCGATGGCATCGCCCAAATCCTTGAGGCTGGCCTTGGGTTCCTCTTCGAGAATGCCGTAGAGCTGGCCGGCGTATTCGCCGAATTTCTGTTCCGGCCACGCGGCGATGATCGGGTCGCCCGGCATCAGCGCCATCGCCAGATTAGGCAGCGGCGGCAGGTCGAAGCGTTCGCGCAGGGCGTTGAGTCTGTCCTGGGTCTTTTGCGTCAATGGGCGCAGGTATTGGGAGAACCCCACGATCTGCACCACGCCGCCACTGGCCTTGATCAGCTGCATTTCCTTGTCGCTGAGGTTGCGCGGGATGTCCACCATGGCTCGTGGCGCGGAATGGGAGGCCACCAAGGGCGTGCGGCTCAGTTGCGCGACTTGCTCCAGGGCCTGGGTCGACATCTGCGACACATCGATGATCACGCCCAGGTCGTTCAGGCGTGTCACCGCTTGCTTGCCGATGTCCGACAGGCCGCCGAGGGCGTCGGGCGAGTCGTTGAAGAACGGCAGCGGTCGCGAGGAGTCGGCCCAGTCGTTGTTGCCGATGTAGCTGAAGCCGAACATGCGCATGCCTCGCGCCGTCCACAGGTCCAGCAGGCTCAGGTCGTGGCCGAGGGGATAGGCGTTGAGCATGCTGATGAAAATCGCGAACTTGCCTTCGCCGTGCAGGCGGCGGAAATCGTCCGGGGTGTAGGCGATGGCGACCTGGTTGGGAAAGTCCCGGACCATGCCGGTGATGATCTTGTAGCGCACTTCTTGTTGGTTGCGCGCTTCCTCGACGAATCCGGCGGTGGGCTTGTGTGGCGCATTGGGCCCGTTCCACAACTCGGGCCAGCCGAAGATCGTCAATGCGGCACCGGAGAGGTGGCCGCGATTGGCTTTCACCAGGTCGAACTGGCCCTTGCCGTCTTTGTCCGCTTCGTTGCCGGCGGTGCCGAAATCTAGCGGCACGGTGATGTGGCTGTCGAAGGACAGCAGCCGTTCGTGCAATTCCCGGGCTTCCTTCATGACCTTGACCGGGTAGCCGGGGTTGTCCCGCCACCAATGGTCCCAGGCCGCGAGCCCGCCACCGACAACCAGCGCCAGGGCCAGGGGCACGCCGGTGAAAAGAGCCTTTCTAGAACGTGGTGTTGTCATTGCCGATCTCAGTCTGGTTCGCCTTGGAAGGACAGGCGCGGGGGCCTTTGCTATCTGGGGGGAACGAGTGATCGGGCGGGAAATTTAGGTGTTCTCGAGACCGCCATCGCGAGCAAGCTCGCTCCCACATTTGGAATGCGCTCACCTGTGGGAGCGAGCTTGCTCGCGATGAGGCCCTCACAGTCTCTATAAATTTGTCAGGACGCCCATCGTTCTAGCTTGGATAAAGCCCACCCCAGGGCGAACACAGGTAAGGCAATGACGATTTCTCGACGATGGTTCATGGCAGGCCTGGCGCTGACCGGTGCCGCCGTGCCTGCGGTGTATTACGGGCATCGCGAACTGACCCGGCCGGACCCGACCATCACCCCCGGCGAGGCTTCCTTCGATGTGGCGGACGTCGCCGGACAGCGTCGGGCAAACACGCTGCGGGGCGTCTGGACGATCCGTTTCAGCGGGCGCGATGCCGGCCTCGACGGCTTGCCGAACGACAACCTGGAAGTCTTCCTCGACATCGCCCACAAGGGCCGTGGCCTGGTGGGTTGCGTCGATACCGCCGAACGCCTGCGCGCTGGGGATGAGCCGCGTTATCGAGTGCTGGGCGACCTGGCTGGCAGCGACCCGAAGCAATTGAGCTGGCGCTTGATCGCTGCCAGGCATGACGCGCCGGACTACGAATTCATCATGACCCTCGACGAAGTCTGGGCCGGTTTCGGCAATGCCGGCACGGCGACCCTCAGCGGCCGGGTGTTGCGGTTGGATCGCCCGTTGGCATTGCCGGAACTCGACAATCAATTCGTCGCCGTCAAACAGCGATTCCCCGAAGCCCGGGAACGGACACCGCTGAGCCCGAAGCTGCTGGCCTGGCTGGTGTCGCCCGAGCACCGGCTGTTCCACCAACTCTGGCATGCCTCGCGAGACAAATGGCACACCCTCGACGAAGACAAGCGCGACGCCCTGCGCGGCATCGGCTGGCAACCCGGGCCGCGAGACAACGAGCGTGACGCCCGTGGGCCGCGCAAGGATCGCAACGGCTCGGGGGTGGATTTCTTTTTCATGCACCGGCATATGCTCGGCACGGCGCGTTCTTTCCAACCGCTGCCGTCATGGCCACGCTTCCCGTTGCCGCAACCGGAGTTGGAACGTGATCGCCTGGGCTTTGCCCGGTATTTCGACAACATCGACGGGACTGCACTGCCACCGACCTGGCTGGCCCGTGGCGACGAGCAATACGCCCAGTGGGTCAGCGACATCAAGACCGCCGAGACCTATCACAGCAATTTCCAGGTCTGGGAATCCCGTTATCGCGACCCGCGCTATCTATCGAAACTGACGTTGGGCCAGTTCGGTTCGGAAGTGGAATTGGGCCTGCATGACTGGCTGCACATGCGCTGGGCCTCGGTGCCGCGCGATCCTTCCAACGGCCATCCGGTGCCGTTCGCCCGTGATCAGGCCGACTTCGCCCAGCGCTGGTTCGAACCGGAAAACGACTTTCTCGGCGATCCGTTTTCCTCCCATGTGAACCCGGTGTTCTGGGCCTTCCACGGCTGGATCGACGACCGCCTCGAAGACTGGTTCCGTGCCCACGAACGTTTTCATCCTGGCGAAGTGAGCCGGCTCGAAGTCAACGGCGTGCCCTGGTTCGCCCCGGGTCGCTGGGTGGAAATCGCCGACCCGTGGCTGGGCCCGGACACCCACGGCTGCAGCACCACGCCGGGGTTGCAGGTTGGGCATTCGGTGGAGATGGATCCGGAAACCATGAAACTGGCGTTGCGCATTACGTTTGGCAGCGATGACGACAAGCTGGCGCAACTGTTCCGCCGCGTGCCGCAGAGGCCTTGGTATGCGCGGAATCTCAAGGCCAGGCCGGTGTGAGCCCAGGCTCGAACTGACAGAGCCTGGTGCTGTGCGCAATGACTGCTTTTGTGGCGAGGGAGCTTGCTCCCGCTCGGCCGGGCTGGCGCTCCAGTGCGCAGCGACCGCAAGATTATGGGGCTGCTGCGCCCGAGACGTCGGACCGGCCCAGCGGGAGCAAGCTCCCTCGCCACGGGTATCGCTTGGCTTCAGATATGTCAGCGCGGTGCGGCGATATCCAGGGCGCGGTTTGCCAGTAGCTCACTCAGCTCGATCATCTGCTGGATCCCCAGTGCAAAACTCCGTGGCGCCCCCTCCAGATCAAAGGCCAGTTCGTTGGCCATGACATTGACCGAAGCGAGGGTTTCGCTGAGGTTGGCCAGCAGGCACTCCATGTCCGCGCCTTGGGCCACGGTGAACAACTGGCCCGGCGGTAGCTTTGGTTTTCCAGGTTTTGGATCGAGGTAAAAGGCGAGGGCGCGGTCGGCGGCTTCGTTGAGTTTTTTGGCGTCGTCGTCGGGGGGATTGGGGGTAATTTTGAACATGGTGTAACTCCTAGTATTCATTTTCAGGAGCCGAAACCATCGCTACCAAACGATTGGGTGGCGGCCGTACGCGGGTTGGTAGACCGGAGCACTAGGAACCCGGCGCGCCCGAAGACGCCCTGCGCACGGCCACCATGAAACAGATGCCCAGACAGCATCTGCAAGAGGTGGCGCTTGCGCCTAGTTGACTCGCGGGCTACCAAACCCGATCGCTGAAATCAGCGACCCGAGAACAGTAAAAGCCACGAGCCAAGCGCACAAGCCGGCGGATTCTGGCGTAGTTGTAGGCAATGACGCAAGGCAACGTAGCCTTACTCGGGAGTCCTACATGGCCGGATAAACAGAACCAAAGCCGAACACAATTTGTGAAGAGACAAATATACCGTGGCGAGGGAGCTTGCTCCCGCTGGGCCGACGTCTCGGGCGCAGCAGACCCAGATTTTGCGGTCGCTGCGCAGCCCAGCGGGAGCAAGCT